>CAYZWO010000169.1:0-537 GCA_964482215.1 uncultured bacterium
GACTATTTCACTATTCTCTCAGATTGGACAACCTTTAACCTTCCAAGTCGTGTACTCTATCTTAAGGTAGAAAAAGCTAGATTAAGGTTGACAAAGCTAGGGAGCTATTTAATACTATAAACAGGTGTGAGGAAAAAGTTTGAGAGAAAGCACTTAGGGTCGAAACACGGCAAGACTCCTAAGTGCTTTTTCAATGGGAGATGGAATCGTCATGATGGAAAATAATTGGGAAAATTTCCTGAAAAATTTAGGGGAATGGCGCGGCTCTTTTACCCAAGTTTCAGTTGATGGTGAAATCTTAGGTTCAACCTCATCTATCTTAAATTTAGAAGGCTTAGAAGAAAATCAGTTAGTTCGTTTTAGATTGCGACGTTTTGGGCAGTCAGGCTATGAGGGAGAACCGACCCAGGATTACGTTCAAGATTATCGGTCGGTGGGCAATCAAATTATCTTTTTTGAAACAGGGACATTTTCTAAAGGCGCGTTTCAATTTGCCCCATTTGCAGAATTTGGGGTAGAGTCGGGTTTTGTTGCTGG
>CAYZWO010000169.1:547-7177 GCA_964482215.1 uncultured bacterium
CGTCTGTTCTCAGATCGTACACAGGTGATGGTGTTGTTTGTGGTTTGTGGTTTGTTGCTGGCGATCGCCGTTTACGGTTGGTTCAGCTTTACGATAAAGAGGGTAAATTTAGTTCGTTAACGCTCATTCGAGAATTTCGACAGGGAACCGAGGCTCAAGAACGTCCTGTCCTCACAGTAGACCAATTACTCGGAATCTGGGAAGGAAAGGCCACAACGGTTTATGCCGACTGGACACCTTCAGAAACGTTTAGCACCCGCTTAGAAATTAACGCGATCGCTGAAGATCGGTTACAGCAAACCCTCAGTTTTGGGTCTCAATCTCTTAGCTCGACGGCTCGAATTGAGGAGAAAAAACTGATTTTTGAGGACGGAGCAAACCCAAGACAAGTTTTGTTACTGCCCGATGGCGGGTCGAGCAATACGCCTTTAAAACTAGAACTGCGGCAACCCTTTTTTATTGAAGCAGGCTGGCTGGTTAGCGACAATGAAAGACAACGCCTAATTCGCAGCTACAACGATAAAGGGCAGTGGATACACTCCACTTTGGTTAAGGAATATCGAGTCTAGCCGCCACAAGTTTTAAGATTCCCTCGTGAAACTCTCAGGTCGGTTATTATACCAAGCCGCGATCGCTGACTGATGAATCACTTGCCAGGGTTCACCTGTTTGCTGGGCCAACTCAACACAATCTTCATATTCAGGCTGTACATTAAGGACGGTTTGATTACCGTTATGCTCCCCATAGGCGATTTTAACCGCAATTTCGCCATAGGGAGTTTTCACGATTTGCATTTCTCGATTTAAAATAGCTCGATTTTGCAGAGAATAGCGAATGCCTAATGTTGTTGTTTCTCGAAAAATAATTTCTTGACAAGTCGCGATCGCGTCAGGATGACAGATAACCGTGAGTAAAATGCCTGGACGCGATTTTTTCATGCCGATTGCCTGAGTAAAAACATCGACGGCTCCCGCTTGCAATAACTTGTTTAAAACATAGCCAATAGCTTGGGGATTGAGATCATCTAGTTGGGTTTCTAAAACAGCAATTTCTTCCGATTGAGCAAAGGGGACAATTTGGGGTTGAGTTTCCATCCCTTCGCCTAACCAAAGCCGCAAAATATTGGGAATAGGTAAATCATGGTTACCCGCACCTAACCCCGTCTTTTGCAACTGCAATGGAGGTGGCGAACCGAAGGATTCTGCTAAGGTCACTAAAATGGCGGCTCCTGTGGGGGTCACTAATTCTTTTTCAATCTCGTTGGAGTAAACAGGAACTTGACGAGATTGCCATAACTTTACCACCGCAGGCACAGGCACAGGTAAACGACCATGCGCAGCCCACACGGTTCCCCCACCTGTCGGTAAAGCCGAAGCATAAATTTTTTCAATCCCTAAATAATCCAAGCCCAAACAGGTTCCCACAATATCAACAATTGCGTCGGTGGCTCCCACTTCATGAAAATGAACGGCTTCGGGGGCAATGCCATGCACGGCTCCTTCGGCGATCGCTAAGGTTTTAAAAATTTGTAAACTCCAATCTCGCACACGAACGGGTAACCCTGCCCCTTGAATGAGTTGCACAATTTCGGGGAGATGCCGCGCAGGAGCATGATGATGGTGGTGAGGGTGAGGGGAATGTTCTGTTTCTAGTAGTAATAAATCGACATGAATCTTAGTAGCAGTCTGCCCTTGACGCTGAACCTTTTCACCCCAAAATTTATATTCATTCTCTAAATTGAGTTTTTTTAATTGCTCAATCAGGTATTCTAAAGGAACACCCGCATCTACTAAGGCACCCAGACACATATCCCCTGAAATGCCTGTCGGACAGTCAAAATACGCTATTTTGGTCATAGTATGGCTACGTTATATACTCTCCATCCGCAAAATCCTCAACAACGCACAGTCAGCAACATTTGTGATGCACTGAAACGCGGGGCTATTATGCTTTATCCGACGGATACGGTTTACGCGATCGGGTGCGATTTAAATGACAAATCAGCCGTACAGCGCGTTCGCCAATTAAAGCAATTATCCAATGATAAACCGTTGACGTTTCTTTGTTCTTCTCTTTCTAATATTTCTGAGTACGCGATCGTCTCTGATCAGGCTTATCGAATTATGAAACGGCTAATTCCTGGCCCTTACACTTTTTTACTTCCTACGACTAAACTTGTTCCGAAATTAGTCATGAATCCGAAACGGAAAACCACAGGGATTCGAGTTCCCGATCATCCCGTTTCCCAAGCTCTATTAAAAACCTTAGAAAATCCCATTATTTCTACTTCTGCCCATTTACGCGATCGCGATGAATTCGAGCATCTTGATAAAGCCGAATTATTTGATATGTTTGATAAATTAGTTGACATTATTGTAGATAATGAGCAAGATACAGGCTATGAAACCTCTACCATTCTCGATCTGACTGATTCGGAACCCAGCGTAGTACGACGCGGATTGGGTTGGCAAGAACTAGAAGAATTAGTGTCTTTAACCGTTTAAAATAATTGAGTTCTCACTTAACTTAGAATAATTTCAACCTTGATGCTTATCATCTGGTTAAAGTTCAACACGATAAACCATGAATGTTATTCCTACTCATATCCCTGATGTCTTAATTCTGGAACCCAAAGTCTTTGGTGATGAACGAGGCTTTTTTTTTGAAAGTTATAATGAACAAACCTTTGCAGATAAAACAGGTATTTCTCCTAAATTTGTTCAGGATAATCATTCCTTGTCATTAAAAAATGTTTTACGAGGTTTGCACTATCAAATCCAACAACCTCAAGGGAAATTAGTGCGAGTCGTAGCGGGTGAAGTCTTAGATGTTGCCGTTGATCTTCGCCGCAGTTCCCCCACCTTTGGACAATGGGCTAGTTGTCTTTTAAACGCAGAAAATAAGCGTCAATTTTGGATTCCTGAAGGTTTTGCGCATGGTTTTGTTGTGCTTTCAGATTCGGCCGAATTTTTATACAAAACAACTAACTATTACGCACCTCAATATGACCGAACTATCCTTTGGAATGATCTCGATTTAGGAATTGATTGGCAATTAAAAGACGAACCCATTTTATCCGCTAAAGATAAAGCAGGAAGATATTTTAAAGAAGCTGATATATTTACTTGATTAATAATAAATTTTATTTTGAAAACAATATTGTTAGCTGATATTTTATGAAAATTACTTTTGTCTGTCCTGCACTTAATCTACATGGTGGTATTAGAATTATCGCTGACTATGCAAAGAATCTTCAACGGCGAGACCACGATGTCACCATCGTTACAAAAGGAAAGCAAGTTATTCCTTGGGATCGGTATTTCAAAAATTTTTTAAGAGGTAGACCTATACCTACTCCAATATTACCTAATTTCACTTATTTTAAGAATAGCTCTGTTTCAATCAAAGTTATTGATGGAAATCGTCCTATAAGAAAAGAAGACGTTCCAGATGGCGACGTAATAATCGCTACTTTTTGGACAACTGCCGAATGGATAGCATCTTTTCCCCAAAATAAAGGAGCTAAAGTTTATTTTGTCCAACACCATGAAGTGTTTGATTACTATACAAGTAGAGATCAAGAAAGAGCAAAAAAAACTTATTTTCTTCCTTTTCATAAAATTGTAATTGCGAAATGGTTACAGAAATTGATGGAATTAACCTATAGAGATTTCAACACATCTCTAGTCCCTAATAGTATTGATACTTCCTTGTTCTGGGCTAATCCTCGTGATAAACAAGCTATTCCTACCGTTGGGCTTATGTATTCAACAGTACCTTGGAAAGGAGTGGACTTAAGCTTAGCTGCCGTATCCCTTGCTCAGCAAACTATCCCAAATATACGATTGCTTGCTTTTGGAACAAATCAACCAACTACTGAATTACCTTTACCGTCACCATGCGATTACTTTTTGTCTCCTCCTCAAAATGAATTAAAAAATCTTTACAGCCAGTGTGATGCGTGGTTATTTGGGAGTTCCATTGAAGGTTTTGGATTGCCCTTATTGGAGGCAATGGCTTGTCGAACCCCTGTTATTGCGACTCAAGCAGGAGCTGCACCAGAATTGATTTCTAACAAAACTGGTATCTTGTTAAATTCCAGAGATCCTCAAGAAATGGCTCAAGCAATTATTAATTTAGTTCAGTTGTCCAATGAAGATTGGCGAAAAATGTCAGAAAATGCTTATCAGATTGCTACAAGTTATAGTTGGGATGATGCTACAACTTTATTTGAATCAGCTTTACAAAAGGCAATAGAAAGGGGATATTAAAAATACTTTTTATTATCTTTTGTTAAAAATTTTAATGAAAAGCTGTTGTGTTATGGAGCTATTAATAAAATTTATCTAATTGAGAAATGAACTATCATCAAAAACAAAAAAACTAACGTAAAAATCCCAAAAATATTCAAAATATTTATTAATTTTAATAGAATATAATGCAATAATGAACAATTCTACTTTTACAGAGCGTTTGATTAGGAAGTTGTCTAGATTTCCATTTATTACTATGTCTCTTTCCATTTTGCTTTATCACCTATCTTATGATTCATTGGCAAAAATGGTGTCAAGATATTCTAAATTTGTACCCAAAATTATTAATTTTAATATTTCACTGAGCGACGGCAGAGTTCTAACAGGAAAATTATATGGCAAGTTTGAATCAAACGTAGATTACATAGCTAAAACCATTTGGATCAATGATCTTAGACATTATGAAAAACCATTACCTCAAGTTTTCTTATCGGCTCTTGAACAATCTCAAACTGTACTAGACGTTGGTGCAAATTCTGGACTTTATTCAATCATCGCTGCATTAAGTTTCCCGAATGTCATTGTTCATGCGTTCGAGCCATTTCCTCTAGCTCTAAGATGGTTTAATGCAAATATAGAATTAAATAACCATAATCAACAAATTAAACAACAAATTAAAATTATAAAAAATGCTATTGGAAATTCTTTAGGTACAGCCCAATTCTATATTCCTACTCCACGATTTGGAGCGATACTCGAAACATCAGCATCATTAAGTTCAGAGTTTCGTGAGCAGCATTCAGAAGTTTTGACAGTTAATCTTATTACCTTGGATCATTACATCACACAATTTCAAATTCCATCTGTGGATGTAATCAAAATAGATGTTGAAAGCCAAGAATATAAAGTACTTGATGGCAGCCGAAATATCCTCAGAAAATTTCGCCCAATTGTGTTTCTCGAAGTGCTTGAAGAAGCAGATATAAGCTCATTAGAATCTATTCGGACTGAATTTGATTATATTTCCTTATGGCTTAATGAAGAAGCTATTATTCAAAAGGACAAAGTCAGTAGCCATCCTAATATTCAAAATCAAATTTTATGTCCAGCAGAAAAAATTCAGAGAATTCGCGACATTGCGATTAAGCTCAATTTAGCTTTTATAAATTAATTATAATGTCTTTTTTGGGTTTTATAATTAAGTTTTGCTTTTAAGGCAAACTAAGAAACGGATATTTGAAAAAAATTACTTTTTTATTTCCCAATATTGCTAAACTTTATATAAAAAGCCATCTTAATTCCAATGGTAAATAAATTTTTAGTTAGTATAATTATCCCCATGAAGAATGCTGAACCGTTTAAGTAGTCATGCAAAATTAATTACATATTCTGACCCAAAAAGTTTTAGAGTTTTATTTATATACTCTTTAAGGTTTTTGTGGTTGTCGTATGCTGATATTTCTATCCACTCATACTTCATGAATTTCCATAATATTTCGATTAAATTTAATTTTGGTGAATAAGCTGGCAACCAAAAAAGTTCCAGATTCTTTTCTTTCCAATACTCTAATCTTTCCATGATTTTATCACTCGTATGGATTGATGCTTGATCTAACAAGATTACAGTTCTTATTTTGATTGTTTCACTAAATCTATCTAGGAACTTAATCACCTTATCGTTGTTCGTATTTGTCTCATAACTTTCGTAATAAATCTCATTTTTCGTATTCATTACCCCCATTACATTAATCCTTTTTCCCTCTACATCATTTAAAATTATCTGGTCATCTTTTTCTTGCCATGCATAAGGAATACAAGCCCTCGAACTCCATCCTACTTGGTCTAAATATCCTAAATCTATTTCTCCTTTTTTATACAGCTCTTTGAGTTTTTCTATCTCTGGCAATTTCACCTCTAATTCCCACTCAGAAGGCTTTCTAATTAACCCTCTTTTCAGTCTTCGCCATGTCATTTTAAACTTTTTTACTATTCTTTTTATTGTATCTTTACTAATCTCTACTTTCCATTCCTGTTTGATTTTGCTTTGAACTGTTTTTAGGCTTTTTGGAGACTCCTTCACTAATTTTTTTACCTCCAGTTGTTGTTCTTCACTCAGTTTTGGCTTACGTCCTCTTCCTGAACTATTATATAGCCCTAATAATTTTCTATCTTCCCAAGCCGTAAACCAATTATAAATTGTTTTTCTTGTAACATTGAAAATCTTTATTAATTCTGCTATGGTTTTGCCTTGATAGCTTGGCTCAATAGGTGTTTCGGGGAGGTAAAAACGGAAGTAAAAGATTGGTAGGATAAATTCCTAAAGGGCACCTCGAAAAATCGAAAGATTTTATGAAAAGAGAGAGAGAGAAGGAATGAA
>CAYZWO010000170.1:0-7175 GCA_964482215.1 uncultured bacterium
CTCCTTGACCTACTTTTACGCCCATTCTCGCTATTCACGCAAGAGGTCTAATGGCTAAATTATCCAAACAGATGGGGGAAAAAAGGAGTTTCGGTTTACTATGAACCAACAGCCATTTACCCCTGATATTGAGCAGCTAAAAAAGTTTCTCTCCAATCTACAAGGCGGTGATCTTTTTCTGAATGCTCTCCATGAAGGCGGCGAGCTAAATTTCATTAGCCAAATCAGCTAAACTATTTTTGACACATTTTTTAATACCTTGCCAATCTCGTTCTGTTAATTGTCCAATCAAAATTAAATTAGCGGAGCGAGGCAGAGTAACGATAAAACTCCGAAAAATGGAAGGGACTCGTAATCCTGCGGCTTCCCAATCTTGAAGAATATAATCCGTTTTTCCCAGATTTTTAGTTTGAGTTGTGATGAGTCCAATAATGACAT
Organism: uncultured bacterium; assembly: GCA_964482215.1. Taxonomy (GTDB): domain Bacteria; phylum Cyanobacteriota; class Cyanobacteriia; order Cyanobacteriales; family Microcystaceae; genus Snowella. The sequence continues at coordinate 439 of CAYZWO010000170.1, forward strand.
CAGGTCGTAGAGAATGATATGTGGTTGATGACAAAATAACGGCTGGCCGACGTTTAGTTCCTGTTACGCCAGGAAAATCAACGGTGATTATATTGCCATAATTGAAAGTCATGTTTCTATTTCCTCAGCATCAGATAAGGCTGTTGTTGCATATTGTAAGGAAAAAGTTAATAGGTCATTTTGATCCTGTTCTGTCCAAGTTTCGCTTTCTTCAATTTCTAAGGAAGGTTGATCAACAAGTTCATTAAGAATTAGTGTGGCTAATTTTAGTCGTTCGGTTGGTGGTAGATTACGAACGGTTTGGGTATAAATTTCGTGGGCTGATGTTGTCATAAATTCTCTTTCGGTTAATTAATATTATTAACAGCAGTGATCGCGTTTCAAAAAATTAGTTAAAAAATCATTTTTTATAGAATTGAAATAAAATAATAAGATTAAAAATCTGAGTTTTTTTTCGTTCTAATTTACGAAATTTGCTAGAAATATTAGTTAATAAACTCTACCCATTTCGTGATCTAGCTCTCTTTTTTTATTAAAGCACATCGTACAAATTTCTCTGTGTAAATCAGTATTGAAAAGATCATATTTATAGCTGAGTCCACCAGTACTCCACATATTGCAAAAGGTATCGAGTCCATTCCAAAGATGTGCTTTTTTTGCTTTACTCTCTTTATTACAATTGCAGATCAAGAATTTTTCCAATACATCGAATTCACTATTTTCTATTTCCCAATGTAGTAAATCTATCTGCTTAACCTCTAGAATTCTGGAAGTGAAATCTACTGCATCCAACAAAGAGCGAAATGGATAGTTATGGATATAATAGCTATCTTCTAATTTTAGCTTTATACGATATGAATCATTGAGTTTGACAGCAGAAATTTTGGTTTTAAATGATAATTTAACCTTCATAACAAAACAAATAAATTTATAATTTGTACATATTCATATTTTTCAAGAAGAGAAAGGATATAATCATTCTATCGTAATTGACAACTAACTGTTTCCCATTAGTCAGCAATTAACCTTAGAACTGAGTGACGAGATTTACAACATTTTACAGCATCAAGCCAATACGGTTGGGTTGTCTATCACCGATTGGATTATCACAAAACTTAGTGACTCTGATATTATTCAAAATCAACAAAACTTTGATCAAGATTCTCAGGAAACCCAAGATTGGGAAGTTTTTGCTTTAAATAATCTCAATCAGTGTTATTCGTAAGATGAACCCATTTACGATTTAACTCATATAAAGAAAATAATCCTGATTATGAAAGAAGGTAATATTGTCTTAACACCAATACCTCAATCAAATCAAAAAATTAAGAATCTTCCTCTGCTAATTTTACGGATTATGCCGAGATATCAAGATTTTTAGTATGCGGAATAAATAGTCAATTAAAACAGTATGTTGCAGATTTTAATGAGATTATTACACCTAAAGATAATGATTTTAAAGCGAGCGGTTTAATCAAGGCTTCAGTGATTCGGCTTGGCTTTTTAACAGTTCTTCCTTCTCGTCAAATTATTGGTTCTATCGGCTCTATTTCAATAATCAGGCATCACAGGTTATTACAAAATCTTAGTCAATATTTGTTTCTTGCAAACAGCCATTAAAAAACTTTGGCAGGCTTACATTTACTCAAGTTACGCGCTCAGTAATTGCACTCTTAGAAATTCAAAGATGGGATTAAGACAAACCAAGCAGTGTAGTACCTGTAATAATTTGGAAAAAATATGCAAAGGCAGTAATCAATAAACTTGCTAAAATTGTAACAATAGCTTCATCAACTGATTTTTCAAGCCATATTGGTGATTTTTTTGCCAAATATTTACGAACCAAAAGCAATATTGAAAAAAGAGAAAGAAAGGCAACATTTACCCAGCCAGAAAAAAGACCAAACAGCCCATTTTCAAGATCCAAGATACTCAAGAAGCTTAAAACACTTGTACCAGCAAAAGCCAGAACCCAGTTAAGAAGATTAAATGTGCCAACTACGATCAGACCAATTAAACTTCCTGCTCCTATTGTTAGAAAACTTAAGAACAATACTATAAAGAAAAATTCGCCTAGAGAAACTGATAGCTCTGATGCAAAAAATAGGATAAAAATAACCAATAAACTTAAACTTAAATAAAAACCATATTTTGCACCTATTTTCATTGAATTTACAAGATTACTGTTATTGATAAGTTCATTTTGATTCATAAAAATTATTTCTTTGAGTTAAAAAACAACTCGTTTTTTCATTCGCTATAAGAATTGACTGTAAATTATACATGATTTTTCTCTAGGAAATCCGAAAAACCGTAATCAATAAAAATTAATCCAAGTTTTACAATATAGTTCTAACTGGATCGCCTGACTACCGCTAAAAACAGGGAAAACCCTACCTAAATATTGGGAAAACCGACTTCCACAGTGAAATCTAGGCACTCTACAATAGTAATGGTAAGAGCTTATACAAAATTCCTATGCAACCTACTAATCCCAACCAATTTACAGAAAAAGCTTGGGAAGCCATTGTTCGGACTCCTGATATTGCCAAACAGAATAAGCAACAACAAATTGAAAGTGAGCATCTCCTCAAATCCTTGCTCGAAGAAGAGGGTTTGGCCGTCAGTATTTTAAATAAAGCCAATATCAGCGTTCCCAAGTTCCGCGATCGCGTCGAAGCCTTTATCCGCAGTCAACCCAAAATCTCTAATCCGAGTGAGTCGATCTATTTGGGACGAAGTTTAGATAGTTTATTAGATCGAGCCGAAAATTATCGGAAAGAATTTGGCGATGATTTCATTTCCATTGAACACTTGATGTTAGCCTATGCTAAAGATGACCGTCTTGGCAAAGCCTTATTTCAAGAGTTTGGACTGACAGAAGCAAAACTAAAAGATATTATTACCCAAGTGCGAGGTAGCCAGAAAGTGACCGACCAAAATCCCGAAGGTAAATACGAATCCCTTGAAAAATATGGGCGTGATTTAACCCAAATGGCTCGTGAAGGGAAAGTTGATCCCGTCATTGGGCGAGATGACGAAATTCGGCGTACTATTCAAATTCTGTCCCGTCGGACTAAAAATAATCCTGTGCTGATTGGGGAGCCTGGGGTGGGTAAAACTGCCATTGTTGAAGGCTTGGCCCAACGCATTATTAATCGAGATGTGCCTGAATCCCTCCGCGATCGCAAACTAATTGCGCTGGATATGGGGTCACTCATTGCTGGGGCCAAATATCGAGGGGAATTTGAAGAACGCTTAAAAGCTGTCCTCAAGGAAGTCACCGAAAGTCAGGGCAACATTATTCTCTTTATCGATGAAATCCATACCGTTGTTGGTGCAGGGGCAACTCAAGGGGCGATGGATGCGGGGAACCTGCTGAAACCCATGTTGGCGAGAGGAGAATTGCGTTGTATCGGTGCAACCACTTTGGATGAGTACCGCAAATATATTGAAAAAGATGCAGCCCTAGAACGACGCTTCCAAGAAGTTTTAGTCGATGAACCCAATGTGGTCGATACTATTTCCATCTTACGTGGTTTGAAAGAACGCTATGAGGTACATCATGGGGTGAAAATTGCCGATAGTGCCCTCGTTGCGGCTGCGGTGTTATCCAATCGGTATATCAGCGATCGCTTTTTACCCGATAAAGCCATTGATTTAGTCGATGAATCTGCGGCTAAATTAAAAATGGAAATTACCTCAAAACCAGAGGAATTGGATGAAGTTGATCGTAAAATTTTGCAATTAGAAATGGAGCGGCTATCTCTCCAAAAAGATACGGATGCCGCCTCTTTAGAACGATTGGAGAAACTGGAAAAAGAACTAGCTAATCTCAAAGAAGAACAAGCAAAATTAAACGGTCAATGGCAATCGGAAAAAGAAGTCATTGATAAAATCCGTAAGCTTAAAGAAACCATCGATCAAGTTAACCTGGAAATTCAACAAGCAGAACGGGATTACGACCTCAATAAATTAGCTGAATTAAAGCATGGCAAATTAACAGATTTACAACGTCAAGTTAAGGAGCTAGAAAAACAATTAGCGGAAAAACAGACCTCTGGTAAAACTCTATTACGAGAAGAAGTTTTAGAGTCGGATATTGCGGAAATTATCTCTAAATGGACAGGAATTCCCATTAGTAAATTAGTGGAATCTGAGAAGGAAAAACTCTTACATTTAGAAGATGAATTACACGATCGCGTCATTGGCCAGGATGAAGCCGTGACTGCCGTTGCCGAAGCTATCCAGCGATCGCGGGCAGGTTTAGCCGATCCCAATCGTCCCATTGCTAGCTTTATCTTCCTTGGCCCAACGGGTGTAGGTAAAACGGAATTAGCTAAAGCCCTTGCCCAGAGCCTCTTTGACACAGAAGAAGCCATTGTACGGATTGATATGTCCGAATATATGGAAAAACATACGGTTTCCCGTTTAATGGGCGCACCTCCAGGATACGTCGGTTACGAAGAAGGCGGTCAATTAACGGAAGCGATTCGTCGTCGTCCCTATTCCGTCATCCTCTTTGACGAGATTGAAAAAGCTCACGGAGATGTCTTTAACGTAATGTTGCAAATCCTCGATGATGGGCGATTAACAGATTCTCAAGGCCATGTGGTGGATTTTAAAAATACCATCATTATTATGACCAGTAACCTTGGCTCCCAGTACATCTTGGATTTAGCGGGGGATGAATCCCAATACGAAGAAATGCGATCGCGGGTTATGGAGGTAATGCGGGCCAATTTCCGTCCTGAATTCCTCAATCGAGTCGATGAAACGATTATTTTCCACGGCTTACAAAAATCGCAGTTACGGGAAATTATCAAAATTCAAGTTCAACGTTTGGAATCTCGTTTGGAAGAACAAAAACTTGCCCTCAAGTTATCCGATGCGGCTTTAGATTTCCTTGCAGACATTGGTTACGATCCGATTTACGGTGCGCGACCTTTAAAACGAGCTATTCAACGCTATCTGGAAACCGCGATCGCCAAAGCCATTTTACGCGGCGAATACAAACAAGGCGACACAATTTTTGTCGATGTTAAAGATGAACGCTTAACGTTTCAGCATCTATCCGAGCCATTAGTAACAGTCTAATAACTCTTATTCATTGATTTCCTATTTCCCCCTAATGACTTTTCAGGGGGATTTTTTTTCTAAAATTTTTCTTCGGGACTGAATTCGGAAATCATAACGAGACAAAGTTGGCTTTTTAGGCTATTGGACAATCATTTTGTCATGATTCATTCCTTTGTCTTGACTAATCATCTAATCATCCAAAGAACGCCAATTACCGTTTACTTTTTAGAAATCGATTTTAAGAAGATAAAACAGCTAAAACTGCTAACCCCGCGTTAATTAAGTAAAAAACGCCGACAATTTTAGTCTCTGCCCAACCGCTTAATTCTAAATGGTGATGAATAGGAGCCATTCTTAATAAACGCTTGCCTTTGCCGTCGGGGCCTTTGGTGGCTTTGTAGTAGCTAACTTGGGCAATTACCGATAGGGATTCTGCTAAAAAGATGCCACTTAACAACAATAAACCCCAAAGATTGCCGCTTAGTAAGCCTACAGCACCTAACGCACCGCCTAACGGTAATGAGCCTGTATCTCCCATAAAAACTTTGGCAGGGTTGCGATTATGAAGAACAAAGCCGACACATCCCCCCGCGATCGCTGCGCAAAAAATCATTAATTCGGGAGAACTCGGCGCGACCAAAGCACCTAATCCTAAAAAGGCTAAGGCGGAAGTTCCGGCGGCTAAACCATCAACTCCATCGGTCAAATTCGTAGCATTACTTTCTGCAACTAGGGTAAATCCTGCTAAAACCCAAAAAAGAAGCCCTAACGGTAAGACAAAACCAGGTAACTTAACATTAGTAATAGTTGCAGGTTGGGTGAAAAACATCCACGCACAAAAGGCGATCGCGACCGAAATTTGTAGAATTAACTTTTGCCGAGGCGTTAATCCTTTATTAGACTGCTGTTTGAGAATTTGCCAATCGTCGATCCAACCAATACCAAAATACGCCAAAGTTACCAAAGAAACAGCAATGACATTGACATTAAATTGTGACCAAAGTAAAGCAACGATAATACCAACAGGCATAAAAAAAATCCCCCCCATCGTAGGCGTACCTGCCTTTTTCAGGTGGGATTGGGGGCCATCCTCTTGAATTACTTGGCCCGCTTTTAATCGACGTAAGATCGGTACAACCCAGAACCCCAGCGTACCACTGATGACCGTCGCCACGAAAAACGGGGGCAATAGAGAAGCCGTAATCAAGGGAAAATTACCAGTTAATAGAGGTAAAGCGATTCCTAAGGCCAGCGATAGGACGACTAAGAGAATTAATAAACTCGTCCCAGAGGGTTTATCCAAAAAGCTTGCTGATAAGGGTTTGCTATCCACGACTTACTGATACCACTAAAAATCTGTCTAAAGTTTACTTTACTCTAATCCGTTTTGTGACAAATAAAAAAGAGAAGATACTCAACCTACCTTAGAAACTAACTGATTGGAGATAGCTATCATTCGCTAATTACGGGTCTGCGCTTTTCAACAAGGCTTGGACTATAGACCATCTTCCCTATGCTGGCAATTTGATTTTCCAAAATTGGAATTGCGGAATTGTCTGTCCTCTCTTGTATGAAGTGGGAGTTTATTGTATGATGGGAAGCTGTGACCCACCAGGAGAGGTGGCCGAGTGGTTTAAGGCGCAGCACTGGAAATGCTG
>CAYZWO010000171.1:0-7164 GCA_964482215.1 uncultured bacterium
ACTACCACGCTCTTCTTACCCACTTCCTGATCGCTTTTTCGATCTACTGAGACTGTCAGTTGGCACAAAGATGACTGCTCCACTTAGGCGTTGTGCTTAATTGCTCATCCTATCTTTAAAAAAAGACCGAATTGATTAAACTTTAGTTTCTAATAACTTGAGATACTCGGTATTGACACCCGATTCACGAACGAGGGCAATTTTTCCAGTTCGTGAAATTTCCCTTACCCCAAAACGGTTCAACATTTGAATAATGGCAACCATTTTTCCAGGATCGCCGACCACTTCAACGGTGACGGTTTCTTCAGAAATATCCACAATCCGCGCACGGAAAACTTGTACTAGTTCAATGACTTCAGCCCGATTAGCAGTCGAGGCATTCACTTTCACTAACATCAATTCCCGTTCAACACAGGGAACTTGGGTAATGTCTTGGACTTTGAGAACATTGATCAGTTTGTAAAGTTGTTTGGTCAATTGTTCAATAGTGTTATCATCCCCAGGCACCACCATCGTAATCCGAGAAACTCCTGATTGTTCCGCTGGCCCAACGGCTAAACTTTCGATATTGTAACCACGACGGGCAAACAAACCCGCAATTCGTGTTAAAACGCCCGCTTCATCTTCGACTAAAACAGAAAGTGTATGTTTCATGATTCGCTGATACAAAGGTTAAAGACAAAACGAGTCACTGCTGCTCAAATGCTTGGAGTCTTTAGCCTCGCTGTATCTTGAGGCTGATTTGTCTCGATAGTCCAATTGATAATCTTATCACGAATTTAGTCCTGCTTTTTTCGGCTTGTTTGCTTATCTAGCTGATAAAAAATTAGCGTTACGGATCTTTCGTGTTGAGCCATAGTCAAAAAAATGAGTTTATGACAGAAAAATCTTGCGATCGCGCTATTTGGGAGTGTTATATCGAAAGATTCTGAATAAGATCTTTATTTGGGGTAATATATGGAAAGTTTCCGTATAGTCAATAGTTAGCTGGCTGCGTACATGGTTTTGTCATTCTCCTAAATCACTAGCTAATATGCAGATACGTTGTAATGATGAAACTTATAAGTTAAATGCCTGAGAAGAAAAATCAACACTTTGTCCCCAGGTTCTACCTAAAAAAGTTTTCTCTACAATCTCAGGAAGAAAGAATAGGGGTTTTCAATATTTCCTCTTTTAAGTTCATCAATAGTGCAAATTTATATGAGCAAGCCTCTAAAAACTACTTCTACGGGCGTGATCTGAAAATTGAGAATACCCTTCAAAAACTAGAGATAGAATCTGCAAAGATTATTAATTCTATAATAGAGAAACAATCTCTAACTCAAGTAGATTCAAGAGATAATCAGATGCTCCTGATGTTTATCATTGCACTCCTTGGAAGAACTGTATATGCAGCAGAGGAGATAGGTGAGATAGTGGAAAAATACAAAGAAACTGTTTCATCAATAGATTCTAATGCTTTATCTAAATCTGAACGAGACATTGATCTAACCTTGACAGATGCAGTTCAAGAATCCTTAAGCATAGTAGTATCTTGCTTCCCCCTAGTTAGAGATCTCTGCTGGAAACTACTTATCAATGAAACTGGGCAACCTTTTATCACATCAGACCATCCAGTAGTTCTTTATAACCAGTTTCTTGAACCTCGAAAGACGTACGGTAGCAATGTTGGCCTTGCCTCTAAAGGGCTTGAAATCTTTCTGCCACTCTCACCAACACTTACTTTGATTTTGTTTGATAAAGATGTTTATAGGGTGGGAACTAGAAACGAAGCCTGTATAAAAATAGACTTGCTTACTGATATCAAAGCTTTGAATTTACTGCAATGCATCAATGCCAATAAAAACATATACTTTAACGAAGGTTTTTCAGAGAAGCAAATTCAGCAATTGCTGCTCTCTGCAAACCTCTATAGAAGACAGACGAAGGCTAATTGGGATAAGTACCCAAATAATGAAAAGAAAAAGATCTTATTACATCTCTATGGTTCAGATATTAAATGCTCTCTAAAGCTTTCATTTATTAGTTTTGTTAAGAAGGCGAAATCATATACTTTAGGACAAAAGGTAACTCATGTCAGAAATGAGCAGCTTTGTCGTTTACACGAAAAGTTCCTTGAGCTAGTTGATAAAGGATTGTATGAACCATTTGATTTTTATAAGTTTGTTAATGACTGCAAAACTTTACCGCTTGTACCTTAACTTTTATAGTACGATCGCCGATCGCGTAAATTGGATTGAGATACAAAAGCCATTGCTGGCTTGGTTTATGGCAGAGATATGGGAGAAACTTCTGGTCAGTTATAATCCCAGATAGGGCGATGAACGTTCGGTTTAGTTATAACATTCTGGAAATATAAACTATGCAATTAGAAGACTACTTTATCTTTCTTTCTACCAATGATATTCGCCTAAAAAATACACGAATTGGTATTGAAACAGTCTTGTATGAATATATTTACCGCAGTCGAACACCCGAAGAAATTACCAAAACCTACCCATCATTAAGCTTGGAACAGGTTTATGCCACAGTTCTCTACTACCTTCATAACAAAGAAGAAATTGATGAGTATCTTACCAATTGGCTAGAGTGGGGACACAAAATGCGAGAAGAGCAAACAAATAATCCCCCGCCAATTTCTAAAAGATTGCGTCAACTTCGAGCCGAACGACTAACATTAGGAAAATCGTATGCAAATCAAGTATTTGATGGATGAAAATCTCCCTCCTATTTATCAAATACAGCTACGACGCAAAGAACCAGATTTAATAGTCTGGGCAATTGGCGATCCTAACACGCCGCCAAAAGGCACTTTAGATCCAGATATCCTACTTTGGTGTGAAAGATATGACTTTATTCTTGTAACCAATAATCGGAGTTCTATGCCCGTCCATTTAATCGATCATCTTGCTCAGGGTCATCACATTCCTGGAATCTTCCAAGTTAATCCCAGCATGAGCGTGGGTGAGACAATTGAAGAATTAGTATTAGCTGCCCTCGCTTCTCTGGATGACGAGTACCGTGATCGAATTTCATATTTGCCATTGCCATAGCATTTCCTATTTTCAGTGTGATCAGCGATAAAAAATTAGGATTGATCAAAAAGAAGATCAATCCCAACCATAAACGAGGTTAAAAGTTAACAAAGGCTAGATTTAGTTTTGGGACATTTTCTGAGTGGGAAGAGTCCCAACTTTAACCGAAATTTTCACAGGGCGATCATCACGGGAAACTTCTAGAGGAATTTCTGAACCAATGCTAGTTTTTTCAACGATTGCCTGCACTTCGCTAGGTTTTTTGATTTCTTGTCCATTAACGCTTTGGATAATATCGCCTGATTGAACGCCCGCTAAGTCGGCAGGAGAGTTGGGCATGACTCGCATGACAACTACACCGCGATCGCCGTTAAAGACTAAGCCATTGCGTTCTCGTAATTGTTGCCGTAGTTCAGGGGTTAATTCCACCATTTGCACCCCAAGATACGGATGATCGACTCTACCCTTAGCAATCAATTGTTGAGCAATTTGTTGGGCTTTGTTAATAGGAATAGCAAAACCGATCCCTTGAGCATTTTGGATAATGGCGGTGTTCATACCGATCACTTCACCGTTAGCATTCAAAAGGGGGCCGCCCGAATTCCCTGGGTTAATAGCGGCATCGGTTTGGATAAATTCGACGCGCTTATCACTTACGCCCACTTCTGAGCTACTGCGACCACTGGCACTAATGATCCCCGTTGTCACGGTATTATCTAAGCCCAAGGGATTTCCGATCGCGATCGCCCATTCACCGACTTGTAAGCTATCTGAATTACCGACTTTCACAACGGGTAAATTATCCGCTTCGATTTTAATGACGGCCACATCCGTTCGGGGATCGCTACCCATGACTTTTCCTGTAAAGGTACGACCATCTTTTAAGGTCACCGTCACTTGATCTGCCCCATCCACAACGTGGGCATTGGTTAAGATTTGGCCATTTTTTGTCAGGATAAAGCCCGATCCCATACCCCGTTGCACCTGTTTATCAGGAAAATGGGGGATCTGAGAACCAAAGAAACCTCGGAAGAAAGGATCATTAAAGATTTCGGGAACTTGCGTTCTGACCGTTTTTTGGGCGTTAATTCGTACCACCGCAGGCCCTGTGGCTTTAACGACATCCACCACAAAGTTACTAGGGGCGGGAATGGCTGCTACAGCGGTTTTTGGGGTTAAAATTTCCTTCTCAGTTTTGATAATAGAGGTTTTTTCCGATAGCTGCGCCATCATCTGAGGATTGGTCACAGCATAGGTTCCGCCGACTCCAATTCCCATTCCCATCAAGACTAGCCCTAAATAGGCGAGGGATTTTTTAGACCCTGAAGTCTGTTGGGGGCGAGTGGAGTAAGTATTTGGCGTATGGTCTTTCATAGCAGTTATATATAGTGGTATTTAGCTTTCAATAAGGAAGAAAGTCAGCCCGGTGAGGAGCATCTGGGAAAACGGTTGGGGCTGACACTATTTAATATAGGGAATTCATTTGACGAGGTTATGACAAAGACATGAAGTTTTTGTGACAAGATTCAATGTCTTATTTTTAAACAATAATGGTGATTTTAACTAATGTGCTGAGCAAACCAAGGTAGTGCAAAGGCCAAAAGAACGCTCACGCCTAACCCTAAGCTCGCTTTGCCGATATCTTTAAAAATTAAGTTTCCTGTTTCTTTCAAGGATCGAATTTGGAGATTAGACGCGATCGCGACTTCACGGCCTGCCAGTAACCCAATAAACACCCAGGTCGTACTCATCGGCATTTTACTGTATTGCTGAAAAAATAGCAGAATAAACCCGTAAATAAAATTAATTAACGTAGCAGAGCGAATATCTTGGGTATTAGTCTTAGAAGTGATAATTTTTTCAATGGCTCCTCCATGCTGATAAAAAATAATTGCCTGTAAGACCAGCATGATGCCTAACGCAAAGACTAACCAAGCCAGATTTAATTGACGGGGTAAATAGACAAAAATATTTGCCAAATCCTGAATTAACCATTGACTCCACAAAAACGCCGTTGCTCCCCACTGCAAAATGCTCCAATAGGAGGGGATCGATTTATCCGCAGATTCAATAAAGGCTTTTTCTACCAGTTGACTAATAACTTGATAAATCAAAATAGAAACGACAAACGCTAACCCGTAGCCAAAGAGAGATTTGGTTAGCATTTCGGTTAAATTGCCAGGTTCAAACACCGTCAGAATCAAAAACGTGGTACTAACGGGAATGCCAAAACTGGTAAGAAATAGCAAGGCTAAAGGGGGAATGACATAAATCCAATTGAGGGGATCGGGCAAGGGGAAGGCACTTAAGCGACCGTAGGAAATATCACCCTGATGAATCGACCAACCATAGGTCAGAATGCCAATAAAAATAGTGCTCGTAAAGAGCCACAAAACCCACCAGGGCTTTTTTTCATTAGAACTGAGAAATGGCCCCAAAATTTGCAGCGCGTCATTACCCACAATGGAGTAGGCAGCTAACAGAAATCCACTGATCATCCAGAAATAGGACATTTAATTTCCTAAAATTGGGCAGCCATCTTGAAAGACTAATAATTGTCCAGGCTTAATCGTTGTCCAGACTTCGTTATCAGTTAACGGTAAGGTGGCAATCACAGCTACGCGATCGCTCTCTTGGGTAAGAGCCTGAAAATCTACGGTAACATCTTCATCAATTAAATGAGCAGCAGCAAAGGGAGCTTGACGGACGATATAACTCAATTGGGTACTGCAATGAACGAAGAAGTATTCCCCATTAGAAAGCAGAAAATTAAACGTCCCTTTTTGGGCGAGTTCTTGCGAAAGTTCCTGTAAAACCGAATAAAGCTTTTCTAACGGGGGCTTACCTTCAGGAAAAATCGTACTAAGGGTTTCCAAAATCAAACAAAATGCTTTTTCACTATCGGTTGTGCCCACAGGTTGATAGCGTCCCGTCAGTTCGGGTTCAAAATTTTCCAAGTTGCCATTATGGGCAAAGACCCAATACTGTCCCCACAATTCCCGTTGAAAGGGATGGCAATTTTCTAACCCAACTACCCCTTGGGTAGCTTTGCGAATATGGGCAATCACATGGGTCGATTTAATCGGATATTGTTTAACCAATTGGGCAATAGGCGACGCGATCGATGGATGATCATCTAAAAATAAACGACACCCCAAACCTTCAAAAAAAGCAATTCCCCAACCATCGCGATGTTCATCAGTTTTGCCTCCCCTCGCACAAAAACCTTCAAAAGAAAAGCAAATATCCGTCGGAACATTACAGTTCATGCCGAGTAGTTGACACATTGAAGATTTCCATTAACTAAGTTTTCACGAGTATTCATTAATAGATTTACAGTTCCAAGTAAACCCAGGCCCAACCGTTAGAACCTGCTCTGTCGGCATAAATAATTCCCAATAGGGTAACTCTGAATCATTTGCTAAATCTGCTTCTAAGATTAGTTGATAATTGTTTTCAAAGTCTAGCGTTAAAGAGATTGTGTTGGGATCAACCCATAATTGATTTAATTTTTTACCTTCTAATTGCTTGATAACTTCTTTTGCTCTATCTCTTTCCTCTTCGCTCTCAACATTAAACGCAGAAATTAATATTTGATTTTCTTGCTTTAAAATCCAAGGCGTTGCTCTGGTTCCTAATTGCCAACTTCCCTGATATAAATGCGTTAACTTCGGATGAGAACAAGGGGTCATTTTTCCAAAATCTAGCTCTAATTCATCCCCATAACTAAATGAAACTTGGCAACAAATTTCTCCAATCAACGGTTGAGTAATGACTGCAATAATTGCTTCAAGATTCGGTTTAGTGATTAAAGTTGTCATTACTTTTTACTCCTCTAAGAATTCTTGCGCTTTTTGGCGGAGTTCTTCCCACGTAAAGTCTCCCCTTGCGTTTAAGCTGCCACCGTTGCTATTTTGCTTTTCTTCTTCCAAAAATTTACCAAACAGTTTTCTGGCTTGTGCTGACATTTTAAATTCTTTCGCGATCGCGTTAACCTGTTGAATATCCTGCTTTTTGCCCATTGAAGTTACAAATATTATACTCAATCTTGCAGAGAGCGATCGCTATTATCTCAAGGCTCAATAGGCGTTTCGGGGAGTTAAGCCAATAGATTTTGTAACAAAGAACT
>CAYZWO010000172.1:0-7007 GCA_964482215.1 uncultured bacterium
CTATTTACAAGGCAAAGCCGATTTACAAGTGAGCATTGATTTACCTGCCCCACTTTTATTAATGCCCGCTCCGATTATCGAAATGACAGGAAACGGGTTATTAAAAGGGGTTTTATCTCGCATCAAACAACGATTACTGAGTCATTTATTAGAGGATTATCGCCACTGGGCCTATCAAAATCACCCCCAAGCTGAACAGTCCCAAAAACAACTTAATCCCTCGTTTAATCCTTTAATTTAAATAACAGGTTTTACATATCGTGTTCTCTCAATAATGAGTATAGTTTGAATGATTAATTGTTGATAAAGATAAAATCTCTTGACGCTTTATCCCCCCTGCCCCCCTTACAAAGGGGGGTGCCGATAGGCGGGGGGATTTGATAAAAATCAATAATGATCTATTTAATAATAAATTCTTTAAAAACTTGAATTAAATTAACTACAGAAAAGTTGAGATAATTTGATTAGGGGCAAACTTTAGCTTACAATTTATCTCGATGTTTTGATGCAATGCGATCGCGTATGACTCCTGAATTTTTCTATCCCTATCCAACCTTAATTTCAGGAATTTTACGAAAACGCTATAAACGATTTTTTGCGGATATTGAACTCGCATCAGGAGAAATTGTTACTGCTCACTGTCCCAATACAGGGCCGATGACTGGAGTTTGCCAAATCGGTAGCCCTGTTTATCTTTCTCAAAGCAATAATCCTAAACGAAAATTAGCTTACACTTGGGAAATGATTTATGTGGATAATACCTGGGTGGGTGTTAATACGGCCTTACCCAATCAGGTGATTAAAGCCGCATTAACCCAAAAGATTTTTCCTGAATTAGCTCCCTTTTATGAACACATTCGATCAGAAGTTCCCTACGGTAATGACAAAAAAAGTCGTATTGATTTTCTATTAACTTCTGCTGACCATCCGCCTATTTATGTAGAAGTTAAAAATACAACTCTCGCTCAAGGAAAGCTAGCCTTATTTCCTGATACTGTCACTACCAGAGGACAAAAACATTTACAGGAACTAATGGCGTTATTGCCTGATGCTAAACCCGTAATGCTGTACTTTATTAATCGCGGCGATTGTACGGAATTTAATGCAGGGGATGAATTCGATCCTACCTATGGCAAATTATTAAAAGAAGCTGTTACTAAAGGCGTTATGGTGCTACCTTGTCGATTTGAAATTAACCCTCAAGGTATTCGATATTTAGGATTAGCCAACCTTACTGAGATGGCCCCCAGTGGCTAGACAAAAATGAAGGGAAGTCAAG
The DNA here is from genome assembly GCA_964482215.1 of uncultured bacterium. Lineage (GTDB taxonomy): Bacteria > Cyanobacteriota > Cyanobacteriia > Cyanobacteriales > Microcystaceae > Snowella. The sequence continues at coordinate 1,280 of CAYZWO010000172.1, forward strand.
CTCTAGGTTAACGGGTAATGGAACTCTCAATTTTTTCTTCCTCTAGCCTCAAACTTTGCCAATAATATGTTTTCTCTTTTTAAACAGTCCGTAAATACTTTAGATGTAAATTGACTTTCTTGGTCACTATTAAAGATATCGGGTTTGCCATAATTATATAAAGCTTCTTCTAATGCTGACTGACAAAAATGCACGTCCATTGTATTGCTTATCCTCCATGACAATACTTTTCGGCTATACCAATCCATTATTGCTACTAGATAATAGTGCCCTTTTCCTATTGGTAAATAGGTGATATCGCTACACCACACTTGATTCGCTTTTTCGACTTCTACCTCCCTTAATAAGTACGGATAAACCTGATGGTCTGGATTACGCATTGTTGTTTTGGGCTTTGGATAAATTGTTTGTAACCCTAGCTTATTCCTCAGTCTGATGACTCTTTTCCGATTAATACAATACCCCAATGATTTCAAATATTCTGCCATCTTTTGACTTCCATAAAAGGGAGTTTTTAGGTATTGTTCATCTAACAACTTCAATAAGGTGAATTCTTCTGAGCTTACTTCTTTCGCTTGGTAATAGTAACTTGAACGATTTACTCCTAACAATTCACATTGACGTTGAATACTTAATTCTTCATGGTTTCGGTCTACCAAGATCTTTCGGTCGGTAAGCCCAATTGTGCCGACCTGTTCGCTAAAAAATCTCGCTCTACTTTTAGCTGTCCTATCTGCCGATACAGTTCATCTATCTGGCTTTGCGTTTTTTCTTGAGTTTGTTTTACTTTGCTTTCTCCCTCAAATATTTGACTGGCTTGTTCCAACATTTTTCTCTTCCATCCGTTAATAACGGTCGAATGAATTTGGTATTGACTGGCTAATTCGGGGACGTTTTTTTCTCCTCGAATCGCTTCTAAGGCAACTTTGGCTTTAAACTGGACACTGTACTATTTTTTCGGGTTGCTCATCTTACTCCTTAGTTTTCTTGATTCGAGCTTACCACTCTTCTTTTTTTTGTCCAGTTTCTGGGATCCACTTCAAATCCTATACACTTAAAAAGAAAGCAGGATTAATCAAGGAATTCCCATGCAATTTAATGAACTGGTTGAAAAATTAAGCCCTTTTGTTAAGGCAAGTAGCCTCACTGCTCAGCCTGACTGTAATCCCGATATTCAAGGGGTTGCGGCTGTGGATGAAGCTAAAGCCAACCAGTTAAGCTACATTGAAGGCTCCAAATTTGCCAGCATGGTCACGAAAACGGCGGCGAGTGCTTTAATTTTGCCCCTTGATGAATCTCTGCAACTCCAAGCTCAGGAAAAAGGCATTGCCTGGCTTGCGACGGCTGACCCCCGTTTACTCTTTGCTCAAGCCATTCGTTTGTTTTATCAACCCTTTCAGCCTGCACCGAGTATTCACCCCACTGCCGTTATTGATCCCTCTGCCACCATTGGCCAAGATGTCTATATCGGGCCCCATGTGGTGATTCAAGCAGGCGTAACGGTCGGTAATCAGGCTTGCATTCATCCCAATGTCGTTATTTACCCTGGCGTAACCATCGGCGATCGCTGCACGTTACACGCAAACTGTACGATCCACGAACGGGTACAAATGGGCAAAGATTGTGTGATTCACAGTGGAGCCGTGATTGGAGCCGAGGGTTTTGGCTTTGTCCCGACTGCCGAAGGTTGGCTGAAAATGGAACAATCAGGTTATGTTGTCCTTGAAAATGGGGTAGAAATTGGTTGTAATAGCACCATTGACCGTCCCGCAGTGGGCGAAACTCGCATTGGTAAAAATACGAAATTGGATAACTTAGTGCATATTGCTCACGGCTGCCAAGTCGGTCAAAACTGTGCGATGGCGGCCCAAGTGGGTTTAGCAGGTGGTGTACAGATCGGTAATCGGGTTATTTTAGCGGGCCAAGTCGGGGTTGCCAACCAAGCAAAAATTGGAGATGGCGCGATCGCGTCTGCCCAAACGGGGATTCATAATGATGTTGCCCCAGGGGAAATTGTCTCCAGTAGTCCTGCTGTTCCCCATAAAATTTACTTAAAAGCCTCAGCCATTTATAAAAAACTGCCTGAAATTTATCAGACAGTTAAGCAATTACAGAAAAAATTGGAATAATTCAAAGCAGCTTAAACCGTTACCCCCAATTGTTTAGCCGCTAAACTGATTAACGAATCGGGGTGAGTGCTGGCTAAATCTGCCGACGCTTCCCAGAAAAACATCCCGCCTAATCCTTGGGTTTTGAGGTAATCTACTTTTGCGCCTAAAGACTGCTTATCTTCGTAGGTACTAAAGACCCCTAGTGATTTGTTGTAAACATAGGGAACTTTAGCCACATCATCCCAATAACGAACATAACCACTCGTAGTGTTATTAACTTTTTGATAGAGGTCTTTGTAATCAAAGTTTCCTGGTTCCCAGGTACCTGGCCCTGCACCTGTGGCGGATTGGAATAACCCATCATTAATATTAGGAACCCCCGTCCAAGAACGACCGTATAAGGGTGCGCCGAGAACAATGTCTTCCCCTTTTACCCCTGCATTTTTGTATTGTTGAATGGTTGACGCAATATTGTATTGGGCTTTGTAAGCAGAAGGATCATTAGGATTACTATATAGGGCGGCTTGATGGTTGGTAGTTTTTTCCCATGCGCCATGATAGTCATAGGTCATGACATTGAAAAAGTCCAGATAGGGAGCCATTTTTCCTAGCTCGAAGTTGGCAATTTTATCAAAGCCCGCAGGGGACGCGATGGTGAGTTGATAGGTTTTACCATCCTTGGCTTGTTGTAAGTTAAGTTGCTGTCGGAGTTCTGCCACTAATAACGTGTAATTCTGTTTATCTTCAGGACGATTCACGTTACCGTCTAAGCCGCCACCCACAGGATATTCCCAATCCAAATCAATGCCATCAAAGCCATATTTGACAATAAAATTCACCGCAGAGGTGGCAAACTTTTTCCGTGAGGTATCGGTTAAGGCTACATCCGAAAAAGGACTTGATAATGTCCAGCCCCCAATGGAAAGCATATTGGTTAAATTCGGATTTTGGGTTTTTAATGCTCTTAATTCGGCAAAGTTGCCTGCTTGATTGTTAGTGGATTGATCCCAGGTATATTTGCCATTAAAGGTAATTTGGGTTGCGGCCCAGGGATCAAAAATGGCCACTTCTCCGTTATTGTCAATTTTGGCGAAGGCATAGAAAATATGGGTCAGGTTGTTAACAGGAATGTCTTTAACTTGGAAGTTGCGGTCATAGATAGCCCATTCGGGATAATAAGCCGCTACGACATATTTTTGGGGATTAGGATTGGGATTGGAATCATCATTAACAATCGTGGCAACGCCTAAGCCATCATTAATAACGGCATTGGTCGGATTGGAGAGGTTGACGTTAAAGGTTTCATTGCTTTCAAACGTCGTGTCACCGTTGACAGCTACGGTAATGGTTTGGCTGAGTTGCCCAGGGCTAAAGGTCAAAGTTCCTGTTTTACTGACATAATCCGAACCCGCGATCGCTGTTCCGTTTTGGGTGGCATAGTTAACGGTAATGGTATTGGTGCTGACGGCTGATAAGGTTACGGTAAACACCGCATTGGTTATCCCAGAATTGCCTTCCGTTACGCTTATGTCATTAATCCGCAGATTCGGGGGGGCAAGATCATTGTCCACAATGGTTGCAATTCCCTGACTGTCGGCAATGGTTGCTTTTGTGGGATTGCTTAAATTCAAAAAGAAATTTTCATTCCCTTCGTATATTGTGTCTCCTTTAACCGCTACGGTAACGGTTTTGCTGGTTTCCCCAGGATTGAAGGTTAGGGTTCCCGCGATCGCCGTGTAGTCAGAAACGGATTTAGCGGTTCCATCGGCGGTAGTGTAGCTGACTGTTACAGGATTGGGACTTGCTGCATTTAAACTGACGGTGAAAATAGCGTTGACCGACCCCGTATCTCCCTCCGTAACTTGAACATCGTTCACTCGTAAACTCGGTAATAAACCACCACTAGCAACTAATAACGGGTCTAGTAAGGTCTGTTTCTCGGTCTGAATCGTTGTCCAATCATCCTTGAGGATGCCGCCCGTATCCCCTGAGTTGGGATTCCATGACCAATATGTCCAGTGCATCCCATTGGTATTAAGGTATTGGGTTAATTGGGTTAACCATTGGCGATCGCTGGTGGTTTCCAGTTTGGTGCCAAATTCCCCTAAAAGGACAGGCGCAATATTTTGTTTATGCAAATAACCCCAAGTATTGTCCCAAAGGGTCGGTAAATTGTTGGGATAGTTGCTGTTATTAAACCAGGATTGCGGATAAACTGAAGCGGGGTAATCGTGGGGAGCATAGACCAAACGGTTAGCTACATTCAAACGCACAGGAAAATCCTTCGCCCCTGCGAGATTGCCACCCCACCAATAATTCTGTCCGTTATAACTTTCAATACCTTCAACAAAAATCAACCAATTACTATTCACCGATAAAATACTATTGCCTGCCCGTTCTGCGGCTAATCGCCAATCCGTTAGCTGATTTCCACTGCCCCAAGTCGCTGTCCCGTGGGGTTCATTGTGGAGATCGGCTCCGATAATGGTGTTATTGCCTGCATAGCGTTGGGCCAACATTTTCCAATCGTTGATCCAGCGTGTTTCGGAATAGGCATTGGTGTACCAAAGCGGGGATTGACTGTTGGCATCGGGACGGTGACGATCCAGAATAATTTTTAAGCCAATTTGCCCTGCATAGGCAATAATTTTGTCCATAATTTGCAGACCGTTTAGACCTTGCAAATCAGGATTTAAGCTGAAATTAATGCCATTGGGAACACTCCCCGCATCAAATAATTGATTAGAGAAGGGCAATCGAATGGTGTTGTAACCCAGATTTTTCATCTGGTTCATCATATCTTTGTAACCCCTTGCCCATAGACCATGCGGAGCAAAGGTGCTGGTTTCTAAGCCAAACCAATTAATGCCACTAATGCGAAAAACGGTACCATCAGGAGCCAAGATTTGATTGCCTTGGGTTTGCCAACCTGGAGTTGGGGGTGGAGGCGGTAAGATTGTGGCGATGCCTTGGTTGTCTTGGATAGTGGCGTTAACAGGCGCAGATAAATTGATCCGAAAAGTTTCGTTGCCTTCTGGAATTGTGTCATTGAGAACGGTAACAGCAATGGTTTTGGTCGTTTCGCCAGGATTAAACACCAAGCTACCTGTCGTGGCCACATAATCAGACCCAGCTAAGGCCGTATCGTTAGCGGTTGCATAATTAACCTGAACAATTTGGGTACTGGGCGCACTCAAGGTAACGGTAAAAAGCGCGATCGCGTTAGGCCCTTCTTGCACGCTGACATCATTAATCACCAAACTGGGTAACGGTGCAGGATCATTGTTGAGAATCGTTCCTGTTCCCTGTGTTTTGGCAATGATCGCTTTGGTCGGATTGGTTAAATTGAGGAAAAAGGTTTCATTGGCTTCGTGAAGTGTATCGCCTGTAATGGTAACGGCAACAGTTTTCTGAGTTTCGCCAGGGTTAAAGGTCAGCACGCCACTGGTGGCCGTATAGTCCGATCCTGCCAGGGCTGTCCCGTTTTGAGTGGCATAGTTAACTGTAATACTTTGAGTGCTGGCTGCATTAAGACTAACGGTAAATAACAGGGTTTTTGTCCCTGTATCTCCTTCAGTGATTTGGACATCATTAACCGATAGTTGCGGTAAACTGCT
>CAYZWO010000173.1:0-6967 GCA_964482215.1 uncultured bacterium
ATTTCTCGATTGGTTAGAGAAAGTCTCTCTTTTTCCAAAAATGTGGAGAATCATATTGGGGCAATTTGGTACTTTATACACGACTACAATGCCCGATTAGCACATGCTTAAGCCTCCACCACTACTATCGCATCACTACCCTTATTAAGGAAACAAGGTTATCTACTTACCAAAGGATTTTAAAAGCTCGATTGATCTACTTACCAAAACTTAGTGATCATGTTGACTGGGATAATATTTCCTCTACAACATCTAATGCCCAAAATAAATACATAATACATCCTAATTGTCGAAGTTCTTGTAACTGGTTATTAACCTCAATAGCTTGGTCTAAAATTTTATAAGATTTTTCATTTTCTTCAAAGAAAGATTCAATTTTTGGTAAAATATTTTCATGTATCTGTTTATGTATTTCTTGTAATACTTGAATTGCCCCAATTAAATAAAGTCTATTAAAGTCTTCAGAAATATCTAATTCTTCTAAACAACTCTTGATTTCAATTTCTGTACGCAATATTTCATTGAAAGTTTCTATTAAGGGTATTTTGATTTTTTGGATATAGCCGTCAAGTATTTCATAACCTTGTTCATCTAATTCTGGTAATCTTGTAAAATCCTGTATGTGGGAAATTAAAAACGACAACTGTAATATTAAAATTTGTAATTTTTTCGCTACTATTAGCCGAGGATGATTCCATATTTCGATCCCTAGTTTAGTAAAAGCATCAGAAGGAATTTCAACAAGTATTGAATTCCACCATCCTAAATCTTGATCAGGATTAACAGAAAATAAAATTGAGGATAACCTCCAAGCTGTTGCATCAAGAGATTTTCCTCGTATTAAAGGCACAACTATAAAATTTGACCAAGTAAAGTCAATTGCGTAGCGTCTTAGCTCATTTTGATGAACCGAATTAATCGCAAGTTTAATAGCTGTTATTACAATCTCAATTGCCCCATAAACTTGCAAAGTATTTGTCCCATCAATTGTAATCCAGAGAGATTTCTCTCCCTCCCATAAAACATCTTCTAACAAAATACTAATTTGTAACTCATCTGATGATGCCGATTTAAGTTCTTTTTTTATTTTGTTTCTGATTTCTCGAACCTTATTATTAAATTTTTGTATACAATATTGTTTTGCTTTCTCAAGTCTTTCATTTGGGCAAAAAGCAAAAGCGTACCACAAAGACCATAGAGAATTAAATACATCTTGCTCTAAAGATTCTAAATTATTTAATTCTTGATTTTCAACAAATGAAGCTAGGCATTTTCGGAATTCTTTTTGTAGCTCTGGCAAAGATTTTAACACTTCTCCTAAATTTAATACAGAAAGATGAGCTTGATAGTCTAAATCTATTTCTGCATTCCTCATTACTTTTTCTACCTTAAGTTTTCTCCTTTTTTAATATAAGGATGACAATTTAATACATATTCAGCTTGCTCAAAAAAATTCGAGAGATTACAAACATAGTCATTAAATGCTTTTATATAACTATTGTACTTTTCAAGAACTAAACTCTTCGCTTTATGAAAATCATTACTGTTTAATTGATTAACACGATCAATATTTTCCGTGATAAAACCCCATTCATCAAAAGCACAGCGAGGTAACCACGGAGAACGGAGTAACATCTGGCGAGTCTGCTTCCATAAACTTGATGTTATAGATTGCTTGAGGATTTTCTCAATATCGCTTTGAGAAATAGTGTTTTTTCTAAAAAAAATTTCTAATTCTTGAATAAGCTGTTGAAGGATTTTTACGTTTTTCATTCGTAATTCAAGAATTTTTTGGGTATAATCATCCCATGTTTCAGGACGTAAATCTTGTTCTCCTAATGCTTTAAAAGTTGCATTAATTGAAACAAGACGTTGAAGAGGAAAATTAGAAATTGAAATATTTTTCTCTGTTTCGTCATGTAATTCCGCATTAATCCACATTAAATGACCATATCCTTGACTACCATATCGTTCTCGATCAGGAAATAATCTTCTAAGTAATGCAAGTCTGGTCATTGATGCATTCAAAAAATCTTTTTGAATATTTTGATATGGAGATGGTGTTTCAGAAAAACAGTTATCTGGTTGGACTATCTCAATAACAAAATGTACTTTTATATTTTTTCCATCATCTTCCAGTGTTATAGTTTGAGTTTCTTGCCGAAATCTATTGATAATTTTTGTTTTATTTATATTCAGCCATAAGTCATAAATCGTGGAAGTTGCGTAAAATAAACCTAATGCGATATCTGCCAAAATATCAAGGGATAACATCTCAACAGAAACATTTAGGTCAATTTGAGCTAACCAATCAGAAATTGGAGTAGATACTTCCAAGTATCCTATCCAAAAAAGAACTTCTGACAGTCCAATCCAATCCATCTCCGTTTGAGGAGAAATCGGAGCATGTAGTAATCTCGATAACCATTTTTTTGCAAAAGAAAATACTGCCTCTCTATCGATTTGACGACTTCGGAGGGACGCAATAAGTTCTAAACCACTGTCAGGTAATAAATTTGTAAATAAATTATCAGCAACTCCATGATTAGCATTTGCAATATCAAAATTTAGTGCAAGAGACCATCCCTTAGAAAATGTTTCATATGATTCTAAAATTATTTGTTTATTAGCTTCAATATATTCTTTTATACCTAACCAAAGTAATGCATTTGTGACCCCAGAAATGGCAATCCATTTATCAGGTTGGTAAGAGTTAAGAGCAGATAATAAATATTTCACTTCATATGAGTGGCGTGAAAACGCATAGAATAAAAAACTACCGACATCTTGTTCAAAAATAAAAGGTAAACAAGCACTTGCTGTTTCAGACCAAGGATTAAAAGTTATATCAGTCAAAATATCGGATAAAATTGTTGAGCGGATAGGATGTAAGCCTCCCACTAAAGCTCCATTTTCACTCGTTCTTAATAAATACTCGGATTCTAATAGCTCAAGAGTTCTCTGTGCTGAAGGTAATTGAAGATATTGCACTAATTCTTTAATTTTTAATCGAGCTTCAAAAGCAGAAACAACTGAAACCATTCTTAGGAATTCGAGTTCTTTGCTAGAAAATTGACCAGATCTTACTTCATCTTGAATTCGTCGTACCTGTTGTAGTAAGCGTTCACGTAGGGAATCTCCTTGAGTAACAAGATAAACAAATTCCATCAAAGGCCCAATTTGGCCAAAACGATTCCACACATCATCAAAATCAAGAAATCTTTTTGGTGTTTCTTTTTTTATTAAGAATTGGTAAATTTCCTCTGCTTCTAATCTTTCAAACTTTAACTCAATCTCTGCAAACTGAATTTCGGCTCCAGAAATACTTGCACGTCGAAAATCTTCTTCCCTAACTGTAACAAGAATTTGAATATTTTTTTCTGTTGATAATTGTTTAACTAGTTCAACCCACCCAATATCATTAGGTGAAACATCGATATAGACGACTATTGGAATACCAAGCACTTTTGCCTGTCCTGAGAGGGCGGTAGCAATGTTAACTGCGTGTTGACGATTTTCAACGAGTTTTACTTGAAAACGCCATTGCTCAGGAAAAAAGTCATGTAAATAGCGATATGCAATCGTTGTTTTTCCTTGTCCAGAAGCTCCATGAACAATAACAACTTGCTTATCTCTAAATTGTTGAGAAATTTCATTAAGTTTACTGATACGAGGTTTATCAACATCAGCAAGAATATGATCGTATCTCGCTGAAATTCCACGATAAAACTCCTCTAATAACTTTTCTTTTTCTCGGTTATTATCCCTATCCTCGATTGGAATTATTGATCGAAACCATTCACTATGATGAGCTTCTCTTTCTGCAATAAATTGACCTATCTTATTAAGTCTCTCAATAATATCATTTTGTATTATTTTCTGTTTTTTTTCTGCACAAATGTAAATCCAAAAATTCAGTATATCGAAAGCAGAATTTGGATCAATACCAGCACACAGATTCTTAAGAGAATTGAAAATTTTATCTTGTAGCTTTGATTCTACAACTGGAATAATTTGTAAATTATTTAATAATTTATGAGCTTCTACTTCTGATAAAAAACCTTTTTCAGATATTTTTTGTATAACTTGTTTTCTAGCTTTTGTTTTTTTCTGTAATGCCTCTAATAATTCTTCCCCAATACTTCCAAAACTTGCTATCTTGATTTTTGTATTTGGGTAACTCTTTATTAACTCATTTACTCTGTACAAGAAAGAGTCATTTTTATTAGGAGCTAGAGATGAAAGAGTTAAATTACCACTAAATGCTTTAACCTGTACAACTTCTAATAAATGATCGTTTTTATTCCAAATAGCTAAATCTTCTGCCCCTTCAGGTTGAAAAATTAAATCTGTTTTGTTATTACATTCAAGAATACGAGAAAGTATATATAAAGTTTGAAGACGATAGCCACGGTAAGCAGGTGTTGCATCAGACATAGAATTATACAGAATAAAGTAGCGTAATCGCCGAACTCGGAGGCTAAGTTAAACAACGCAACCCAACTAAAGTAATTGTCTTTTATCGCGCATAATGATCTCAGTTAAACTAACTTTTCCTATAAAAAGATTGAGTGAGGAACTGACTAATTTCTTGGGAGAAGGGACAATGATCAGGAAAAGCAAAGGATTGATAATCACGATTTTCTCTCAGGCTTTCTAGAGCTTTCGCATAACAATCTAAAAATATTTCATCCCAATATTGCTTAAGACTAGGAGAATCTTCTAATAATTCCTTAAGTTCTCGCTGACTACGTTTAATCGTTTCTGCCCATCCCCGATAGTCAAGATGATAGTTAGAGTAATAAAGCTTAAGACAATGCTCTAGCATGGTAGTTAACCGATTGCGTAGTTCTCGTCTTTGGCTTCTACCCAATTGCTCAATCTCCTCAATTAAATTCTCCCAGTCAACGCTATCATATTGTTTCTGTTGCAATAAATTAATAGTGCTGTCCAGCCAAAGGAGATAATCAGTTTGAGTTATCATTGTCTTGATTTATTCTCACAACCATTAATTATAGGCGATCGCTTTCTGAAATTACTTCCATAACAAGCGATCGCGGCATTTTATCCCTTAAACCCAAAACGTAGACAGAGAAACGGCTTGGAAGGTTATTGTATAGGCGAAAGAAAAGTTTATTGAAATAGGCATCAAAACCTCCATTGCTACGTGACGTTAAACAGAGCCTACTCAGCAGAATCAACTTTTGGGATGAGGAAAACGGATAAGACCGATTATTTAATGGAAGAAAACCTCATAACTTGAATATATTGAATCCAATAGCTGAGCTATGAATAAGGGTATGTAGGAAATTCACATCGGAGTAGGGATAATGACGGTAAAGCCCAGCAATCAGGTGATAGAAAATCAATGGCATCATCTATCCATAAAAACGGTTTGTGAACAACTCAATAGCAGTATTGAAAATGGGTTAAACTCGGCGGAAGTGGCCAAAAATCAGGAACGGTTTGGCTTCAATGAACTTCAGGCGAAGCCAGGAAAAAGCCCCCTTATCCGCTTTTTATTGCAGTTTAACCAGCCCTTACTTTATATTCTCTTGATTGCAGGGATGATTAAGGCGTTTCTCGGTTCCTGGGCAAATGCCTGGGTGATCTGGGGCGTTACCTTGATTAATGCCATTATCGGTTTTGTGCAGGAGTCTAAAGCCGAAAGCGCGATCGCTGCCCTAGCCAAGGCCGTCACCACCGACGCGATCGCCATTCGTAATGGAGAAAAAATTCAAATCCCTTCAAAAGAATTAGTGCCAGGTGATGTGGTTTTATTGGCCTCTGGCGATAAAGTGCCTGCGGATTTGCGCCTCATCGAAGCTCGCAATCTCCAAGTCAATGAATCGGCCCTGACAGGGGAATCCGTTGCAGTCGAAAAAAGTATCGAAACCGTTAGCCCTGATGTCCCTTTAGCAGAACGTACCAATATGGCCTATGCAGGCAGTTTTGTAACCTTTGGTACGGCTAAGGGAATGGTGGTGGCCATTGGTAGCGCAACGGAAACAGGCCGTATTTCTCAGTTAATGGAAGAAGGAACGAGCCTGAAAACGCCTTTGACCCGCAAGTTTGATAAATTTAGCCGTACTTTGCTCTATATCATTCTCGCGATCGCGGCCTTTACCTTTGTCATTGGGCTGGGGTACGGGAACAGTTGGGGCTATATGTTTGAAGCGGCCGTTGCCCTTGCCGTGAGTGCCATTCCTGAAGGTTTACCTGCGGTGGTGACCGTTACCCTCGCGATCGGAGTCTCACGCATGGCCCGCCGTCATGCCATTGTGCGAAAGTTACCTGCGGTTGAAACCCTGGGTAGCGCAACGGTGATTTGTTCGGATAAAACAGGCACCTTAACTGAAAATCAAATGACGGTACAGGCCATTTATACAGGGCAACAGCATTACACGGTCAGCGGCGGCGGATACGCACCTGAAGGCGAAATTAGCCCAAAAAATGAAAATTTGGAAAGTTCTAAAGATTTATTCAACAATGTTGCCCTAAAAGAATGCTTAATTGCAGGATTGCTTTGTAATGATTCCCACTTAGAATGCAAGGATCAGCAATGGAACGTCATTGGCGATCCCACCGAAGGGGCTTTGATTACGGCGGCTAACAAAGCAGGGTTTAACAATCTTGATCTGAATGAGCAGATGCCGAGGGTCGATGTCATTCCCTTTGAATCGGAATTTCAGTACATGGCCACCTTGCATAAAACGCAATCCGATGGAGTGGGGCAACAGGAAGGAAGCGACGGCAAAACCATTTATGTAAAAGGATCAATTGAGTCAATTTTGCAACGCTGTCACCAAGGACTTCAGGCAGACGGTGAGCTAGGTGCTCTCGATTCGGAATTGATTCATCAGCAAGCCAATGAGATGGCCAGCAATGGTTTACGGGTTTTGGCCTTTGCGAAAAAATCGGTTCCCACCTCTCAGGAATCTTTAGACCATGAGGATATTAAACAGGG
>CAYZWO010000174.1:0-6786 GCA_964482215.1 uncultured bacterium
CAGCTCCGGGTACCGGAAAAACGATTACCTTTGCAGCAGGGTCAAGTACAGCAACGTTAATCATTGATCCGACTGCCGATACGGTGATTGAAGCCAACGAAACAGTTGCCTTGACCTTAGCAGCAGGGACAGGTTACACCCTTGGTACAACTACAGCCGTTACCGGAACTATTATTGACGACGATACTCCCGTCATTAGCCTAGCGGTTGCTCCTAGTAGTGTGACGGAAGATGGAATTACTAATCTTGTCTATACTTTTACCCGAACAGGCTCAACAGCTAATGCCCTAATCGTTAACTACAGCATTGCAGGAACGGCTACAGCTACCGATTACACGGGTGCAGCTCCGGGTACCGGAAAAACGATTACCTTTGCAGCAGGGTCAAGTACAGCAACATTAATCATTGATCCGACTGCCGATACGGTGATTGAAGCCAATGAAACGGTTGCCTTGACCTTAGCAGCAGGGACAGGTTACACCATCGGTACAACTACGGCGGTGACAGGAACCATAAATGATGATGATACTCCCGTTATTAGCCTCGGCTTGAACTATAGCGGTATTAGTGAAAATAGCCCCAGTAACTTTGTTTATACTTTTACTCGTACAGGAGCCACTACTAACGCCTTGACCGTTAACTATAATATAGCTGGCACGGCTGATGCGGCTGATTATACGGGGGCAACGTCAGGCATAGGAAAAAGCATTACCTTTGCGGCTGGTTCAAGTACTGCGACCTTAACGATTGACCCCACTGCCGATACACTTATTGAACCGAATGAGACCATTAGTCTCCAATTAACCGCAGGGACAGGCTACGCTATTAGTACGACAACTGCCCAAATTGCCACGATTATTAACGATGATGGAACCCGTCGCCATGTAGGGACAAGCGGTAAAGATGTTCTACTAGGGACAACGGGTAACGATTACTTAATTGGTGGGGCTGGTGACGACAACCTGACAGGTGGTGCGGGGGGAGATATATTTTCCTTTGCAAACCCGAACTTGGGAAATGACCGTATTATGGACTTTACTCCTGGTCAAGATACAATTTTGGTTTCTGCTCAAGGTTTTGGTGGCGGTCTAGTAGCAGGAGATACTATTACTTTTGAGCAATTCCTACTAGGTAGTACGGCAACAACTACGAGTCAACGCTTTATTTACAATTCCACCAACGGAGCCTTATTGTTTGATGTTGATGGAAGTGGAACTCAAGCAGCTAAACAGATTGCTATTTTAAACGCCGGTTTGGCTCTAACGTTTGAAGATATTTTTGTGAGTTAAATTTTAAAGCGATCGCTCCTAGACTTTATTGCTCTAAACAGCGATCGCAGACTTTTCAGATTAAGACCGTTTTTCATAATGAGAACACTCTTCACAGGGGCCGCTGGGATTGATTGCACATCGTAAGTAGGGAGACTTGGCGTTATTGCGACAGGTAATATCGCCAATAAAATCGTCGCATCCTTCTAAAGAATCCGTTAAGAAAAAGAAATTGTCGCGCTCGAATCGTCGTGGATCAGATGAAGAGGAATGATTTTCTCGGTTTAATCGTCGTCGATAGTGATTCAAAACCCGAATCCGCCTCATTTGCTCATTAAAACGTCGCTTCGCCCGTCGAACCAGAAAGAAAGACAGCAAAGCAGGCAGCAAGGCAGCGAATAAAATCAGAATAAACTCTATCACTGATTTAACCTAATCAAATCAATCGTTTTAAGAACAGTTAGGAAGTTTAAGGGGAAGATACTTTTTAATTTTATAAAATTTCTGAGAGATTAGCGTTTACGTTATTAGCACTTAAAATCACCCAAGTAATTAGCCAGTAAAGTTGAGCTATCTTGGGTGAATGACGGATAGGAGCGATCAATTCTGCATCAATTTTTCAGGGATATCCCTAAGCAGACTCTTCTCCATTGTTACGAGGTTGGATTACGCCGTAACCCCCATGATTGCGAACATAGATCACATTGATTTCATTGGTCTCTTTGTTGCGGAACATATAGAAATCATGATCTACTAGTTGCAATTGTTCCCAAGCTTCTTCAATGGAAATCGAGGGAATGGCAAAGTATTTCATGCGGACATTTTCTGTGGGTAAGGCTGCGGTGCGATCGCCGATGAGATCCTCTTCAACAGGTTTATCTTCAACAATGGAACTCGTTTTAACGTTACTGTGATTTTTATCGAGTAAACGCTCTTTATACTTGCGGAGTTGACGAGCGATTTTATCCGCAACTAGGTCAATGCTGGCATATAGATTTTCGCTACCTTCCTGGGCCCGAATCACTGCACCATTAGCGTAAACCGTAACCTCTGCTTTATGTTTATCGGCAATGCGGGCGTTGCGAGCCACCGATAAATGCACATCAATTTTTGTCGTTATTCCTTGAAAATGTTTAACAGCTTTCTCAATCTTTTCTTCCACATAATTGTGAATAGCATCGGTAACGGTAATATTATTGCCTTGAATTAACAGCTTCATACTGAATTCTCCCTACTCAATTTAATGGTAAATGCTGTATAAATCGGAAAAAATAGACCACATCCAAGGAATTATTGATCAATGATAATTAAGCCTTGATAAAAATAATCCATGAATAAAAAACTTAATATGGGGGTGGATTCATCCTGATAAGCAACCTCTTGATAAAATAGTCAAACACGGATTGCGTGAGTTAGCGAAAAAAGATATAGAGCTTTTGGGGCTGTAAACTTGAGAGGAACTGTAGCGTGATGGAAAGCTCATCTCAAAATCGTTTTCTCCTTCCTTTTAATTCTTTTGTTACTTTTAGATTAGCACTTAGTATTTACTACAACATAGTCTTTAGTAAGCATTTTTATTTTCCGTTGCATCTCTTTACATTTCTTAAGTTAAAGTCTTAGGCAATCTATGTCATTGCTGCTTTCTTCCCCCCCATTCTCCAGGGTTTGCCGATTAGAACTTTTAGGCCTCGTTCCCTATCAAAAAGCTTGGGATTATCAGCGATCGCTGGTGGCAGAACGACACGTTAACCCCGATTTAGAAGATGTCTTGTTACTTTTGGAGCATCCGCCGGTTTATACCTTAGGGACAGGATCAAACGTTGACTTTCTTAAATTTGATCCAACGGATCAGACCTATGAACTACACCGCATAGAACGCGGGGGTGAAGTGACCTACCATTGCCCTGGTCAACTCGTTGGTTATCCCATCCTCAACCTACGCCACTATCAACGGGATTTACATTGGTATCTACGCCAGCTAGAGGAAGTTATTCTGCAAGTGCTTGATCGTTACAACTTACCCGCCCAACGCATTGAGGGTTTAACAGGGGTTTGGGTTGAAGGCTATAAGGTTGCCGCGATCGGAATTAAAGTCAGCCGTTGGATCTCCATGCACGGATTTTCCCTCAACGTTTGTCCCGATTTGCAAGGCTTTAGTCGGATTGTTCCCTGCGGCATTACCGATAGACCAGTCGGCAGTTTAGCGCAATTTTTACCCGATATTACTTTACAGCAAGTTCAAAAGGACATAATTGATATTTTTGCTCAAGTTTTTCAGGTTCAATTTGTCACCGAACCCCATCAGCTCCATCTTCAATAACCATGAGTCTAAAAATTGAGTAAAATTCTTGCAAAAAAATAGAAAAAACAGCCAATTTTAGGATTGGCCGTTCAATGCAGGTCTAAGCTATCAATTATTCTTTAAGCAATTCCGATTCATGGCTCTCGTGACTATGGGATGATCGCCCTGGTAACACTAAGTTTAAAACCAAAGCCGCGATCGCGCCTGCTGCAATGCCCGACGAAAAGACATCTTTAATCGCTTCAGGCATATTGGCTAAAGATTCCGGCGAAAAAGTCACCCCTAACCCAAAGGACAACGAAACAGCAACGATCATGGAGGAGCGAACATCCATTTCTACCATTCGCAGAATATTAATGCCTGCAACGGCCACTGAGCCAAACATAATAATGGTTGCTCCCCCTAAAACAGGCTTAGGAATAGTATTTAAAATTCCGCCAATAATGGGAAATAGTCCTAATAACGTTAAAATAACCGCGAGATAATAACCAATATAGCGACTACCAACCCCTGTAATCTGAATCAATCCATTATTTTGACTCATGGTGGTATTGGGAAACGTATTAAAAACCGCCGCCAATAGGGAATTGACCCCATCCCCTAAAATTCCACCTTTAAGACGTTTGAAGTACAAACCGCCTTTAATCGGTTCTTCCGTCACCATTGAAGTCGCAGTGATATCCCCAATACATTCAATCGCCGTTGCCACATAAATAACCGCAAAGGGAATAAACCGCGCCCAATCAAACCCCAAACCAAACCGAAAAGGCATGGGAAAATTAATCGGTGGCAAACCTTGCAAGGCACTAAAATCGACCATGCCTAACGGAAGACTAATTAAATACCCCACAATTAGGCCAATGACAATGGAACCCATGCGGATATAGCGATTACGACTCACACTCAAAAAAGTAATGAGTAACAAGACAATCAGAGCCACACTCCAATTTTTGAGGCTGCCAAAAGCTGGAGTTCCCATTGCTGAAAAGCCGCCTGCCATGTCCGTTACACCGACTTTGATTAGGGTTGTACCAATTAAGGTAACAACGATGCCCGTCACCAATGGGGTAATAATTTTTTGCGCTAATCCCAAAAACTGACTGAGCAGAATTTCCAGTAAGGCTCCAAAAAAACACAATCCAAAAACTAAACCTAAAGCGGATTCTACGGTTTGACCGCTCGTTTTTGCCGCTAAACCGACGGAAATAATGGGGCCGACAAAAGAAAAACTGGTTCCCTGAATACTGAGTAATCCCGTCCCAATGGGGCCGATGCGATGGGCTTGAATAAAGGTTGCAATACCGGAAATCAGCAACGACATACCAACAATCATTGCCGTATTGGTGGGATCAACCTGTAACGCACCGCAAATAATTAAAGGTGGCGTAACGATAGGGACAAAGATTGCCATTACGTGCTGAAAAGCGACGAACAATCCCTCATAAATGGGCGGTTTATCATTTAAACCATAAATGAGTTTGCCCGTTTTCTTAGTCGGTTCTGGTATTTCTAAGAGAGATTTTTCAGCATCCATAAGTCAAGAAGAAATAATAATAAGGATAATCTTAAGAATAAAAAAATTAAAATTAAACTGAGTTGAAAAAGCCAAAATTAACAAGCTTAAAAATGTCATAGCCCTAATCAATTAAAGTAATGATTTGATCTAGGGAAATGATTGACGACTGCTTAAGAACGACATAAATCGAGACTTTCTAAACTTTATCTGTGCAATTCTAATCGATTAATTCTGATTTTTTGTATCTAAATACACAATAAAATTGCATTTATTTGATGTAAGAATAGAATTTTGTGAAAAAAGCAAGAATTTATCAAAAGAAAAGATTGATGAATCTGCTGAAGTGTTTTATTGTTTCGTTATTATGAGCCTTGGACGTGAAGACTTGATGCTGAAAATTGCTAATTTCAAATCCTTAACGCTTAATTCAATTATTGTTTATATTCGTAGCGGTATTGTTCTGGGTTGCGTAGTTATTATTCTAAATATTTTTTTGAATTTATTTTCACTAGAAAAGATCAATCAGTTCGTCGTCGTTGATGCAGCTATTGCCCAGGCTCAAGAATTAGCAGTTCAAATTCATCAAGCCAACCCTCGTACTCAAGTTTTACTGTTAGCCGATCACCAAAAAGACGCGATCGCGGAAATTACCTCAGCCCTATCGCCCTATCATCATTTACAAGCCGTCCATCTGATTTCCCATGCCAACTCTGGTCATTTATTTTTAGGTCAAGATGATATTAATCAGGAGAATGTAAACAGTTATCAACCGTTGTTTACTCAGTGGCGATCGCATCTTGCCCCCAATGCGGATCTACTGCTCTATGGTTGCAACTTAGCGGAAAACTCAGCGGGACAAGCTCTGATTCAACAGTTACACGACTTCACCGGAGCTGATGTCCAAGCCTCAACGGATTTAACGGGCAATGCTCAACAGGGGGGAAATTGGACATTAGAAACCCAGATTGGGCAGATAGAAATTCCCCTCGCTATTCCCCATCCGGTATTAGCAACCTATCCCAGCGTTTTACAAAAACTCAGCGTCACTACAACCGAAGATAGCAAGAATACTGGCTCATTGCGTTGGGCCATTGAACAAGCCAATCTCAATGAAGATGCAGATGTGATTGATCTGTCTTCAGTCAAAGGCGTGATTACTTTAACAATTGCCCTGCCTCCAATCCAAAGCGATTTAACGATTTTAGGGAATGGAGACGATAGCATCAGTGGCAATAAAGCTTATCGGGTTTTAGAAATCGAAAAAGGCAATGTCACCCTTGAAAGTGTCGATATTATTGACGGTCTAGCCCAAGGGGAATCGGGTAAAAACGGTAGCGGTGGTGCGGCAGGCATGGGCGGCGGTTTGTTGATGAAAGGGGGAAAAGTTAAATTAGCGAATGTCACCTTTGCCAATAATCAAGCTATTGGCGGAAGCGGCAGTAATCAGATATCAACGGAACGAACCAAAAGTTTTATCACCCAATCTAAGGAAAAGTTCTATGTGAATCGGGGTGGTGTTGCAGGCTTTAATGGCATCACGCTAGGCGGCTTAGATACGGATCGTCTCAGTTTGGAAGGGATTAATATTACCAGTGAGGGGGGAGAACTATTTGCCAATCGGGGCGCGATCGCGGGAGTTAACGGGATTGGTATCAGTGGGATTGGTAGTATTGTTTTTGCAGGTGGCGGTGGTTTTGGTG
>CAYZWO010000175.1:0-6771 GCA_964482215.1 uncultured bacterium
ATGATCTTTGTCAAGGCTGGCAGCTTGCAATTCGCACTTAACGGGAAAAGTCAGCTGCGTTATGTCTACACAGGTCAGCAGAAACCTCGTGGCAGAAGGCGTAAATACGATGGCAAGGTGGATTTTACTGACTGAGTCGCATGACTTTAGTCTCTGAAATTGAACCCAAACTTTACCTTTATACCCTTGAAGTTTGGGTAATCAGTCTAAAACGAAAAGTTCGTCTGGCTTTACTCCGAGATTGTCATCATCCCCATCGGCTGGGACAAGCACTATTGTTCTCTACCGATATCCATCTTGAAGCCTTGGAAATTCTGAGTTTCTATCAATCTCGTTTTCAGATTGAATTCATCTTTCGCGATGCTAAGCAGTTTACGGGTTTATCCGATTGCCAAGCTCGTGATTTGACCAAACTTGACTTTCATTTTAACTCTTCTTTGATGGCTCTCAATCTGGCTAAGCTTGATGCTTGGCAACTTCATCTTTCAGCCCATTCCACTCAACCTTTTATTTTTTCTATGGCGAGTTATAAACGCTTAGCTTTCAATCGCCATCTCCTTGACCGCTTTATTTCCCTGTTAGATTTAGACCTGACTTCGATTAAATCACACCCTAATTTTCAGAAGCTTTGTTCCTATGGTGCTATTTCTGACCAATTTTGTCCGTAGTATTGCTTAGAGTATTCCATAAATATTTCAGAATTTCCTCTTTCCCATCGGTTAAATACGCAGATAATATTCTGGAAATAAGGGATTAAAAATACAGCGATCGCGGCTTTAGATCAAACGTTGCCATCGGGGGTTATGTTACACAACAGTAAAAATTTTCACATCATTCTTTTAATTAGCTTAATTGTGGCGATCGCGACCATGATGAATGCCAATACTATTTTTCAGTTGGTTTTAAGTAGCGGTATTGTCGTATTTGTCATGATTCTAACCACCCTAAAAATTCATTACCATCACGCTGCCCTATTTCCCTTTAAAATTATTCCGATTGCTATTAGTTTAATCGCTATTTCATTTATTCATACGTTATTTTATCATTACCAGATTTTTCCCGAATTCAAAATTTTATGGTTAAGTATTAGTATTGTGATTCGGGTATTTTTCTTTAGCTATGCCTGGTTTTTGATGATTTTTGTACTATTACAAGCTGAAAAAGTAAGAGCTGATACGATCATTGTGGCAGTTTGTGGTTATTTACTGATAGGCATTATCTGGTCATTTTTATACTTATTATGTTGGGAGCTTGATCCCCATGCATTTTATTTAGCGATCGCCAGAGATTATCAATATAAATTTTGGAATTTATCCATTTATTTTAGTTTTACGAGCTTAACCACCGTTGGCTATGGCGATATTATTCCCATTAATCGTTGGGCAATGTTTCTAGCCAATATGGAAGCCATTTTAGGATCATCCTATCTTGCCGTTGTTATTGCTCGTCTGGTTTCTTTATATGATTTTGAAAAAGATTAAATAGTTTGAGAAAGTAAAGCATCAAACCACCTTTTAATAGAAGATTCATTTAACTTGCTTAAAATCTCGATCAGCCCTATGAACTCGCTTGGATAGAAAATTGTCAACTTAAAAACCATTTTGATTAAATAAAATCTATGTTAATCCTTAAAAAGTTAAAGCTTATATCGGATTGACGTTTTATTTGTAATAAGTTGTTAAATTTATGCGACAACAGAGGAAGTATTCTAATAAGTAGAAAGCCAATTCGGCCTTCATTGTGGAGAACCTTCGCCCTCCCTCATTAAATGATATTGTTTCAAATAGCTGAGGAATTTAGCGACAATGCTCAATAAAGTTTTATATGCCGATGCAGGAACCGCTCAAACCCAAGAGATGCTCAAAGTCTTGATGGATCTCCCTGCCTTTAAAAAAGCCGCCATTACCATTTTGCACGTTGTCCCTCCCCAAATTACAGCCGACTCCTTAGCTGAAAAATGGGATGAAGGGGGCAAAATTATTGCAGAAATCTTAAAAAATGTTGAAATTGATCCCAGTAAAGTTTCAACCGTCCTGCGTCAAGGAGAACCGAAAACGACGGTTTGTGAAGTAGCCGACGAAATCAATGCAGATTTGATCTTAATGGGATCACGGGGCTTAAAACGGTTAGAAGCGATTTTAGAAAACTCCGTCAGCCAATATGTTTTCCAATTGACTAACCACGCTATGTTACTGGTTAGAGATGATATTTACGTTAAGCGGCTCAAACGGGTGATGGTTGCTTTAGATAAGTCTGCTGCTGCCGAATATGCCCTAGAACTCGCCCTTTACTTATTAAAAGATTATCCTGAAGCCGAATTGGTTTTAGCACGGGTAAATCCTGACCTTAAGCCTGATTTACTTCCCCTTTCTCGGCAAGAGGTGGAAAATAACCCTGTCCTAGCACCCGCGATCGCCAAAGCCAAACGGTACGGCATTAACTATCGCTGTGTCGTCACAGGGGGAAAACCTGGGGAAAAATTGTGCGAATTAGTCGATGAATATAGCGTCGATTTGTTGATGTTGGGATCGCCCGATCGCCGTCCTTCAATCGCCCGCAGTTTACCTGATCTAGACCGCCTATTAGGAACCTCCTTATCTGACTATATTCGGGTAAATGCCAATTGCCCCGTCCTGTTAGCGCGCAAAGAAGGAACTGTCTAAGCTTTTTAATACCCATAAAAATCGTGTTCATTGACTTAATCCCCCCGCCTTCGGCTTCCCCCCTTTGGAAGGGGGGCTAGGGGGGATAAGACTGAACTTATTTAAGTTAATCGGTATCAAAGCTATTGCAGTAACTTAGAACAACTATAAACATAAAAGAGATGGGGTTACAACAACAACTGCTTCCCCATCTTTAATTATTTGATAGTTGTATTAAAAAATGGCTTAACTTTGGCTCTGCTTGCCTGTTTGAATATACAGAATTAGCAAAAACACAGTCGGAACCAATACAAATAGAATACTAGCGATAAAGCCTAAATTATTAACCTGCATGGCTTCGCTGCCTCTCTGTCATCGTAAGTTAACACTTTTTAGGATAGCATTAGTCGGTAGCTTAGATATAAATCAAGCTTAGAATAATGCTCGAAAAATCTTATCTTTCTTGGCTTAATCTTTCTTAATCAATTGTGGCGACCTAAAACAGAAGACCCGGAGATCACGCCTACCTCAAGCATCCCGTATTGCTGCTACCTTCCGGTCCTGACAAGATTTGGGCGTTGCGATCGCATGAATCCGAGTCATCGTCTAGTATAACATGGATCAATCTTCATCTGTAGAAAGGATTTGGGGCACACGGAAAAATTCCCCTTCCTGCTCTGGTGCCTCGTTTAACAGATCCTCACGATGGGCATAAACAACCGAAGCATCGGGACGAGTAATATTACTTAATTCGATGGCGCGGGTCGTTGGCGGAACATCCTTAGTATCCAATTCACTCAATTGTTCAAAGTAAGCCAGAATACTGCTGAGTTGTCCTGAAAATTGGCTTTCTTCTTCGGGTGTAATATCTAACCGTGCTAAATGGGCAATTTTGTGAACCTGTTCTTGATCAAGCATTTTTTTGTGATGTGTCAATATTAATTGTTATAAAATCCCCCCGCTTATCGGCTTCCCCCCTTTGTAAGGGGGGCAAGGGGGGATAAAGCGTGAATAAATTTTAGCTTTAATTATTTTTCTCTACCTAACTATTCATTATTAATTAGAAGAATACGTCCATTTCGGAACGTCCTGTAATTTTTAGCCAATTTTGAGCTTCGATGTAATTATTGGGCGCAAAACGAATGGCCTGTTTCCAGTATTCTGCGGCTTTATCAAACAGGTCTTCCCCTTCGTTTTCATTGCCTGCCTCTTTGGCTTTTTCCCCTAAATAGTGGTAAATAACCGCAATATTATTCAAAGCTGACGGCATTTGGGGATTCAGTTCAATTGCCTGATGATAGTAATCTAAGGCTCTTTCGTATTCCCCATTACTGGCATGGATTAAACCAATGTTGTAGAGAATATAGCTGCGATCGCCAGGATTTTCTTCTAAGGTCAACGCTTCTTCGTAGTTTTCTAAGGCTTCGGCGTATTCCCCTTCCGCTTGGGCCGACATCCCATCTCGGTAATAGACAAAGGCTTCTTTTGCTTTGCGGTTAGTCGGCAGCATTTTCAGGATGATGTCTGCCATGACGGTAAAGCTTTTATCAATAAAGTTATCGTTACGTTGCGATCGCGGCATAGTAGCTTAAATAAAAATTAGAACTTAATTACTGATCCTACCAAAGAGAATTAACAATTAATAATTAACAATTAATAATTGTAATAACTTCATGAAAATAGTTAAAAATTAGCCTTTAACTCCGCTTCCTGCTTCCGTCGGAATAATATAGCGTTGTAAAAAGACAAAAAGCAGAATAATCGGTGTAATGGAAATAATTGACCCCGCCGCAATTAGCCGCCAATCAAAATCTAAGGCACTGGCTAACTTTGCAACTCCCAGGGGCAAAGTAAAATAGTCGGGTTGATCCAAAACAATTAAGGGCCACAGAAAATCACTCCAAGCCCCAATAAACACAAAAATTGCTAGGGTTGCCAGCGAAGGACGAACAGAGGGGATCATAATGTGCCACCAAATCCCCAATTCACTACAGCCATCAATGCGCGCCGCTTCTTCTAATTCCTTGGGAACCCCTTGAAAGGCTTGCCGCAGTAGAAAAATCCCAAAAGCTGAGGCTAACCCAGGAAAAATAACCCCTAAATAGGTATTTCGCAAACCAAACTGCACCGTCAGAATATAAAGCGGAATCATGACGATCTGAAACGGAATCATCAACGTCGCCACAATGGAGGCTAACAGCGTATCTCGTCCTTTAAAGTTCAACCGAGCCAAGGGATAGGCTGCCAACGAACAAAACAGTAAATTTAAACTCACTGTTAAGCTCGCCACAATGGTACTGTTGAGCAAATAGCGAGCAAAAGGATAATTTTGCCAAACAGACAGGAAATTATTTAAGGTTGGTTGAGTTGGTAGAATTTGAAGGGGAGACGAAAAAATATCTTCGGTTGGCGATTTTAAACTAGTGCTTAGTAGCCAAAACAAGGGAAAAAGCATGGCCAGCGCAATAATTCCTAAAATGAGATAGGTTCCTACGGGATTAGTGCGACTAGTTTTGGAAATAGGGTTGCTCATTAAGTTAAAGGTTATTCAGTCCGTCTTAAATACTCAACTAAAGCGTGCAAACCTAATCGATAACTATTGGGCCCAAAACCACTAATTTGGCCAATCGCGATCGCCGCAATATAGGAATGATGACGGAAACTTTCCCGTTGATAAATATTACTTAAATGAACTTCCACTGTCGGAATTTTAACTGCTGCTAGAGCATCCCGAATGGCAACACTCGTATGGGTATAAGCTCCCGCATTGATTAATATTCCCTGATATTGACCCAATGTCGCTTGAATTTTATCAACTAAAACACCTTCATGGTTAGACTGCACACAGTCCACTGTCACGCCCAAAGTTTCCCCTTCGCTAATCAGGAAGTGATTAATTTCCTCAAGCGTTACCGATCCATAAATATGGGGTTCTCGTTTACCTAAGAGATTGAGATTTGGGCCATGTAATACCAGTAAGCTTAACAATTGCGAAGCTTGAGAAGACACGTAACTATCCAGTAATGAGTACTAACGTTAGCGACGTTTTCGGTCGTCAACAGGAATCGGAATCAACTCAGGTTCAGGTTCGACTTCAGGCCCTAATAAAGTCTCGATTAGCTTTTGCGCTAATTCTCTGAGTTTTTCAATTAACTTTTCCAAATAGTCCATCAAACAGACGGCTCCTAATACTACCGTAGGTTTTGGCTAGCAGTTTGTTTAAAAAGAGTTGGATACTTATAAGCAGTTAGCCCAAATTAACAACTAACTGGTTGGATATATACCCTTAGCTCTGACTAGACAAACTGAGGATCTAGAAATTGTTCCCAAATCAAGACTAGCACATATTCCTCTAGGGGGTATAGGCACATTGTTAAGTTTTTGTTACGAAGCGGAGCTTATACAATTTAGCCTACGGTTAGGATGCTCTTTCCTCAATGTAGCTACTCGCATTCCAAAAGTTATCCCTCTTAAGAAGGGCCTTTAAGAGGGATTAAACTAGCAATTACTTAAACAATCAGCCGATCAGCTTAAACTTCAACAGCAACCCGTTCCGCGGCTTCTGTTCCTTCTTCGGTAGCAGCTTTTTGATCGGGTAATTTAAGGGTCATATAACGAATGACTTCTTCGCTTAAACGCATTGCCCGTTCGAGGGGAGCTACTTGTTTACCATCTGCTTGGTAGTTAACCAAAACATAAATCCCATCTTGGAATCGTTTGATGGGGTAAGCTAAACGGCGTTTGCCCCAGACTTTGATATTAATATCTTGCGCACTATATTGCTCTAAAAATTCACGATAACGGGTAACTTCTTGTTGGACTTGCTCTTCTCCTAAGTCAGGACGAAGAATATACATTAGTTCGTAGTTATTCATTAAAAAACTGTCTCCCTATGGACAAAATGGCTCCTTCAACAAAAACGGAGTAAGAAAAAGAATTTCTTTGTTTTTTACAGAAGCAAGGATCTTATATCATACTACCATGTTGGAGTTTATCGCGAGAAAACTTTCAACTCTCATTCACTCAGCCACCGTTTGATTGTTATGGCGCAACGTTATGTTCGGATTCAAACCCCTGAAGGCCAGATCCATTATGGGTTATTACAACTTAATCACAATGTCGATTTACT
>CAYZWO010000176.1:0-6736 GCA_964482215.1 uncultured bacterium
ACCTTAGTATTTTCACCATTTTCTCTTCCTTCGGACAACTTTTCAAACACGCTCTTAGCGCAATTTACCTAAATGCTTTAATCCGTTCAAATTATCAATTTAATCTTTTAAGCTTAAACTCGTATTAAATGACTCCCTTTGGATATTATCGCTCGCGGGATCAGAATTGGTCATTACAACAATAAATTTAGTTTAGTAATTTAGGAAAAAATTACGCAATTATACTGAGAGATTAATTTATGGAGACTATGTTTTCGTTGTTTCCTCATAATCTCTCTATCAAATAACAACAGTATAATAATAAAAAATTCGCAAAAAATAAATACACAATAGAAAAATTTTAAAATATTTATTTTTGATAAAAAGCCAAGATTTGATATTTATTTAAAATTAAAAAATACGTTATAGAACTATCCCAATTTTAGATTAACAGTAGCAAGGAAGGCATTATGGCTATCAATATTGCGGAATGGCGAACCGAATACGCAAGCAATAATCATTTAATTGATGAACAACATCAAAGTTTATTTAGCTTAATTAATGCTCTGAATAGTGCCATGTTGGAAGGTCAGGGAAAATTATTATTAGAAAAAACAATTGAAAGTTTAAAAGAATATACTAATGTTCATTTTGAAACCGAAGAAGATTATATGCTTCTACACCACTACCCTAATTACGAAGCGCATAAATCTAAACATGAAGAATTAAAAACTAAAGTTTTACAATTTCAAGAAGATTTGAAAGAGAATTCTCCTAAATTAACCATTACGCTTTCTCATTTTTTGACTAATTGGTTAATTCAGCATATTCAACAAGAAGATCTCAGCATGATTCGATATTGTAAGGCCCATCCAACCACTGAGCGAATGCCTAAGACAGTGGAAATTGCTGTTTGGGAGCCCCGATACGAAACGGGTTTTGACCTAATCGATAATCAACATAAAAGCCTTTTTCATGTCATTAATGCGTTAAATAGTGCGATGTTGGCAGGCAAAGCAAAACAATTATTAGATAAAACTCTTAAAGTTTTAAATGATTACACTCAGGTTCATTTTGAGACGGAAGAAGAGTATATGAAAAAATATGATTATCCTGGTTTTTTAGGACATAAAATGAAACATGAAATTCTGAGAGAGCAAGTTAAGAAGTTTTATCAATTAGAAGAGACAAAAGATCCTATCCAATTGAGTATTGAACTTTCTCATTTTTTAACCCATTGGTTGATTGATCATATTAATGATGAAGATCAAAAGATGATTACTTTTTTACGCCAGAAACGGTTAGAAGCTAAACATTCTCTGGGTAAAAGTTTTAAAACTCTTTAAATTTAAACTTGCAATTGAATTACGTGTTTTTGGGAACCATCGCGTTATTCCTCGCTTCATTTAGGTATGATTATAATTAAGGAAATTCAAGGTAAAAAAATCCTGATTGGATATGATCAAGATAAAAACCTAGTAAACTAATAGCCTTGAGCAAAAAATCTAGCGATTTAAACGTTAATTGAGATTAATAATAAGTATCTGTGGGAGAATCGGAAACACCAGATTGGTTACGTTTACAAAGAGCCCTCTCTGTTGAAGCAGAACGGGGGTTTATGGATCTGCAAGGTAATCAATACCGTTTTAGTGAATTTTTTTGTCTGACCTTTGGTAGCCCCTCTCCACCGCGATCGCCGAATGATGCCCGTCGTCGTTGGCAAGATTTAGGGGAAAAATATGCAAAATATCCTGCTTTAAGCGTTTCTCAGCGTCAACAATTGGTGGCAGAAACCCGTCGTTTTCTTTTTGAATTGCGTCAAATCCTAGAGCGTCCCACCGAGCCATCCTTACCGAAAGTTCCGAAAATCAAGGAAATTGCCGCGCCCGAAACCGCAGAGGAAATTACCTTAGATCAGCTTTTAAAAGAAGTCACAGGAATTGGCTATACCAAAAGTCGGCATTTACAACGTTTAGGGTTATCCACTGTCCGAGATTTACTGTTTTACTATCCCCGTAATCACATTGACTATGCGCGACAAGTCACAATCGCCCAATTAACGGCAGGGGAAACAGTCACGCTCGTGGGTACGGTAATTCGGAGTAATTGTTTTACTAGCCCGAAAAATAAGAATTTAACGATTTTTGAGTTGGTCATTAAGGATCATACTGACAGAATTAAGCTCAGTCGCTTTTATGCGGGGCATCGGTTTAATAACAAGGGTTGGCAGGAACGGCAAAAACGACTTTATCCCTCTGGTACAGCGATCGCGGCTTCGGGTTTGGTTAAAGAAAATAAGTATGGCTTAACCTTGGATAACCCTGAAATTGAAGTACTAGACAGCATCGATTCACGTATTGAATCAGAAAAGATCGGTCGCGTTTTGCCCGTTTATCCGTTGACCGAAGGCGTTGCGGCGGATTTAATTCGTAAGGCGGTGTTAACCGTGATGGGAGCCATTCCTCAATTGCAAGACCCCCTACCGAGTGGGCTGAAAAATACTTACAGTTTGGTGGATTTACCCGAAGCCGTTCGCAATATTCATTTTCCCCAAAGTCCTGAGCATTTAGTTCACGCTCGACGGAGATTGGTCTTTGATGAATTTTTCTATTTGCAATTAGGCTTTTTGCAACGACGACAACAACAAAAGAAAACAGAAAAAAGTGCGATTTTTATCCCCAGAGGACAGTTAATCGAAAAATTTAACGAAATACTTCCCTTTAGTTTAACCAATGCCCAACGGCGAGTCATTAACGAAATTCTGGCAGATTTGGAATTGCCTACTCCCATGAATCGCTTAGTGCAAGGGGACGTGGGGTCAGGAAAAACGGTGGTTGCCGTGTTTGCCCTACTAGCCGCGATCCAATCGGGTTATCAAGGGGCGTTGATGGCTCCGACCGAAGTTTTAGCGGAACAGCATTACCGAAAATTGGTGGGTTGGTTTAATTTGCTCCATTTACCTGTGGAATTATTAACAGGTTCAACCAAAACAGCGAAACGACGGGAAATTCACTCCCAATTGGAAACAGGAGAATTACCTTTACTCGTCGGAACCCACGCGTTGATTCAAGATACGGTTAATTTTCAACGTTTAGGGTTAGTGGTCATTGATGAGCAGCACCGCTTCGGGGTTTTACAACGGGCTAAATTATTGTCCAAAGGTCAATCGCCCCACGTCCTGACGATGACAGCCACCCCGATTCCGCGAACAATGGCGTTAACGTTGCATGGGGATTTAGATGTTAGCCAAATTGATGAGTTACCGCCAGGGCGACAGTCGATTCAAACGACAGCTTTAACCGCAAAAGAGCGATCGCAGGCGTTTGATTTGATTCGTCGAGAGGTGGCCCAAGGTCGGCAAGCCTATATTATTTTTCCAATGATTGAGGAATCTGAAAAGTTAGACCTCAAAGCCGCAGTGGAAGAACATCAGCATTTATCCAATACGGTTTTTCCTGATTTCAAAATCGGTTTGTTACACGGGCGCATGAGTTCGGCAGACAAGGAAGCTGCGTTAAATGCTTTCCGCGATCGCCAAACGGACATTATCGTTTCCACAACGGTTATCGAAGTGGGCGTAGATGTTCCCAATGCAACGGTGATGTTAATCGAAAATGCGGAACGATTTGGTTTATCCCAATTGCACCAGTTACGAGGACGGGTTGGCCGTGGTTCCCATCAATCCTATTGTTTATTGATGAGTAGCAGTAAAAGTCCTGATGCTCGTCAGCGTTTAAGTGTATTGGAACAATCCCAAGACGGCTTTTTTATCTCAGAAATGGATTTACGGCTACGCGGGCCAGGCGAGGTGTTAGGTAGTCGTCAGTCGGGTTTACCTGATTTTGCGTTGGCTAGTTTAGTTGAAGATCAGGAAGTTTTATTGTTAGCCAGAGAAGCAGCAGAAAAGTTAATGATGGCTGATAAAAGTTTGAGCCATTTACCTGCTTTACAGCAAGAAGTTGAGGTTCGGTATCAGCGTTTGATCGGTTCAGAAATTTTAACTTAGTAATATTGAGTTTAAACAATATTTTATGTCTTTAAAGCCTTTTTAAGGTAAATTAAGAAAAAATCACAAAAAAGCGATTGGCATGAAACATAGAGCAATTAACGTTGATTTTTATCGAGTAGTCCCTTTGAATATAGCTTTAACCCTTGAAAGCGTATTAAATGACATACATAGTTTACCTCAGCAACAAAAAGCAAAAGAAGTTTTGGATAAATGTACTTATTTAACTAAGCTAGAGCAGAGGGATGAATTCTGGCAAGGAGAAATTATTCGTATTAGAATGGCAGATTTTCCTGTAATTGCTGATCGTGATGGAAATATCAAAGAGATTGAGTTAGAAATAGATCAAGGTCTAGGAGAACGAACGGCTTTCTTATTTAATTCTAATATTCGAGTAATTTTATTACAAACTAATGCTATGGGAGTAAGCCCTAGTATATTTTTAAGATATTTACAATTATGTTGTAACTCAGAAAAAAATTATTATGCCTTTGATCCAATACTTGAAGAAGACTCAGTAAGAAAATTAAACAGTTTTACAGAAATAGATGAATTTGAAATCCATGTTGCTGGTTTAGATAACCCATCTTTATTTTCCAAAGATGATAATGGAGTTGATCAATTTGTGGATTTATATCAATTTTTCCGGTCGCCAACAATTAGCTTGAAAATCTCAAAAGGTCAGCGTAAAAGCAGTAATATTTCCGTACAAAATATCCAAAATCTTGCTGCTAATTGGTTAAGAAAAACCGCAGAAACAAACCAATTAGTTTATAATAAAAATAATAAAAAAACTATACCAGAAAGAGCAACAGTTATAAGAATTACTGGTTCAACTCCAGAGGAAAATAATGTTTATGTTGATTTATTAAAAAATCGTATGAGAGAAAAAATTAGAATAGAAACAAGAGATAGACATCTACCTTATGAAACAAGAATTGAATTTCTTAAAAGAGCCTACAATAAACGGAGAGATACACTTTTAAGGATGTTTAATGAAGCTAACTAAAGCCTTATTATTGTGAGGTGGCAAAATGAATAAGTTAATTGAACGATGGTTTCCGTTAGTTGGGTCAACAATAATCACTACAGCAAGCTCTGCTTTTATTAATATCTCTACTGTTAATACTTTTTCAAAAGATTTATTTAGTAGCGTATTAAATTTTGAAGGAATACTGATCGGATTTCTGATGGCATCTAAATCAATCCTTGTCGCTATTGAAGGCAAAAAGATTGTTCAATGGCTAAAAAATGCAGGGGTTTATAAAAAGCTTCTAGAATATTTCATGAATGCAATAAACTGGAGCTTTATTACTATAATCTTAAGTATTGCTGGAATAGTAACAAATTTTAGTATAATTAATATCTGGATAGTATTTTTGTTTTTTGGAAATATATTTGTGCTTTCAATGTCACTTTTATACTGCTATCGTGTTATCTACTTGTTTAGCAAAATCCTTCGTTCAATAGATTAAAGGCTACAATATAAAAAAATTAAAATAGTTTTTCTAAATAAATTAAGTAAAAATTAATCAAATCACTTTAACTCTTAATATTAACGAGCGATCACAGAGTTTTAGATAAATTTTTCTACTAGATTACTTAATTTGTCTAACAGATCAAGCAGCAATATTAATAGAAAGGTTAGCAACTAAAGGATTATCTTTTTGTAATTGACTAACGCCTAACACTGAAAAACCTAATACATTTCCTTCATCGTCAACTCTTTTCATAACTGCATCATTTTCTGTTTCTTCCATATAACCTAGTTGATCAGAAAAAAGAACTTCTAGAAAATCCCCTTCTTTATCGAACCAAATTTTTAAGTTAGTGGCCATAGCAATTGTCCTGATTTAATTCTATTCGTGAGATAAGCTGTTAACAAAAAAGCATCATTATCGAGATACTTTACAACAACACATAACCATTTATCCCCAACTAATGTATTAAGATAGTATCGATAATTAAGGATAACTTGATGATCTGTATTAGAGGCTCTGACTTGTTCGGGATTTTGAAGGGTTTCTTCTATTTTATCCTGTAACATAGCCATTTCGGGATGCCCTAAAATATGTATTAATCTTTCTTCAGTTAAACGAACTGGATAACCTTGATAATCCGTCAATATCTTTGTCATAAAGATTAACAGCATTAATAAATTAAGCTAAATTGCAGACAATGACTTAATTTTAGTTGATGAATCCCTGGCAAAACATGGCAGTTTTGAAAATGAATAAGTGCGATCGCCGAGTTTGGAATTAAGATTCTCTACGCAATTTTTCCAGAAAGCTATAATCGAAAAAAATCAAACAATAATTTGGCTTATGTCTGTAATATCCCGTGAAAAACTCCATCAACAAATTGATCAACTACCCGATCACATCGTTGAACAAATCGCCAACTTTACCTCGTCTATCATAACTCAGCAAAATGACCCACCAGAGTATAGTAACTGGGAAGATAAGGACTGGCAAGAGTTTGCATTACAGCAATTTTTCTGTGAAGAAGATGAAATTGAATACTCCTTAGAAGATGCTCAAGAAATCTATAAACTATGAGCCAGGTAATATAGAATTATCGGTGATTAACGCTCGTTTAGGAAGTATTTCATCCGAAAGGCTAACACGAATTAAGGAAAAATTAATTTGCTGGCTAAAAACTTAAAAGCGAGAGAGTTTCAAGTAAGTAATGCTAATTTCCAGTTGTGTAATAAGTTAATAGTACCGTTGACTCTGAACTTGGCGAATAAAG
>CAYZWO010000177.1:0-6543 GCA_964482215.1 uncultured bacterium
ACTTGCTTCATTAAGGTCGGCTCCACTAAGGCTTGCTCCATTAAGGTCAGCTCCACTGAAGCTTGCTCCATTAAGGTCGGCGTTTTTAAGGTTTGCTTTACTAAGATTGGCGTAGCTGAGATCGGCATTTCTCAAGCTTACCTCACTCAAGTTGGCTCCACTAAGGTTGGCGTAGCTGAGGTTGGTATCTCTTAGGCTTGCTCCACTAAGGTTGGAATAGCTA
Organism: uncultured bacterium; assembly: GCA_964482215.1. Taxonomy (GTDB): domain Bacteria; phylum Cyanobacteriota; class Cyanobacteriia; order Cyanobacteriales; family Microcystaceae; genus Snowella. Next base: position 224 of record CAYZWO010000177.1, read on the forward strand.
AGGTTAACGTTTCTGAGGCTCGCTCCACTAAGGTTGGCGTAACTTAGTAAATCTCTTAATTCTGAGTGAAAAGTAAATGGTTGCAAAAACTCGTTATAGCCAATAATTTTAAGTAAACACTTAGCATCAAATTCTTCTTTATTACTAGGATTACCACAAGGATAAAATTGGATAATATCTTTTAATTTTCTTTGCTTTTGAACATATTGATTCATTATCAAAAGTAATTTAAGGACATTTAAACCTGTTAAAATATCGACTTTTCGCTGACCAAGCAAAATTTGATACTCTTTGAGCTGAGTGGATTTATTTAAGGGTAAGATCTGGCTGGAAGATTCTAATGCTTCGATAAATTCTCCTTGGCTCCAACGACGATAAAATCGATATAGCCTTTCATATAAACTGATCCAATCAGTTTGGGTATAGGAGCAATCTTTTTCAATGAAGCTATCAGGCTCTCCTAATTTGAGTAAGGGCATTAAATAACCTAAAATTTCCCTTGTCAACAATCCATAACCTAACAAATCATAAATTTGCCAATCCAAATCCGTATCTTTAATCAAATAATTTGCTTGACGTTTTAAGCTTTTTTCTGTCCATTGCCATAAACTTTCGGCTAACCGTTCCGCCATTAAAAATTCCCCAAAACTTTTATGGAAAAATTCCACCGAATTATCAGCTCCTGCGGCAGATTTTAAATAAAAAGCAGCTAGGGCGTTTTTTAAAGGATTTTTGTCTTGATTTTTTCGTGCTTCATCAATCAATCGTTTGGCGGCTTCGTGTCCCTTAATTTCTAATCGTTTTTCAATCATGCTTACGAGAGCTTGTTCCGTTCCCGTTTGCGTTACACACAGCCCTGCTTCGACTAAAATACTGCGTAAATCTTCTGGTTCACAGCCCGTTAGCTCTCGATTTAGCTCCCTATCACGCTGTTTGGTTAAAATCCAGGTAATGACAGCACGATAAATTTTGACTTTGACGATATCTCCATCGCCTGATTGCAGGGTTTCTAGATCAATGTGGCGATCGCGGTGCATTGCGGCTAATAGATAGAGTAAAAGCGGCTCCCGTGCAAATTCTCTAACCTGGTCGGGACAATTGCTATCTGCTAAAAAAGCCTGACCTGCTTGAACTTCTGGATCTCCTACAAGCTTGGCCCAATTTGACCACCATTGAGCCTGCAAACCGTCATCCATTAAGGCAATATTCACCCACTCCAAATTACTGGGCATTAATCGTTCGATGCCATAGAGTGCAAACGGTCGCCCTGTGATTAAAACTCGATGTTGCCGTTCCGAAATATCCCCACAATCTCGCTGAAATCTAGCAACCTGATCCAAAAAATCTTTAACAGTATTACCCTTACCTTGGGTTAATATCAACTCATCAAAACCATCTAATAAAAATAAAAAGCGGGTATTTCGATCAGTTAACCATCCCTTATCAGTCACAAAATCCCGACCAATAGCTTTTGTTAAAGTTTCATCAAAATCCGTAGAAAAATGTTTAATATCCCGTAAACGGATTAAAATTGGGATATAAATGGGATACAGTTCTCGGCGGACTTGATCTGCAAATAAACGACAAAAAACACTTTTACCTGCACCTGGTCGTCCTTGAATAAATAGAACTTGTCTTTTTGGGTTTTCATCTAATAATAGATTAATTGCCCAATCTTCAATATTGGTTTGTTCTGCTTTTTCGTCAATTCCTCCCGCCTTAACAGGTTGAACCTTTAACGGCACATAAATATCTTGAAAAGAAAATTCCTCATCAAAAACAGTTTCTAAAGGACGCTCAGAAATCCATGTTAAATAATCATCAATGCTGCTATCTCGCTCTAATTCCTCTTGCCACTTTTGCCCATAAAGAGCGGCTAATTTTGGGACTTTATCTCGATTTTCTACAAAAGCACGTTTTAGATAACGATAGGTACTGCGGGCAATCCGTTGGGTAATGATATTTGCTTCTGTTTTTGTAAAGCCTGATTCTTCTAACCTTGACGCTAATACTTCATTTGCGCTTTGGGCTAATCGGCTATCTGCAAAGGCTATTAATGTTTTTCTTGCTTCATTTTCCTCTAAAACAAAACTTTCTCCAAAAGCCGTGATTTTCTTAGATAATTCTTCTGAAATTCTTGTATTTGTTAATTGATTTTTAAGATCAGGATTACGTTCAAAAAATTGCTTAAAGCTTTCTAAATAAGCTCCTTGTGCAACGATAAAAATCGAATCCTCAATGGATAATTCTTTTTGATTTTTTTCAATTAAAAACGTTAATAAATTCGTTGCAATCCCAATAAAAGGAATACTCGCTCCAATTACCTGCCCAAGAGGAGAATTTAACACATCCAACAACGAAGCGGTTTGCTGGAAATAGGGAATTAGCACTGATAGAGAAGCATTTTCTTTTTTATTGAGTATCTCTGCAAGCTTAAAAATTTTGTCACTTGCCTCAACGCCACCCTTAACCGTTTCTGTCCAATTGATTGGAATATCTGTATTTAACTGTCTCCAAAGCTTTTCCCAGAGTGTCATAAATTGATTTATTAAGTTTTGTTGCTAATTTTTCAGGCAATGCCTCCTAACAATTTGGAATATAACATATTTTTTAATCGGTGAACTATTAATTAAATAATTTTTTCTACAAAATTATCCGATAATAAATCTATTAAAGGATAGGGGCAGCTTTCTGGAAGATTAATTGCATAATCTAATAACAATTGGCGTTTTGCTCGACGATAAAGCTCCTCTAAATTAATTTTGGCTTGTAGAAACGCAATTAAAATATCCAACAATTAATCTTGTTGGCTCTCTTGAATTAGCCCTGTAAAATGTTCAATGGTGGTACAAAATAATTTCTTTCGTTCTCTTGTAACTCTTTCTAAATCAACAATGTAGCCATTAATAACTTTTAATTATCATGGGGTGTACAAGAGAGCCATCTTGTTTCAATTAGGCACTAAAACTTTTGCTTTTATAATCAGGTGATCGCTGTTTAACCTACCCTAAATTTTGCTCAAGGGTAAGGCTTAACTTATCGGCGATCCCTGCAACCCAATTTTCATCCTGTTTGGTGTAACTGCGGGGAATATTGGCCCCCAAAATTAAGACTCCCTGTTTACCCATTGGCTGACAAATTAAGCCTTGAGTATTTTCAGGTAAATAATCAAACTCAACTTTGCCTGGATATAAATTGAGATTCACTAAATAAACAGGTTTTTGAGTATTTAAAACTCGCTGAACGATTGCCCCAGGTTTAACCTCTGGATTTACGACTAAAATCCCCCGTCGCAGTAAAACCCGACCTTGGTAATAAACCACCAGAGATTTTGTCACCGTATTAGTTAACAGTAAATGGGAAGCCCAAGCTAATTCCACTTTGACGGGATCGGGTAAATCAGGAGCGAACTCTAAACCCTCTTCTCCAATAAGGGTAACGGCATCGGGCGGAACGGGTTGAACCTGTTGCCAAATTAACCAAACCAAAGCCAGCATTCCCGAAAGAATAACCCCCACCACATCAGAACGAGCTTGAGAGGGGGTTAATTCAACCGTATTTAATCGATTAATCAGCAATAACAGGCTACCGATCGCCCCCGCCACTAACGGCAATAGGCGCAGTATCCAGTTGGGGTCTTTTTTCATACACTCCCCTCAAAGTTAAGCAGTTAGGGTTCTTCTCCAGGTTCTAAAATACGTTGAAAAAGATAACCTGTTCCTCTAGCGGTCAGGATCAACTCAGGATTACTGGGATCATCTTCTAGCTTAGCCCGTAGCCGAGAAATATGGACATCTACTACCCGTGTATCGACATGACGTTCGGGAGTATAGCCCCAAACTTCCTGAAGGATATCGGAACGGGAAAACGGCTCCCCAGAACGACCGACTAGCAGTTCTAGCAAGCTGAACTCCATACCTGTTAAGCGAATTCGTTCATCCCCCTTATAGACCTGCCGTTTGTTAGTATCAATACGGATGGATGCGATTTGAATCACCCCTGAACTGGGAATTCCAGGCATTCCATTTTTGTCCACCCGACGCAGAACGGAGCGAATACGTGCCTCTAGCTCTTTGGGAGAGAAGGGTTTAACGACATAATCATCGGCCCCTAGCTCTAGACCTGTAATTCGGTCTGCCACATCCCCCAGCGCCGTTAACATAATGATCGGAATATCTGACTCTTTGCGTAGCTCCTGACAGACCCCATAACCATCGAGTTTGGGCATCATGACATCTAGCACTACCAGGTCGGGTTCCGTTTTATGGAAAATGTCGATCGCTTCCTCTCCGTCGGCAGCAGTGACCACATCGTAGCCAATCATGGATAAACGAGTTTCTAAAATGCGGCGGATGCTGGCTTCGTCATCAACAACGAGAATTTTTTCTTTATGAGCTTCCAACTGACTCAACGCTCCTTATGGTTTTTATTGTTAAGTAGAATTGCTAATCGTGAAGTTAGATAGATTAGTAATTTTTTTAGGGCGAGTTTATGGGGGACTATTTCGCTTAGATAAGTCCTAAATATCGGCTCTCAATCGAGAATCAATATTTTCTCTTTTCCTAGCATAAACCAAAATCTTCGGATAAATCTTGATGAGTTTTGATGTTTCGATAGAAAACTTAACATGGCAAAATCACGAATTCTTTATGTTTGTAGTAGCTGTGGCGGAGAATCTCCCCAGTGGTATGGAAAATGTCCGAGTTGTGGGGTTTATGGAAGTTTACAGGAACAAGCTGTCAGTTCTACCAGTGTAGGCAATCCCAGCCGTAATGCTTGGCAAATGGGGCCAAAGTCTGCTGCGAAAAATGGGCAGGCTCAACCCCGCATTTCCCTTAAGTTTTCCCAAATTCACGATCAGGATCAAACTCGCTATTTTTCAGGCTACGGTGAGTTGGATCGGGTGTTAGGGGGTGGCATTGTGCCAGGGGCGTTGGTGTTAATCGGGGGTGATCCAGGAATTGGGAAATCCACGCTTTTGTTACAGGTTGCATATCAGTTAGCCCAACGTTTACCCCGCATTTTGTATGTGTCGGCGGAAGAATCAGGGCAACAGATTAAGTTACGGGCTTCTCGTTTAGGCGTTACCCAACCGACGGAAGTGATGAAGAAAGCAAAATCAAAGAGGGAGACTGAAGAAGTAGCGATCGCGCCCCTAGAAGACGATATTGACTCAAAGCTCTATGTCTTACCCGAAACGGATTTAGAGGAAGTCTTGCGGGAATTGGAAGCCCTCAAACCTCAAGTAGCGGTGATTGATAGTATCCAAAATCTTTATTACTCGGCGCTGACTTCGGCTCCTGGGTCAGTGGCTCAGGTCAGAGAATGTACGTCTACGTTGATGCAGGTGGCGAAACGGGAAAATATTAGTCTGTTTATCGTCGGCCATGTCACTAAAGAAGGCGCGATCGCGGGGCCGAAGGTTTTGGAACACTTAGTTGATACGGTTTTATATTTTCAAGGCGATCGCTATGCTTCCCATCGACTTCTGCGATCGGTTAAAAATCGTTTTGGCGCAACCCATGAAATCGGCATTTTTGAAATGGTCGAAGAGGGACTCAGCGAGGTCAATAATCCTTCTGAATTATTCTTAGGTAATCGGGAAGAGATCAGCCCAGGGACTTCAACCGTTGTAGCTTGCGAAGGAACCCGTCCGTTATTGGTGGAATTACAAGCCCTCGTCAGCCCCACCAGTTACCCGTCGCCTCGTCGTTCTACCACAGGAATCGATTACAACCGTTTGCAACAAATTTTAGCCGTCTTAGAAAAGCGAGTGGGTATTCCTTTTTCTAAACTAGATGCCTATGTTTCCGCCGCAGGAGGTCTAGATGTGGAGGAACCTGCCGCCGATTTAGGGGTTGCCGTTGCCTTGGTGGCCAGTTTCCGCGATCGCGTTGTCGATTCTCGTACTGTGTTAATTGGGGAAGTCGGCTTAGGGGGACAAGTTCGCTCTGTTTCTCAAATTGAGTTACGGCTAAAAGAGGCGGCTAAGCTTGGCTTTAAACGCGCCATCATTCCCAAAGGTCAAAGCCTTACCGAAATGAAGGGCATGGAAATTGTCAGCGTCAGTAAAGTCATTGATGCAATTATTGCAGCCCTACCACCTCAAGCGACTTCGCAAGAGGAAAATTAGTTAACGAACTTCAAGCATTACTATTGGAGCCCTGCTAACTTTGGGGTGAATCTCGTCTGTGGCTTGATTGCTTATTGCCATCTCCCCAAGAAGCCTAGCCTTCGTTTGGATTGGGGTCTACCTGCTTCCGCCTACCTTAGATCTTGCACCAATACAGTTGAACTGTAGTTAAAGAGGATTCCAGATA
>CAYZWO010000178.1:0-6244 GCA_964482215.1 uncultured bacterium
GAGGTGTTTCTTCGTTTTCTCGGTTAATAGCTGCATAATGCGGTGGCGTTCTTCCGCAAAGAGGTGTTGCAGATTAAAAGATTGATTGCCAAACACTTCGCTGAGATTGAGAATAATTTGGGCCGCACTGGCGAGTTTCAACGAATCAAAGACCTGTTCTTTTAATTTGCTATAGGCACTTCGACCTGCAAAGGGTTGAATGCAACAGTGGAAATCCCACCCCCCTAAATGCAAGACTGCGAAGGTGAAATGATGGCTTTCCCAGGTAATCGAAGAGGTTAACTTGACCTGTCCCACCGCAAGGGTTAAGGTTCCTAACTGCTGCTTTTGGTAATCCAGTTGTTCGGTTTGATAACAATAGAGAGATTGCTGGCGCGCGTAATTAGTAAACAGAGAACTAATGGCATAGTGGGCGGCAACCTGTTCAAAACTAATTTGGGCCGTTGTCACTAACTGTTGATAAACCGTCTCACCATCTTTAAAAATTTCCACATTACTGGTGGCTTTGGCTAATTGACGAATGAATTTATCTTCTAAATGAGTTCCTGTGACTTCCGCCGCTAATTCCATTGCCCGTGCTGCGTAGCGTAGGATCTGGACTCCTTCAGGTCGAGAAATTTCATCAAAGAACCAACCGCAACTGGTGAACATTAACAGGCTTAACCGTTGCATTTCCAGTAAGCGCAGGGCATCGATTTTTTCGGCTTCAGAAAGCGCATGATTTTGATGCTGATTTAAAAAAGTTTCCGTTTGTTCAGGCGATCGCTGCAAAATGACTTGAATATAGTCTTCCCGCGCTTGCCAGGGATCAACAAACAGTTTGCGGCCTGCCTCTAAATATAAAACCGTCAATTGATCCCGTAACCAATTTAAACTCTCCCGCAAGGGTCTGCGCCATTTCTGGTGCCAGGTGCCGCCTCCGCCACAACCGCAATCATCCTGCCAACGATCAACCCCATGAAAGCAACTCCAAGCCGTCACGGGTTTCAATTCCACTTCCCATTGAGGGGGATGAACGCTGAGATAGTGGGCAAAATTGGTGACTGTCCAGCCTCGTTGCACAAATTCCTGAGTAAAGGCATAGGCTAGGCATTTTTCAGTTCCGCCTTTGTGGTGGCCAAAGGTTTCGCCATCGGTGGCAACGCTGATAATCTGGGCAGGGCGATGATCCCCTTTAACGGCTTGTCCTAATCTGCCTGCAAAATGCTCGGAACTACTGAGGACATCATTAAAGCCCATATCACGGGAAATCGGGCCATCATAAAAGAAAATATCAATATAGCGACCATCCGCAATAAAACAACGGTAGGGACGGTTGGGATCAATTTGGCCACCACCAACTTCGTGCCATTCGGGTTCGGGATCAATTTCAGTGGCAAAAGGACGACACCGTTCTGCTTGGGAAGGAGCCAAAATAATAAACCGAATATTCTCATCAATTAAGGTTTCTAAGGTTTCTTGATCAACGGCTGTTTCTGCTAACCAAATGCCTTCAGGTTCTCGACCAAATCGCGCTTTGAAATCGGCTTTTCCCCACCGAATTTGCGTATATTTATCCCGTTTGTTGGCGAGCGGGAGAATGATGTGATTGTAAACTTGCGCGATCGCGTTACCGTGACCATTGAGGCGATCGCAACTTTTCCGATCCGCTTCGATAATGCGTTGATAGGTTTCGGGATCATAACCCTCTAACCAAGACATCAAGGTAGGGCCAATATTAAAGCTTAAATATTCAAAATTATTAACAATCTCTAGAATTTCACCCCGATCATTGAGAATACGAGCAAACGCATTAGGACGATAACATTCATGGTGAATCCGTTCATTCCAATCATGAAAGGGGGTTGCACTGGGCTGACGTTCAATCACATTCAAATAGGGATTCTCGCGTGGCGGTTGATAAAAATGTCCATGAATGGTGACATAAACCCCTGTTTCAGTTGGCTTGATCGGAGCTAAAAACTCCGTATTGGCAATATTATCCGTCGAACTTCTAAAGATAGCTGTCATGATTTTTTATAAAGTTTTAAGATTATTTTTGATGATTTAGCGTTATTGAATACTTTTGGTTAACAATGAAGATTTTTGTGGAGCATTGTTAATTTAGAACGATAATAACTCAACATTAACATTAGAGACAATAAATCGACTCACTATCATCCCTAAATATACGGAAATATTTAAATTTCTCTACATTTAGTTATAGAACCCTAGCAGCTAAATCTTAATCAGAGTTAACTTTAATGCGTCTCCAATAGGATTGAAGCTTATAAATATTGCTGTAATAATCGTTATTTTTTGAAGACGCGATCGCGTAGTTAGGGATTAGGTAAAAAACCAAATAATTTAGCGGCTCCTGCAATTAACGCCACAATGAGAGCAATTAAAATACCTCTATTGGTAAACTCTTGATTTTCTAAGCGTTTGCCGAAACCTGTAACTTTTTCATCTAAGACGTTGATTTTACCCGTTAACTTTTCCTCGACAGCAACTATTTGCCCCGTTAGTTTTTCCTCGACAGCAGTTATTTGCCCTGTTAGTTTTTCCTCGACAGCAGCTATTTGCCCTGTTAGTTTTTCTTCCATCCGTGCCTGATTAAGCTTTAAATCAGCAATATCTCCTTGAATCCTATTAAGTTGTTGCTTAATTTCTCCTAAAACTTCCTTCAAGTCGGTTTCAATAATAGTTGCCATAGGTTATCAATCCTTTCTTTTCAAGCGATTTGATCTTACAAATTTAAATTTTTATGAGTAAAGGGTTTCGCGTTAGTTCCACTATAACTTTCTACAATATGCCCATCACCAACCAATTGATACTTATAAGTTACTAATCCTTCTAATCCTACAGGGCCGCGTGGTGGCATTTTTTGCGTACTAATTCCCACTTCTGCCCCAAAACCATAACGGAAACCATCGGCAAAACGGGTACTGCAATTATGGAAAACCCCTGCTGCATCTACCTGATTACAGAACAGGTTAGCCGCTTCTAAGTCTTCGGTCACAATGCCATCAGTATGTTTTGATCCGTAGGTATTAATGTGAGCGATCGCGTCTTCTAGGGAATCCACAATTTTAATCGACAAAATAAGATCACTGTATTCCGTCCGCCAATCACTTTCGGTCGCAGGTAAAACGGAAATAATGGCTTGGGTGGCTGCATCTCCTTTTAAGACAACCTGTTTAGTCGTTAACGCATCAGCTAATTGGGGTAAGATTTGCGGGGCAATTTTTTGGTGGACTAATAGCGTTTCAATGGCATTACAAGCCGCAGGATATTGGGTTTTCGCATCAACTGTTATGGCGATCGCTTTTTGAAAATCAGCGTTTTCATCTAAATATAAATGGCAAATTCCATCGGCATGGCCCAGAACAGGAATTTGGGTATTTTGTTGAATATAACGAACAAATTCGTTAGAGCCTCTGGGAATAATTAAATCCACATATTTTTCAAGGGTTAATAATTCTTTGATCTCTTCTCTTGTGGTTAACAATTGAATAGCATCAGGATTAACTTTCGTTTGATTTAAAGCTTTTTTGATAATTTCAACCAAGACTTGACAGGAACGGGTTGCTTCTTTTCCACCTTTTAAAATGACACCATTGCCTGATTTCAGCGCGAGGCTAGTAATTTGAATTAAGGCTTCAGGGCGAGCTTCAAAAATGACTCCCAGAACACCCAAGGGACAGCTAAGACGTTTTAACACTAAGCCTTGGTCTAATTCTCGATGGATAGAAATTTCTCCAATGGGATCAGCTAATTTTTGCACATCCCAAACGCCTGCAATGGTGGCTTTGAGTTTGTTTTCACTGAGTTTCAATCGATCATACAAAGGCTTGGCAATCCCCTCTGCTTGGGCTGCTTGACAATCTAAGGTGTTGGCTTCTACGATTTGCGCGATCGCGGCTTCTAATGCTTCGGCAATGACTCCTATCGCTTGATTCCGATCCTCACTAGAAAGACTCGCTAACTCACGAGAAGCTTGACGAGTTTTTTGAGCGATGTCTAATAGGGATTCGGATGTCAGAGCAGTAGTTACCATAAAAAACAATATTCAGCGCGATAGTATGGGTAAAGCCTTAATCCATCATAAATGATTAGCACTGTGTCAATCTACTCCAAGAGCAGCGATCACGTTCTCTTTATTTAAGCTCTACAAAATTTCGTCGTTAAATCTTCACTTAGTAAGGCTTTAAATATGTGTAAGATTATTAATTTAACCACCAATTTGAGACATCGTTCGAGTATAGCTACCTTTTTGTGTACCTGAGTTGCGTTCTTTAAAATTAATTTCAGGTTTTAACTGTAATAAAATTTCAACTTTTTGCCTTAATTCTTGCGTTGAAATGCCTTGTCGTAACGCATTTTTTAAATCTAATTGTCCTGTTTCATTTAATAGGCAAGGTCGCAACCAGCCATCAGCAGATAAGCGCATCCGATTACAGCGATCGCAGAAACATTCCGACATCTGGCTAATAAACCCTAATGTTCCTGTTGCGCCTGGAATCTGAAAGACATCAGCAGGGCCATTACCTTTAACTTGGGATTGAATTAAACCCCATTTTTGTCGAATTCGTTGCCGCAACTCTTCCGAGGGAATCCAGGCTCTTTCTTGAAATAATTCTGAATTACCAATGGGCATAAATTCGATAAAACGGACGTGCCAATTTTGCTCTAAGGTTAACGCAGCTAAGGCTTCAACTTCATGATCATTGACATTGGGAATAATAACAACATTTAACTTTAAGGGATTAAAACCCACTTGATAGGCTTTTTGAATTCCTAACCAGGTCTTTTCCCAGCGATCGCGTCCTCGATTGCCAATAATTTGATTAAAGGTATCAGGCTCCAAAGAATCCAGACTAATATTAATTCTCCGTAACCCCGCATTATGTAAATCTTGAGCTAATTCTGCTAAATAAAAAGCATTGGTGGTTAAGGCTAAATCTTTTGTTTCGGGTAAATCCGCGATCGCCTGAACAATGTTGACAATATCAGGACGCAATAACGGTTCTCCCCCCGTTAGCCGAAATTTGCGAAAACCAACGGGAATAAAAACCTCTTTTAATAACGTTAATAATTCTGATTGGGTGAGTAGATCCTGTTGCAGAATATAGTCTAATTCTTCGCCTTCAGGTAAGCAATATTGACACCGAAAATTACATTTATCAATTAGACTAATTCGTAAATAATCAACAGTATTCATACTCCCCCTTTAGCTAAACGTCATTAAACTAAACCTTCGCAAAAAGTGCCTCAGCCTCTAACTTGGGAGCATCTGCTTTAGCAACAATCTCAACAATTTTATTTTTAGCACTCGGTTGGAAGAGAGATTCTACGCAAATATGCGCGACTTTTTGACGAGGAATACTGCCTTCAAACAGAGTATCTGCGGATGACGTGACAATAGAATCCGTATTATCCTCATTCTTAAGTCCACCTGGACGCACGATGGTATAGGTTAAGCCACTGGAACGCAGATAATTTTCTGCTTGCTGTTTCCAAAATAAAATTAACCAAAACAGGTTTAAAGGATGGAAAAATTTAGACACACAAAGGGAGGTTACTATCACAAATTGTTCAATCCCTGCTTCTTTGGCGACATCCACTAAATTTTTTGTGCCGAAATAGTCAACCTGCATCGGCCCCGTAAAATCAAAACTCGGTTTCGCGCCGGTAGCACACAAGACAACGGTACAGTCAGAGATCGCGGCTTTGATGGTTTCGGGCTTAAGGACATCACCAACCACTAATTCAGCTTCAGGAGGCAAAATTTGTTTAGCAGTTTCTACGTTGCGGACTAATGCTTTAACAGGAATTTGACGATTAACTAACTCTTGAACAATCCAGCGTCCTGTTCCACCCGTTGCGCCAGCCACTAATGCTTTCATCTTGCTACCTCAAATACAGAAACTTATTAAAAAAGTTTTTATTTTAATTATTTATTATATTAACTTTTATAAAGCATCAGGATGTCAGACTTCTTTAAAATTGGTGGGAGGACTCATCCATCTCCCTAGCCCAATCGCTCACCCCCTCTACACTAGGATAATGGTTATGCAGAGCCAAGCAATTTCCTCCGAATTCGTTGATTTTCAAGATGCTGCTGTGACTTCAGCAACAGAGACAGAAGAAACCATAACTTCAAAAGCTCTTCATTTCCAAACCCATTTTGAAGGTTCGATGGAAATGTATAGCGATGGTGAGACGGTGGCAAAATATCTTCAAGCCCATGACGGTTGTTTTT
>CAYZWO010000179.1:0-2165 GCA_964482215.1 uncultured bacterium
GGATTTGTTAATATTCCCATTACCCCAACAACGGTTAGTGGCACATTTTTCGTAGGAGCTTTATACGGGGGGAATAATTCTAGTTATACTTACATTCCCAGAGATACGGACGCACCCGCAGGAAAATCCTGGTTATCTACCAGCACAGCGAGCAACTTCTCTGCTTTCGCAGTAAGTTCCGTCAATTGGCTATTACGGGCTAATACGGCGGGCCCTTTACCCCAAACCATCACAGTCCAAGCCAACCAAACGCGATCGCAGGTTAATTTTGGTAATCGGGATACGGTTAATCCTAATCGACCCTATTTATTTATCAATAATGCGTTAATCACCGAAGGGAATAGTGGAAGTAGCAATGCGGTTTTTACAGTGACGCTTTCCCAAGCCGCTAGTCAAATTGTGACGGTCAACTATGCCACTTCCAGTACCAATAGAACAGCTTCAGCAGGCAGTGACTATAACGCAGTTTCAGGATTGTTAACTTTTAATCCAGGTGAAACAAGCAAAACCATTAATGTTGCTATTCTCGGCGATACGCTTTCGGAAGCCGATGAAACCTTTGCCGTTAACCTTTCTGGTGCAGTTAATGCGAGTTTAGGAGATAGTCAAGGCATTGGAACCATTCTTAGTGATGATATTCCCAGTCTTGCCATTAATGACTTAACTTTTGTGGAGGGGCAGAGTAGTCAAGCCACCGTCACCGTTAGTTTAAACACAGCAGCGACCCAAACGATTACCGTCAATTACAGTACTAGCCCAGGGACTGCCACGCTCACCAATGACTATACGGCAACTTCGGGCACATTAACGTTTGCACCAGGAGCTACCAAACAAACTTTTACAATCACCATTGCTAACGATGCAATCAATGAAGTAAATGAAACGGTTACGCTCAACCTATCTAGTCCGACAAATGCCCTTTTAGGAAAAGCAACGGGAACCCTGACCATCACCGATACCCTCCAAGCGAGTACGACCACAACCCTAGCCGCTAATATTGAAAATTTAACGCTGACGGGAACGTCCGCTATTAACGGAACAGGCAACGCAAGTAATAATATTTTGACGGGTAATAGTGCCAATAACGTGCTGTCGGGCTTGGATGGCAATGATCAATTAATCGGGGCTGGCGGAAAGGATACGCTTACAGGTGGAAATGGCAGCGATCGCTTTAACTACAAAAATCTAACGGATTCACTGTTAGCGACTTACGATAGGATTACTGATTTTAATGCCAATCCAGGTAATGATCTATTCGTTGTAGGTACATTACCGACTCAGTTAATCAATGTCGGCTCGGTGAGTGGACTCGATGCGGTGAATATCGGAAATAAGTTAACGACAACAAATTTTCTGGCCAACGTAGCAGCAAGCTTTACCTTTGGGAGCCAAACTTTTCTAGCAATTAACGACGCGATCGCGGGTTTTAATGCCAATACGGATTCTATGATTGAAATCACCGGATTAACCGGAACACTAGGCGTTAACAACTTTGTCTTAACCTAGAACGTGAGGGATTGAACCATCTTAATGTCGAGGTTTTACAATTTAAAGAAAGCCACTCGTGACCCCTTCTTGGTATTAAAACATTGGTTTAGCGATTATTAAGGAATCGCATAAATTGGCAGAAAACATAGGCTGGCCACGTTACAACAGAGGGATAGAGATTATACTTGCGGGCTAAGCTATTGGCTTTCAGGTAGAGATTGATATCTCGAGCAAAGGCTTTATACCTAATTGAGAAACAATTATCATGTCCTCCTCTGTTTCGGATTCTAATGTCACGCCTAACCCCGCAATTTCTTGGCAAACGATCACTATCGATGAAGCTTTAACGTTACTAAATAGTGATCGCAGAACGGGATTAAGTCCGACGGAGGTAGAAGAAAAGCGACGATACTACGGCAATAACGAACTTATCGAGACGGGAATGCGCCAACCGTTAGAAATTTTAATCGATCAGTTCAAAAACATCATGTTATTGATGCTGATCGCGGTGGCCATTATTTCAGGCGCGATGGATATCCAGGCATCGATGGCATCGGGAACCATGATTTTTCCGAAAGATGCGGTTGCTATTTTTATAGTGGTTTTACTCAATGGGATTCTGGGCTATCTGCAAGAAAGTCGAGCCGAAAAGGCCCTGGCTGCGCTTAAAAATTTAT
>CAYZWO010000179.1:2185-5977 GCA_964482215.1 uncultured bacterium
GGAAAAGCTCAAGAGATTGATTCTAAAGATTTAGTACCAGGGGATTTGATGTTATTAGATGCGGGAGTGAAAGTCCCTGCTGATGGCCGCATTTTAGAAGCAAACCATTTACAAGTTAGAGAATCGGCCTTAACGGGAGAAGCCGAAGCGGTGAGAAAGCAATGCCTAGAAAGTTTACCCGCTGATCTTCCCCTCGGCGATCGCTTCAACATGGTTTTTTCAGGAACAGAAGTGGTTCAGGGGCGGGGAAGCATTTTAGTAACCACCATTGGAATGCAAACAGAACTGGGTAAAATTGCGGCGGCCATTCAGAGCGTTGAAGTTGAACCGACTCCCCTGCAAAAACGCATGACCCAATTGGGCAATGTTTTAGTCACTGGCTCCTTAATTCTGGTGGCGTTAGTGATTGGTATTGGAACCCTGTTGCGCCCCCAACTATTTCAGCAATTGGTGGAAGTCTCCCTCAGTATGGCGGTTGCGGTTGTCCCAGAAGGATTACCGGCGGTGATTACTGTTACCTTAGCTTTGGGAACGCAACGAATGGTGAAACGCCATGCCCTCATTCGTAAATTAAATGCAGTGGAAACCTTGGGGTCTGTTACGACCATTTGTTCGGATAAAACCGGAACCCTGACACAGAATAAGATGGCAGTACAAGCAGTGAGTACCTATCACTGGTATTTACGAGTAACAGGAGAAGGCTATTGTCCTGAAGGAGAATTTCAAACCAAAGATTCAACCTTAGCTGAATTACCCTTGGATTTGGAATTTCGTCTGTTGATGTTGGCCTGTTTGATTTGCAATGATGCAGTCTTACATCAGGAAAAAGGCGAATGGGTGATTATGGGCGATCCGACGGAAGGAGCCTTATTAGTATTGGCAGGAAAAGCGGGTTGGTTTAAAGCGGAACAGGACAAAAAATTTCCTCGTGTTACGGAATTTCCCTTTTCTTCGGAACGGAAGCGGATGAGTGTGATCATTCGAGATATCGCGGCCAGTATTTTATCGGAGCCAAATCGAGAACTGGTTTTGGTGAAAGGTTCCCCCGAATTAACCCTAGAGCGTTGTACCCAAATCCAAATCGGCGATCGCGCCCAATCCCTAACCGATGAACAATGCTTGCAAATTCTAGATCGTAATAATCAATTAGCCCGTCGCGGTTTACGGGTGTTGGGTTTTGCCTGGAAGCCAGTATTTAATGTCTCTAGCAGTACCAGTGATCAGGAAATTGAGCAGGAATTAACCTGGTTGGGGTTGGTGGGAATGTTAGATGCCCCCCGCCCTGAAGTGCGAGAAGCGGTTGCCCAATGCCATCTGGCGGGAATTCGACCTGTCATGATTACGGGAGATCATCCCCTGACGGCTAAGGCGATCGCGGAAGATTTGGGCATCATGCAAGAGAATAAACGGGTCGTAACAGGCCAACAATTGGAAACCTTCGATGATGTTGAACTAGATGACATTGTTAATCTCGTGAGCGTTTATGCACGGGTATCTTCCCAACACAAACTCCGCATTGTGCAAGCCCTACGGCGGCAAAATCAGGTCGTTGCTATGACGGGAGATGGCGTTAACGATGCACCTGCTCTTAAACAAGCCGATATTGGAGTAGCGATGGGCATTACGGGGACCGATGTAAGTAAAGAAGCCAGCGATATGGTTTTATTAGATGACAATTTTACAACTATTATTGCGGCTATTGAAGAAGGCCGAGTCGTTTATACCAATATTCGCCGCTTTATTCGCTATATTCTCGGCAGTAATATTGGAGAGGTCTTAACCATCGCTGCCGCTCCTCTGATTGGGTTAGGAGGAGTCCCTTTAACGCCCTTACAAATTTTATGGATGAACCTGGTTACGGATGGCGTTCCCGCTTTGGCTCTAGCTGTCGAGCCTGGTAAACCGACGATTATGCGAGAATCCCCTAAAGATCCCAAAGAAAGCATCTTTGCTAGGGGCTTAGGTTCTTATATGATTCGCATCGGCTTAATCCTCGCCACCGTTACCATTGCCATGATGATTTGGGCTTACGATTATACCCATGAACATAATGCCGATGGGCT
Organism: uncultured bacterium; assembly: GCA_964482215.1. Taxonomy (GTDB): domain Bacteria; phylum Cyanobacteriota; class Cyanobacteriia; order Cyanobacteriales; family Microcystaceae; genus Snowella. The sequence goes on from CAYZWO010000179.1 coordinate 4,249, forward strand.
TTTAGCGGTTGATCGCTGGAAAACGATGGTGTTTACGACACTCTGTTTAGCGCAAATGGGTCATGCTCTAGCTGTGCGATCGCTTACTCGTTTAACCATTGAAATGAATCCCTTATCGAATCCTTTTCTGCTGATTTCTGTGGTGATTACCTCCTTTTTACAATTACTTTTAATTTATGTGGAACCGTTGCGGAATTTCTTTGGAACCCATTATTTGCCTTTTAAGGAACTAATGATTTGTTTAGGATTTAGTGCCTTAATTTTTGTTTGGGTAGAACTTGAGAAAGCGTTCTATCGTCTTTATCAGTGGTATAGAAACCGACCGTAAAGGCAAAGCAGCACTAGCATTTTAACCACCTACTAACACTGCTTTAGGGAAAAACGGCAACTTTAAAGCGTCAGTTTGCCAATTTTGACTAACCCGCCGCTTTTAACAGATCTTGGGCAATAGTGGCGACTTGATCGAAATTATCTTGAGCCAGTTGCCCCAAAGCAACTTTTGCCTGAGCATCATCAAATTGTCCCAAGGCGATCGCTAACCGAAATCTTACTTGCCAATCTTCATCGTTCACTAAGGGGAGCAATAGGGGAATGGCTTCAGGTTGCTGTAAATCGCCCAGGGCACTAATGGCCGCCATCCGAATTAGACTATTCTCTGAATCTAAGGCAATTTTTAATAAATCCAGGGCTTGGGGGTCACCCATTTCTCCCAAGGTGGCGATAATGCTCATTTGTAAAAGCCATTCGTCGGTTGTTTCATAAACTTCGCGTAAATCCCTATAGGCGGCAGTAAGTTTTAATCCTCCAATCACATCAGCCGCAACGGATTTGACATCAATTTCAGGATCATTAAATAGGCGATCGCGGAGTAACAGCAAGGCTTCATCAGGATCTTCCTTACCTAACGGATCAAGCTGACTGACCGCTGCATACCGAATCCGCGCATTGCGATCGCTGACTAACGGTTTAACCATTTCAAAAGCTAGTTTAGGATCGATGAATTTCAGATGATTCAATCCACGCACGCGATCGCCAAAGGATTCCGATGAGAGCAATTCTTGAACGGATTCGGGGGTAATAGTCATTTTGATAATAATTTTTAAAAAGGGTTTTCGCTATTTTCCCATTGAAGAGAACCCCAAGAAATATTTTGTAAATGAATATTAAGTAGGTCAATTTAATTGAAAGAAACATGGATAATGGACAATTGATCATAGAGAATTACCAACTAATCGGCGATTGTAATTAAAAAAGATAAAATCGTAAACAGAGAAACCCAAGCATTGCGAAGCATAAAAAAGCTAGACCATGACAACAACCGCCGATGATGTGTGGCAACTCCTCGCTGAATTAGCCACCGCTCAAAAAGAAACAGAACACCGTTTTCAGGAAGCAGAACGTCGCTTTCAAGAAACAGAACGTTTACTGAAAGAACAGTCACAAGAGACAAAACGCTTACTAAGGGCGCAATCTCAAGAAACAGAACGCTTACTAAGGGAGCAATCTCAAGCAACTGATCAACATTTCCAAGAAACCGATCGCAAAATTAGAGAAGTTAACAAACAAATTGGTGATTTAGGGGGCAAATGGGGAAGATTTGTCGAAAATATGGTCGCGCCTGCCTGTGAAACCATTTTTTTTAAGCGAGGAATCCCTGTTCATCAAGTCAGCCAACGAGTTAAAAAACGCTTAAATGGACAAACCTTAGAAATTGATGTGCTAGTCACTA
>CAYZWO010000180.1:0-5958 GCA_964482215.1 uncultured bacterium
CTCTTCTCGGAGCGAGAGCACCGCGTGAACGGTACAATAATCAAATTCGATCCCTTGTCCAATACGGTTTGGCCCGCCCCCTAAGATCATCACTTTGGGTTTGTCGCAGGGTAAAACTTCCGATTCTGAAGGCTCATAGGTGGAGTAATAATAGGGCGTTAAGGCTTCAAATTCCGCCGCGCAAGTATCCACCATTTTATAAACGGGAATAATGCCTAAGCTCTTACGGTAAGCTCGGACTTCATCTTCTGTAGTTTTAGTGGCAAAGGCAATTTGGCGATCGCTGAATCCTTGACGTTTCACATAGCGCATCTGCTCCGCCGTAATTTCGGTTAAGCTCTGTTGCTTGAGGAATTTTTCGGTTTCAATTAAATCCGCTAATTTATCCAAAAACCAGGGATCAATGGCCGTTAGTTCATGAATTTCCTCTACACTCATCCCCAGTTTGAAAGCATGATAGATAGAGTAAACCCGTTCGGGGTTGGGTGTCCGCAGTTGACCGCGAATTTGGGGGATAGTGGGTAAGGTTTCTGAGCGATCGCAACCAAAACCTGCCCGTCCTGTTTCCAAAGAACGCAAGGCTTTTTGGAAGGATTCTTGGAAGGTGCGACCAATGGCCATCGCTTCCCCTACAGATTTCATTTGAGTGGTTAAAATTGGCTCTGAGCCAGGGAATTTTTCAAAGGCAAAGCGGGGAATTTTGGTAACGACATAATCAATAGTCGGTTCAAAGGATGCAGGGGTTTTCTTGGTAATATCGTTAGAAATTTCGTTAAGGGTATAACCTACCGCTAATTTGGCTGCAAACTTCGCGATGGGAAACCCAGTCGCCTTAGACGCTAAAGCCGAAGAACGGGATACACGGGGATTCATTTCAATAACGATCACTTCCCCATTGGCAGGATTGACGGAAAACTGAATATTCGATCCGCCCGTTTCAACGCCCACTTCTCGGATAATGGCTTTGGAATAATCCCGTAGCCGTTGATATTCTTTATCAGTTAGGGTTTGGGCAGGAGCGACCGTAATGGAATCTCCCGTATGCACCCCCATCGGGTCAAAGTTTTCAATCGAGCAGATAATCACCACATTATCCGCTAAGTCTCGCATCACTTCCAGTTCGTATTCTTTCCAACCTAAGAGGGATTTTTCCACCAAGATTTGGGAAACGGGAGATTGTTCTAAACCATAGGCGGCCATCTCTTCGTATTCTTCCTGGTTGTAGGCAATGCCGCCCCCTGTTCCCGCTAAGGTAAAGGCAGGACGAATAATCAAAGGATAGGAGCCAATTTCCTGGGCAACGCGCCGCGCCTCTTCAATATTATTGGCAATTCCTGATGGGCAAACGGGAACCCCAATACGGGCCATAGCTTCTTTAAACAGTTCTCGGTCTTCTCCCATCTCAATCGCGGCCAATTTTGCCCCGATCAACTCAACCCCGTATTTGTCGAGGACACCATTTTTCGCCAACGCCACTGCAATATTTAAGGCAGTTTGTCCGCCCATTGTGGGTAAGAGGGCATCAGGACGTTCCTTAGCGATGACTTTTTCCACCATTTCGGGGATGAGCGGTTCAATATAGGTACGGTGAGCCGTCTCTGGATCGGTCATAATCGAAGCAGGGTTAGAGTTGACTAACACCACTTCATAGCCTTCTTCCCGTAAGGCTTTACAGGCTTGAGTTCCAGAATAGTCGAATTCACAGGCTTGGCCGATGACAATCGGGCCCGCTCCCAATACAAGAATTTTTTTTAAGTCTTCGCGGCGTGGCATAAACGGTATCCGTAGGAGGGTCGGTAATTTCAATCCCACTTATTTTATCGGGTTTATCCGCGATCGTATCCCTATTATTTATCTAGGTTTATTGACTTTTAGGGAATATGCTCAAAAATCACCGAGCGATCGCGCGTTACCCATTCTAGAAAGGTTCAACCCAATGTTAATTTAAATAAAGTGAATTCTAATTTATTCCAGATTTTTATATTTTTAAAGAATAAAGCGACGCTACAGAGGCTTGCTCGATCAATTTGTCATGATGACTAACGCTGCCGAACTCAAAGACTATCAAGAATTAATTAGCCAATACGAGCAATTACCCGCTTTAGAAAAGACAATTCTACGTTTATTTTCAATTGTCTATAAACCCATTTCTCGTTGTGACTTAGCAACGTGTTTACAAAATTTGGGGTTAAAAGACCCAAAAGAAAATCAATGGTCGCCCGCTCTCCTTAAACCCACCTTAGATAAACTCCTGGCTTCAGGATTAGTGGTTTTTGAGCAGGGAAAAGGAGTCACTTGTCATACCCAATTACGGGAAATCCCTAGTCGAGATGCGGTCAAAACAGGAGAATTTGAAAAACTGGTGACGGCCGTTGACAAGACCTTTCCGATTGAGGATGTTCGTTATGGTGGATGGCGCAATTTTCGCAATAATAGTGACTTTATTCGAGAGATTCGCATTGGCATTCATCGTGGCGATTTAAAGTTTATTCAGAAACAATTTAAAGATTTTTATCGATTTACTTCAAATTATCAGGGATTTCCTGTTACTTTAGATGGCACTTTGCTGGAAATGCTGGACAATCCCTTTGATGAGGAATGGTTCAATCAACTGCATCCCGAATTGAAAGATCTGATTATTCAAACTAAGTTGGTGATTTCTCTCAGCGATCTATCTCCCGCCGATGAGTTATTTGAACAACTCCAGATAGAAGTTCTACAACACAAACGCAATTCTTTAATTTTGGCCATGCTATTGGCGGAACAATTACTGTTTCGGGGCCAATTAACAGAACTAGAAAAGCTTTTGAAACAATTGGAAACCCAATGTCCTGATTTACATCCCAGTAATTTCTTTCTCTATCAAGCGAATATGGCCTGTCTGCGGGGTCAGTATCAAGACGCGATCGCCGATTATCGCAAAACCCTAACCAGTCTCAGAAAACTCACTCAAAAGCGTAAAGTTTATTTACCCCGAATTTCAGGAATTTTATTTGTGTTGTCACTGATGGGTGTGGGAACGGGTGAATGCTATCAAGAAGCGGCCTCCTATATCAAAACTGCCCTTGATCTACGGGAAGATCCGTTGGCGTGTGAGATTTACGAACTCTTTCAAGATTTAATTCGCTGGCAAGAAGGCGATCGCAGCAAACAAGAAAGTTTACGGAATCGGTGTCAATATTCCACCCAGGATCATGCTCTGGTGAGCTTTTTCAAAGTCATTTTTGTCTATTGGTTAGCTCCTGAACGGAAAGGCCCGTTAGTGAATCAAGCAACTGTCATTCAAAAACCTGCATTAAAAGCGGGTTATCATTGGCTAGTCTCCGAGATGACCGAGGTGATTCAACGCTCTCAGTCTTCGATAAAGTTTGCAGAGCTAGAGAGCATCGAAAAATGGCGCAAACAAGAAAAACTGGTTAGCCTTTTAGATATCCTGCAACCGAAAAGCGATTGGGAATTATCCTTAACAGCTCTAACCAATTTAGGCGGCTTGGCGACCGTTAAAAAAGCTGAACCTGAACCAACAGCCAGCAAACGCTTGGCTTGGTTCGTGACTTACTTTTCAACGAAACTTGTTTCCATTGCTCCAAAAGAACAAGTTTGGAACCCTAAAAGCGGTTGGTCAGCAGGACGAGCTATTGCCTTAAAACGGTTAACCAAACAATCAGCCAATTTGAATTACTTCACTCCGCAAGATTGGCAAGTTTGCGCCCATTTAGACAGTTATACAGTAGGCTATTACGGACAAACGGAATATCGATTTGAACCAACCGCTTTGGTTGCCCTCATTGGTCATCCGCTCGTATTTTGGGAAAATACCACAATACAGGTTGAAGTTGTTGCCGGTGAACCCGAATTACAAGTCAAAAAAGCAAAAAATCAACGCCTAATTTTACAACTGGAACCCGATATTTCCGATGCAGAGGAAGTGATTGCCCTCAAGGAAAGTCTCACGCGATTGAAAGTGATTGCAGTTACGGCCCAACATCTTCGGATTGCCAAGATTTTAGGCGATAAAAACCGATTGGAAGTTCCTATTGCAGCCCAAGAAAAAGTTTTAACCGCTATTAACGCGATCGCGGGCCTCGTTACCGTTCATTCCGATATTGGCGGTGGTTTAGAATCAGCCCAAGAATTACCCGCCCAAAGTTTACCCCATATTCAGCTTTTACCGATGGGAGAAGGCTTAAAGGTTGCCCTCCTCACCCGTCCTTTTGGAGATGCGGGGCCTTATTTTCAACCTGGTCAAGGTGGCGCAACGGTGATTACAGACATTAATGGTCAACGCTACCAAACAACCCGTGATTTAAATGCAGAAAAACAACAAGCAAATGAAATTATCAAGGCTTGTCCAACCCTGATTTTAAACGATGCCACAGGGAGCGAATGGTTTCTCGAAGAACCTGAACATTGCCTAGAATTGCTCTTGGAATTACAGGCATTAGGCGAAAAGGCAAAAGTGGAGTGGCCTGAAGGGGAAAAATTACGGGTTCGTCAGGAGGCTCGTTTTAATCAATTGCAGCTTCATATTCAACGGGAACGGGATTGGTTTTCTGCGGAAGGGGAGTTACGTCTGGATGATAATTTAGTCTTTGGCTTGCAACAGTTAATCGAACTATTGGATAAAAGTCCCAGCCGTTTTATTGCCCTCGGTGATGGTCAATTTTTAGCGTTAACGGAAGAATTTCGTCAGCGATTACAAGAGTTAAGGGGATTTTCGGAAAAGCAGGGAAAAGGACGACGTTTTCATCCTCTAGCGGCCTTGGCATTAGAGGATCTTTTTGATGAAGCGGAAAGTTTAAAGAGCGATCGCCATTGGAAAGCCCACCTCAAACGCATTAAGGAAATGCAAGCCTTAGAGCCGCAAGTTCCCTCAACCTTACAGGCGGATCTACGGGATTATCAAATTGAAGGGTTTCAATGGTTGACCCGTTTGGCCCATTGGGGGGTGGGAGCCTGTTTAGCGGATGACATGGGGTTGGGAAAAACCATTCAAGCCTTGGCGTTAATTTTAACCAAAGCAGCGGCTGGCCCGACCTTAATTGTTGCCCCGACTTCCGTTTGCCCGAATTGGATCAGTGAAGCCAATCGGTTTGCACCGACCTTAAATCCTCGACAGTTTGGGAGCGGCGATCGCGCAAATATGTTAGAAAATTTGCAACCCTTTGACCTGATGGTTTGTACCTACGGGCTTTTACAACAGGAAGACGTAGCAGAAATGTTGGCAAAGGTGCAATGGCAAGTGGTGGTCTTGGATGAAGCTCAGGCAATTAAAAATATGGCCACGAAACGCTCTCAAGCGGCCATGAATTTACAGGCAGAATTTAAATTAATCACCACAGGAACCCCCATTGAAAACCATTTAGGGGAATTGTGGAATCTGTTTCGCTTTATTAATCCGGGCTTACTGGGATCGTTGGATAGCTTTAATGAACGCTTTGCCATTCCCATTGAACGTTACCAAGATAAAAACGCCCGTCAGCAGCTTAAACGCTTAATTCAACCTTTCTTATTGCGACGTACCAAAAATCAAGTTCTCCAGGAATTACCCGCCCGTACTGAAATTCTGTTACAAGTTGAGCTTTCCCAGGAGGAAATGGCCTTTTATGAAGCCCTCCGTCGTCAGGCGATCGCTAATATCGAAAGCAGTGATGCCCAAGCAGGAAACAAACATTTGCAAGTCTTGGCCGAGATTATGCGCTTACGGCGGGCCTGTTGCAATCCCAGTTTAATCATGCCCGATACACCGATTCAAAGTTCTAAACTCAATACCTTTGGCGAAGTTTTACAGGAATTATTAGAAAACCGTCATAAAGCTTTGGTGTTTAGTCAATTTGTTGATCACCTGAGCATTATTCGCCAGTATTTAGATGAACAAAAAATTTCCTATCAATATCTAGATGGCAGCACTCCCCTTAAGGATCGTAAAAAGCGGGTGGATGCCTTTCAAAATGGGGA
>CAYZWO010000181.1:0-5844 GCA_964482215.1 uncultured bacterium
CCTAGAACCCGTTTATTGGTATCTGAATTTTGGGATTTCTTAGCATTTTTTGTGAATTCAATTGTTTTTTTACTCATCGGCGATCAAGTTAAACTTTCTAATTTAACCGATAACTTTAATGTCATTTGTGTTTGCATTCTAGCCGTTTTAATCTCCCGATTTCTGATTATTTTCGGCTTTGGCGGTTTGAGTAATTGGGTTGCCAATTCTCAGATTCGCTTAGGGGAACAAACGGTGCTTTGGTGGGGCGGTTTAAGGGGGTCGGTATCCGTTGCCCTGGCCTTAAGTGTTCCGAGTGCCCTATCCCAACGGCAAGAAATTATTGATACGGTTTTTGGTGTGGTTTTATTTACCTTGTTGGTTCAGGGATTAACGATGCAATGGATGTTAGAAAAATTTAATCTGATCGGCGATCGCCGCTTAAGCCAAGAATATTTTCAACTAGTAGCTCGTCAGTCTGCTTTAAAACGAGTGATTGATTATTTAGATAAATTAATTCTGTCAGGAGATAGCAATTTTGAACTTTATCAACCCAAAAAAGAATTAGTAGAAAAACAATTAATTTTAATTGAAGAGGATATTGTCAAAAAACAAAAAGAATATCCTCAACTACAATCTTTAATTATGGAGCAGATAGACGAAAATTTATTAAATATCGAATCCGATACCTACGCAGAATTTATTCGCTCAGGTCGTTTAGATAATGATTTAGCCCCCCTACTTAAAGAATTATTCACGGAGTCCGAAAAAGCTTCGACCAGTTAACAATTGTTGGAGGGGCGTAAGGCTTGCGCCCGTTGAAATAAGTAAAATTTATAAAAAATTTCGGCGATCGCGTTTTTTGAGAGATTCAAACAAAGCGGCTTAAATCCCTGTTAAGATCGATTAAGATCAAACAGTGCCAAAAGCGACTTTGTGACCATTCCCTATGACTGCCACTATCACTGTAGAAAAAGAAAAATTAGAAAAGCCCCCGTTAGACCTGCATTATTTGGGCGATCGCGTCCTCCGTCAACCCGCTAAACGTATTGCCAAAGTGGATGAAAGCGTGCGGAAGTTGGCCAAAGAAATGTTGCAAACCATGTATAGCTCCAATGGCATTGGATTGGCTGCGCCGCAAGTGGGTGTTAATAAGCAATTAATCGTCATTGATTGCGAACCGAATAAGCCCGAAGAAAATACGGCATTAGTGCTGATTAATCCCCAAATTACTCGTTTTGGAAAAGAATTGTGTGTCGTAGAAGAAGGCTGTCTCAGTATTCCTAACGTGTATTTAGATGTAACTCGCCCCAAAGAAATCGAAGTGACCTATAAGGATGAAAACGGCCGTCCACAAAAATTACAAGCCGATGGATTACTGGCCAGAGTCATTCAACATGAGATGGATCACCTAAATGGTGTTATGTTTGTGGATCGGGTTGATAATGGTCTTGCTTTAACTGAAGCCTTAAAGAAAAATGGTTTTTCGCTCCAATCGGTAAAACCTGTTTCTTAACTTAAGTTATTGCTTGTCTATTTCAATTTAAATCTAATAAATCTAACAAATTTGGAGGCATAGCGTCTGTGACCCCTAAGAGTGGTGTGTTATTACTCGGTTCCTGTATTACCGCGATCGCGGGTGTTGGCTCGGTATTTGAACTGTCTTCAGGAGTGCCCGAACTTGGAACCGTAACAACAGGTTCTATCCTGGCGGCTAGTATTCCCTTAACGATTGTTTTATTTTGGTTTGCGGTACAAGACACCAGAGCCAACATGAAATAATTTATTTAATTGATGTTTTTGTATTTAAAATCTCAAATTGCGTTTAATAATTGATTGCTAAATTTATCAATTATTCATTATTAATTACTCATTATTAACTATTTCCAATGTCTGCCAATTCTAACCCTGCTGATTCCCATTCAACCCTAGAAGAAATTCGGGCAACCCGTTTAGATAAAGTTGCTCAACTCAAGCAATTAGGACTCAACCCCTATGCTTATAAATGGGAATCAACCCATACAGCCGCAGACTTACAGGAGAAATATATAGACTTAGGAAATGGTGAAGAAGTCGAGCTAGAAGTTGCCATTGCAGGGCGGATCATGGCACGCCGTATTATCGGGAAACTGGCCTTTTTTAATCTCCAAGATGAGACAGGAAATATTCAGTTATATCTAGAAAAAAAACGAATTAACGAATTCATGCCTCATGTGGAAAATGCCTTTAATCCACTGACTAAATTAACGGATACGGGCGATATTTTAGGGGCAAAAGGAACCATTAAACGCACCGAAAAAGGTGAATTATCGATCTACGTTAAAGAATACGCCATTTTAACTAAATCCCTTTTACCCTTACCTGATAAATGGCATGGGTTAACCGATACAGAAAAACGGTATCGTCAGCGATATGTTGACCTCATTGTGAATCCTGACGTTCGCAAAACTTTCCGTTGTCGGGCGCAAATTACCGCTTCAATTCGCCGTTACTTAGATGAGCAGGGCTTTATTGAGATTGAAACCCCCGTTTTGCAATCTGAACCAGGAGGGGCAGAAGCTCGACCCTTCATCACCCATCACAATACCTTGGATATGGAATTGTATCTACGGATTGCAACAGAACTACATTTAAAACGGTTGATTGTAGGTGGTTTTGAAAAAGTATTTGAATTAGGACGCATTTTCCGTAATGAAGGGGTTTCCACGCGCCATAACCCTGAATTTACCTCAATTGAAGTTTATCAAGCCTATGCCGACTACCATGACATGATGGATTTGACCGAAACCTTGATCACCAATGCCGCTAAGACCGTTTTAGATACGCTTAAAGTTGATTATCAAGGAACCGAAATTGATTTAACCCCCGCGTGGAAACGGATCACCATGCACGATGCCGTTCAAGAAGTCACAGGTCTGGATTTTAATCAATTTACCAATTTTGCCGAAGCGAAAGCTGCCGCCGAAAAAGCAGGAATTGGGGTTCCTGAAGATTGCCAATCTATTGGTAAATTACTCAATGAAGCCTTTGAACAGAAAGTCGAAGAAACCTTAATTCAACCGACCTTTATTACTGATTTTCCTGTCGAAATTTCTCCCTTAGCAAAACCCCATCGTTCTAAACCTGGGTTAGTAGAACGCTTTGAACTTTATGTGGTTGGTCGGGAATTAGCTAATAGTTTTTCTGAGTTAACCGATCCCATCGATCAACGACAACGCTTAGAAGAACAATCCGCCAAAAAAGCCGCAGGAGATTTAGAGGCTCACGGTGTTGATGAAGACTTTTTAACTGCGCTTGAATACGGAATGCCCCCGACAGGTGGTTTAGGGATTGGTATTGATCGCTTAGTGATGTTATTAACCAATTCCGCCAGTATCCGTGATGTGATTGCTTTTCCTTTGTTAAAGAGTCAGGGAGCTAGTCAGAAAGAAACTGATTCAGCAGAAAAATAGTTAGGATTGTTGGGAGATTATACAAAAAAATTCAGCGGGCGTTGCTGAATTGAGCTATAAACTTCAATTTTGCACATATCTAAAAGTTAGCTTGAGTTCGGTTTTTAGAAATAGCATTAAAAAAAATCATATTCAAAATCAGCAACGTCGTCGGGACGGAAGTTTATTTAAAATTATTAACGAGAGCCACGGTAAATCCTTTCTGCTTGTTCAAGGGAGAGGTGATCATAACCTGGTAACGAGGAATGGGAGGAGGCTGAATTTTTACCATTGGTTGAATGGCTGGCAATTGATACCTTGCCATTACTGGACTGGTCTAAGCTTGGCTCTGTAAAACAGCCTTGATTGAAAATATTACAACTAGGGTGGAGATTATATTCCGGTTCGGGTAAGTTTAAAACGCTCTGGGGCGGGACAAAATCATGAATAACGGGATCGTATTCTAAAACTTCCCCTGATTCAATATGGTAGATCCAGCCATGCAAGGTCATTTTTCCTTGATGTAAACGAGAACGGATGACGGGATAGGTTTGCAAATTCTCTAATTGGGTTAGCACATTTTCTGCGGTAGTAATAGCTAATAACTCTTCTCCTTCGACGTTTGGATAATTCTCTTTAACTAAACGGCGAGTTGCTTCTGCGTGCTTTAACCAGTCATAAACCAGCGGCATATTTTCTTGAAGGCTGTTGAGTTTGAGTAATCCCTTCATTGCACCACAGTGGGAATGACCGCACACAATTACTTGTTGAATATTTAATGCCGCGATCGCGTACTCAATTGATGCCCCCTCTCCCCCATTAGCGGCTCCAAAGGGAGGAATCAGATTACCGGCATTGCGAATGATAAATAATTCCCCAACGTCAGTCTGTGTAATCAAATTAGGATCAATACGCGAATCCGAACACGTGATGAAGAGAATGCGGGGATGCTGCCCATGAGACAACTGTTCAAATAAATCTCGGTGAGCTTGGAAATAGCCCGCTTTAAAACGTTGTATCCCTTCAATCAGTTTTTTCATGGTACGCGCAAGTTTTTAAGACTTTGTTGATTTTACCATTGGGATGGTAGGGAACAATAATTATGTCAGCGTAAACTTGAATTAAATTCTAGAAATATTTCTTATTAATCTAATGACAAATCTTTATCAAAAATATTTTTGGTTCCTCTTTTGATTTTGGGGCTTGTTTTAATTCTTAATTATTATTCCAGATAAAAACTCGAAGGATCTTTTGAAATCCTTTCTAATTAGGAAAGATTTTTTAATGAGCGTCAATTAATTATTAAACAACGGGAGAATTTTTTTTATTTAGTGGAGGCTGATAAAAGCATATTGCGGTGTTTTCTGCTCGGTTTAACAACCACTCAGGCACTTCTATCCACTCAATATAAGCATTAGTACCACATAATTTAATAATTTTGCTTAGTTGATGATGTCCTTTGTTCCAACGTTCATAAATATTTTTAGCTTGACCTACATAAATCACATTATTTTGTGAATCAAGAACCTTATAAATTCCACTGATTTTTGGGAGTTTCTCAAGTTCGGTAATAGAAAGCATTTTAAAGTTCCTCAATGTGAAGATCACTAAATCTTGCTTCTAATTGGATTCGCTGCCAATCTGTTTCAAGGGTTTCTTCTTCTAATCCAGCTAAACGACCAACAGTAAATAATGATTCTTTCAGTAATTTCTCAGATTGTTCTAAATCATGTAAAGAAATATCATCACCTTGATTTCTCAATGCTTTAAGCTTTTCGAGGATTTCTATCCAATGCACTTTATAACGTAAATCTTTACCATGAACCAATTCTGGTCGCTCTTTTTTCAAATGTTTTGTATTATTAGTAGCAGTTAGCTCAAAAACTTCTTGTTTGATGGTCGCTAATTTCATTATTACTACTCATCTTCTTTAATTTTGCTATATTTCACGGATGATTTCATTAATTTTAAAATTTCAGACTTTTCTAAATCAAACAAATTAATTCCTATTTCTACTGCTTTATTGACTGATTTAGTGCTGTAAATAGTATTGACTTTCTCGATAACTTCTACCAAAACTGATTCATCAAGTAATAGCTTTTTAACTAAATCTCGTTGTACTCTATAGGTATCGTTCCAAGTTTGTAAGCTACGTTGACTATTTTCTAATTTAGCAATATCTTTAATCTGATTAGACCAATTATCCAAAAGATTAGATAATGCGGCTGCTGTACCAACTCCAGCTTTCTCAAATAAATTTTTCAGTATGTTTCCGCGCTTTTGAGCTACTTGAACAACTTTTAAATGCTCATCACGATAAGTTTCAAGTATTTTCTCTGTAGCACCTAAAACAGCTTGTTTCTCTTGTCTTCCTGTTACATAGCCTCAGTAGATCGAAAAAGCGATCAGGAAGTGGGTAAGAAGAGCGTGGTAG
>CAYZWO010000182.1:0-5838 GCA_964482215.1 uncultured bacterium
AATCGACGCACTACGGTTTACCGATTGCTTCAACTCTATCGCTACATTTTGGAGTTCATTATGTCTCACCATACTGTTTCGCTTCAGTTCGTTTGTGACAAGACTGCTTCAGTTCTCGACTTCGCCTACACCGTGGCAGATAGCCTCTACTGGCTCGACGACAACTATGTTCAACCTTTTTACTCTTGGGCTGCTCCTCGGCTCCATGACGTGGCTATCAGCGGCATCTACTGGACGCTCACTGCCCTTATTGATGTCTCTCTATGGCTGATCAACACTACCTCTCAATTCATGGCGCGTGATGCTCACGCGATCGCTCTCTATGCTTTCGCCCAAGCCCATGAACCTCTCCCAGAATTTCCGGCACTTCCTCCCACTCCCGTAGCTCTAGCGCTACCCTCGATGGCAGCGGCTCCGGTCTTGCCTCCGGTGGTACAGGGGGGATCTGTTCCTGAAGGTCTGGACGATGCGGTTCCGGTACTGGCTCTCTGCCCTACGGTGGTGCCGATGGCCTTCAATCAGTCTTTCACTTCAGATGAGTCTATCCGGTGCTGGCTGACCTCTACCTTGCCCCTAGTGTCCTCGCTGGTGCTTGTGGATGCTCCGGTGGTGTGAGGATGTTGAAGACCTTCCGGTGGTGCCAATGCCCAAATCTCGTAGGGCTAAGGGCAATGTGGGCGTGACGGTAAAGACGGACAAGACTCCTCGCAAGCGATCACCAAAAACTAAAAAGACCACTGCGGCGGGGTGATTCGGAAATTACTCCCACACCCCAACGTCAGCATTAGGGCACTTTCGGCAATGCTACCCCAATGCTGACGTTGGCTTGTATACAATCATTTTATGATCAAATAGCGTGGCACAAATGCTCACAAGTGCTAAATAGCGTGGCACAAATCATTCTATTTTTTGGCCTGAATGTCTTTTAGAGTATGCTTTTCCAGCTTTCACTATCCACCACACGCACTTTCCCGTTGTGACAAATACCGTGAGACACTGATCCGGCACTCTAGACAATCACCCGATGGCAACTCTGGGGTGATGGACTAGCGCTGACTTCGCTGGCATCGGGGCGATCGCTCCTACGGGGGCATAGCGACGGCTCGGCGGCGGCTATACTCAGAACTTTGTAAGATATGAGGGCGCTGCTTCTGAATCGCTGACTCAATGGCCTTCGATAACCTCTGCAAACTCTTAGCCGAAAAGCATCCCGAACGCTTCGCCTCTTGGGTGCTAGGACAGCCTATTCAAGCCGCAACTGTCCTTAGATCTGAACTGAGCATTGAACCCATTCGCGCTGATTCTGTTACTTTCTTGAGCTTTCAAAGCCAGATACTGCATCTAGAATTTCAGGTCAAACTGGACTCTGAACCTCCTTTATCCCTCAGATTCCTGGATTATTGGGTCAGGCTTTTTCGCCTCTATCGGATTCCCATTGTTCAAGTCTTGGTTCTACTACGCCCACCTCCCGAAGGTACTGAGATTGAATCTGCTTTCGTCTATGGAACTACTCACCACGAATATCAAGTTGTGAAGATATGGGAACAAGACCCTACTCCCTTTCTCAATGACCCTGCTCTTTTACCCCTGGCGACTCTCTCTGCCGCTGATTCTCCGCTTCAGCTTCTACAGCAGGTCGCGCTACAGGTCGGTACAATAGAGTCATCCGAGCAACGACAAGAATTATCTGCCTACGCTCAGTTGATTGCTGGCTTGCGTTTCGATAAGGCTTTGATCCGTCAGGTTTTCCAAGAGGGCATTATGCGTGAATCTGTCATCTATCAAGAAATCCTTCAAGAAGGTGAGGCCAAGGGGAGGGTTGAAGGCGAAACCAAGGGCAGAACAGAAGAAGCACTATCGCTAGTCCTTCGACAACTATCACGACGATTTGGCAGTCTTTCCCCTAATACACAGATCCAAATCCAATCTTTGTCCCTCACCCAGATCGAAGCTCTCGGTGAGGCTCTGCTAGATTTCTCTACTCCCGATGACCTGACCTACTGGCTGCAAGACATTCAGGCTTAAGATGGGTGGCGACGGGGCGCTAATTTATGCTTTCGATAATAAGAATGTCGTTATTATCGAATTGGGCACTAAATCGTTAATAAAAGGCGATCGCCCTCGTTGCCTTTGCCCATGCCCATGAACCTCTGCCAGAATTTCCGGCACTTCCTCCCACTCCTGTAGCACTGGCGCTGACCTCGATGGCGATCGCTACGGGCTTGCCAAGG
Source organism: uncultured bacterium (assembly GCA_964482215.1). GTDB lineage: Bacteria > Cyanobacteriota > Cyanobacteriia > Cyanobacteriales > Microcystaceae > Snowella. The sequence goes on from CAYZWO010000182.1 coordinate 2,232, forward strand.
GGGACTGTTTCTGAAGCTTTGGATGATTTGACTCCGGGACTGGTTCTCTGCTCTACGGCGGTGCCCTTAGACTTCAGACCCTTTCTTCAGTCCGATGATTCGGTTAGCCGATGGCTGACTGCTGCCCTACCCCTGGTACTGGCTACTGGTGCTACTGAGTCTCTTCCGGTATGTCCGGCTGGCCTTCCGGTGGTGAAAAAGGTTCAGAAGTCTGCAAAGACTTCAGGCAACAAAAAAGCACCGGACAAGACCCCTCGCAAGCGATCGCCAAAAAACAATACGGCGGCGGCTAGGTAAAACCTCGGCGGGTACTCTCGTCATACGGACGGAGGCGCTGTCTTAGATATTGAATCCCCAATTGTCTGGCGGGTGAATCATCAAGTTTCCGTATTAAGTGCCTTTTTTAAGCGCTTGATGGCTCTTTCTGATTCTTTGAGTAAGTCATCCCAATCATCAGGGGGATGACCGCTTTCAAGCATCTTCCTAAAGACTCGATATGCATCCGTATTACTCTCATAAGCTCGTTTAGATTTCTCGTCGTTAACCCAGGCTAAGACAATAATCTTACTTCCTTGGTGGTATCGAAAAAATAGACGATACTGCTGGAAAAACTTCGCTCTAAACCAGTGCTTATATTCATCCCCAAGTGTTGAGCCTTGACGATATTCACTTCGGCTTGGATCTTCAGGAATGACTTCAAATGCCAATTTTGTGATTGCGGCTAGACGCTTCGTAGCATTTTTCTTTTTATACTCACTTGGAGACTTTTGACGCAACTGTTCAACCTGCATCATAAGTTCCTCAAACTGTTTTAGAAATAGTGGATGGGCAAAGATTTTCCATCCATTAATCACTACCTGCTGATTATCGGACAACCTTATTCATCCTCTTCCAGAAGCGGTGATTCAAGGTCTAGTTCGACTTCTGATACTAGGTTCTGAACACGGCTCACTAAATCTAAGCTAATTACCTGGATTTGCTGAGGATTCTTTTCGATATCTCTTTCAAGAAAACTTAGAAATCCACTTAGTATAGGATCACTTTCAGCTTGCTCAACACGAGAAATCAATACTTCTCCGTTAGGTTGAATGCTGTAGCAGATTTTATCCCGCTTATTCAACCCAAGAGCTTTACGAACTGCTTCAGGTATTGTCGTCTGATAACGATCTGTAAGTGTAGATTCTGGACATTGAGCTAGGGTTACTGACATTGCGACTTTGTAAGCCCGTTGATTGAATGATATTTTAAAGGTAATGCAGTTGCATTACCTTGTCAATGCTGATAATGCGATCGCTCTCCATTCCTTCCCTCAAGACCATGTAACACTATCCGAACTTCCGGCGCTGCCCACCGCTGCTGTCCCCCTGGCGCTGCCCTCGATGGCGATCGCTACGGTTGTGCCTTCTCCGTTGGTGCAGGGGGGGTCTGTTCCTGAAGCTTTGGATGATTTGCCTCCGGTGCTGGCTCTCTGCCCTGCTACGATGCCGATGGCTTTTTGTTCATTGCTGCCTGATGATTCGGTTCACCGCTGGCTGACCTATGCCCTGCCCCTGGTGCTGGCTCCTAGTGCCTCTGAGTCTCTGACTATTCCGGTAAGTCCGGCAGTTCTTCCGGTGCTTGCTGATGTCTCTGAGGCCGCTCCGGTGCTGAAAAAGGTTCGTCAGTCTGCAAAGGCAACGGGCAAGTCCCCTCGGAAGCGATCACCTAAAACAACGGCGGCTCAGTAGTGGACGAGTGGGTGCCCTCGTCAAACTGGCGGGGGCGATGCTCTAGCTTCATTCTGCATCAAAGATTTTGAGATTACGCGCTGGGAACTGTCTCTACCTTAATCGCTAGTTTGAGCCTTTTTCGTAGGACACCCAAAATGGAGGTCAGGTTATCCATTGTCGGATTTCCTTTTGCTGACAGCATTCGATGAAGACTTTTACTCGGCTTCGATGTCGCTAGCGCTAGTTCTTCAAATCCTACCGTTGAATTTACCAATTCCCGCAAAATCACCCTAGCGGTTTCCGGCTCTCCATTCAAAAACAAGGTGACTGCTTCATCTAATAGCGCGGCTGCAAATTCTGGCTCTCGTTCTGCTCTACTACGAATAGTTTCCTTAAAGTCTCTGGTTAATGCCATTTACTACTATTTTCTCCCTCTTTTACGCTTATTCTCTGCTTTTTTGCTTTTATTCTCTGCCTTTTTCCGGTTTTGATACTCCTGGTGCAATTCTTTCGCTCGTTCTATATCCCGTTGCTGGCTTTTCTTCGTCCCTCCACCATACAAAATAATGAGTTGTTTCCCTTCTTGCGCTAGGTAGATTCGATACCCTGCTCCCCAATCAATCCGGTATTCGCCTATTCCATCAAACCACTTAATATTTGACGTATTCCCCAACTCCATCCGAGCCTTTGCTACGCTCACTTTCGCAGCGGCGATCACATCCAAACTTGCAAACCACTCTTGGTACGGGCTTGATTGATCTTCCCTGATGTACTCTTCTACACGCATCTTATTAAATTAAGATGGTAACTTTTATGTTACTTAATCCTAGCTCATTAAGCAGCTAATCAACACAACCCGTTCATTACATAGCTAGGGATGCTCATGCGATCACCCTCAATCCCTTCGCTCACATCCATGTACCACTGCCTGAACTTCCGGCGCTCTGCCCCGCTGCTGTCCCCCTGGCGCTGCCCTCGATGGTGACGGCTACGGTCTTGCCTTCTCCGGTGGTGCAGGGGGAGTCTGTTCCTGAAGGACTGGACGATGGGACTCCGGTGCTGGCGCTTTGCCCTGCTACGATGCTGAGGGCTTTTTGTTCATTGCTGCCCGATGATTCGGTTAGCAGATGGCTAACCGCTGCCCTGCCCCTAGCGATCACTACTGGTGCCTCGGAGTCTCTTCCGGTATGTCCGGCTGTCGCTCCGGTGCTTGCTGAAGTCTCTGAGGCTGCTCCGGTGCTGAAAAAGGCGCGGCAGTCGGTAAAGGCTTCAGGCAGGACAGCTAAGGACAAGACCCCGCGCAAGCGATCGCCCAAGACAATAACAGCAACTCATTGACGCTCTCCCTCTAATCTTCGATATAGAGTGAGATTCCTGCTTCGCTGGCTCACGCCTAGGTGTTCAAGCAAGCCCAAGCACCCCCGGTCAGAACGCCTCCACAGGCTGTTTATTTAACGTCTACGATGCGCCCCATCGCAGACTGAAGCGAGAATCAAAATTCTCTTTGTAACACCGACTTGCGATTTCGTGGTTTACCTCCACCACGGGTTTTTCGGGTGTTCCGAACCATACCTATAGGATCTTAAAGACCGTTTCCGGTGAAACAATTATGGCATTTTTGCACTATTGGCGCTACCGCGCCGCATCGCTTCACCACCCCCCAAGCCTTCAGCTATGGGCGGAGCACTGCGACGGATCTTGGTAGCCCCTCGGCAGGTGCCCTCGTCACACGGGCGGGGTTACTGCCACTTTGGATTTTCAACACCATGACCCTGTTCTGGGGGTGCTGAGACTTCTTTTCTCGCTCCTAGACAGTTCGTTCTCAAAATGAGAGCATTAGACTATGCACATCATTAGTCGTAAAAGACTGCTCCCGTTCTCCCAAAGGTATCCTGATT
>CAYZWO010000183.1:0-5783 GCA_964482215.1 uncultured bacterium
ACTACCACGCTCTTCTTACCCACTTCCTGATCGCTTTTTCGATCTACTGAAACTAGAAGCCCAAGCGACTTAAACCAAATTTTGAGCCGTTGCGCTACCTTGCAATTAAGTTTCTGCAATTAAGTTTCATACATAATAGGGAGATAAATATTATGTTCCTATAAACAAATTTTAGTATTACTTAATGTAGAAAAATTTGCTTGATCACACATTGCTATTAAATTAGGGAAGTATTATTAATTGATGAAAAGTGAATGTGTTAAATTACCACTTCAACCCAAACAAGCGATCGCGGCTAAAACCTTTCATTGGATTAATCTCATTAGTTTAACTTTAATGATTGGTAGCGGTTTGCAAATTTATAATGCCAATCCTGTTTTTGGTGGTCGCGCAGGATTACGAATTCCTCCGTTATTTACTTTGGGCGGATGGTTAGCGGGGGGAAGACATTGGCATTTTGCAGCTATGTGGATATTTTCCTTAAATTTATTAGCTTATGGGATCTATATATTATTAACCAAACGCTGGAAACATCGCTTTTTTTCTAAAAAGGATTTAACCGCTTTACAAAAAAGTAGCAACCCAAAACGTAAAAATTACGCCTGGCATCGGTTAGCTTACACCATTATTATCCCTGTTTTATTGTTATCTATCTTTACAGGCTTGGGAATGTATAAACCCGCCCAATGGTATTGGATCGTTGATTTCTTTGGAGATTGGCAAGCCTTACGCATTGTTCATTTTATTGCCGTTCCTATTTTTATTGTTTTTGCGATTATTCATTCTCTCTTAGCTTTAAATGTTGGTAGTTATCACCTAGTTAATTCTATGTTTTTTAAATCCTAATCTAGCATGATAAATTCAAGTTTCTATTTTTATAGCTAAATTAACAACATAAAACTTAAAAAGTAAAAAATATGTCATCCGATCAACCTTCAAAACTTTATTTAGCACGTCGTGATTTGTTACGATTATCAGGATTTACAGGGTTAAATTTTTTGTTAGGTGGTTGCAGTTTAGGCTTATTTGATGACGCTGTTTATCGAGCGACTGAACCGCTAAATCGAACCGTAGAAGAATTAATTTTTAACCCCGAAAAACTCATTCCCGAATTTCCGATTAGTGCGATTGAACCCGATAAATTAATTGTTAACAGTTTCAATACATTTATTCCCACGCCCCAAATTGATCCAAAAATCTTTCGCTTACAAATTAACGGAGAAGTCGCCCGTCCTCTCAGTTTAAGCATGGCAGATATTAACCGAATGCCGCTAACAACAATGACCATTCGTCATGTGTGCGTTGAAGGTTGGGCTGCGATCGTGCAATGGGGAGGGGTTAAGTTACGAGAATTAGCGGCTTTAGCACGACCTCAAGACAGTGTTCGCTATGTGTTCTTTAAATCGTTTGATGGTTATTACGAAAGTTGGGATATTGCTTCTGCTTTGCATCCCCAAACCCTCATGGCCTATCAAATGAATGGGCAACCGTTACCGGCTGATAATGGCGCACCGTTACGCTTAGCCTCTCCCATAAAACTCGGTTATAAACTCAGTAAATGGGTTACAGAAATTACCTTTTTAAGGCAAAAACCCGAAAAATTAGGCTATTGGGAAGATCAGGGCTATGAGTGGTTTGCAGGATTATAAGGGTTACGTTTTTGACATGATTGGTAAACCTTTTAGACACTGGGGTTTGATACGTTTATGATGGAAGGAAACAAAATGACTATCCCTGCTATCTTTATTAGGTTAGTTAAAATCTAGTTGTTGTCGCCCACTCACACACCCGCGATCGCTGCTTTCTCGGCGATGGTCAAACTCTCTGCCCTATGAAAAAACTATTATTAATTATCTTATTTATTGTTGGTATTTGGTTTGCAGTTTCCCACTTTGTACAGGCAAAGGGATTAGCCAACCAAGGAAAATTTGACTCAATTATTATTAATTTTGAAAACGATTTACCGACAGAAACCTTAAGTCAAGAATTAAAAATTATTACTCAAAAAGCAAAAAAAGCACCGAGTTTAAACAGTATTTTCTCGATTGATCAACATCTCTACACCGTTGCAGGTGATCAAAAAATCCTACAACAACTCCGCAATTCGCCCATTTCTAAATTTACCGAATTTATCGAACCCAACTATATTTATAAAGCCTTAGAAGTTCCTAATGATCCCGACTACAGTAAGCAGTGGAATTTCCGCAGTATTAATGTGGAAAAAGCCTGGGATGAAAATCATGGAGAAGGCATTACCGTTGCGGTAATTGATACAGGGGTTTCACGAGTGCCTGATCTGCGAGATACCGATTTTGTCCCAGGTTACGATTTTGTTAACGATCGCATTGATGCCAGCGACGACAATGGCCACGGAACCCACGTGGCAGGAACCATTGCCCAATCGACTAACAATAACTATGGCGTTGCGGGAATCGCTTATAAAGCCCAGATTATGCCCCTCAAAGTTTTATCAGCCGGAGGAGGAGGAACCGTTGCGGATATTGCTGAAGCTATTCGTTATGCGACAGATCATGGAGCCAGCGTCATTAACCTCAGCTTGGGGGGAGGTGGTGAAAGTACAGTTTTAAAACAAGCGATTGATTACGCTTATGACAAAGGGGTAACCATCGTAGCCGCAGCAGGAAATGAAAATAATAATGCGGCTTCCTATCCGGGACGTTATCCCAAAGTGATCAGTGTGGCGGCTGTTGATGCAACGGGAAATAAAGCACCCTATTCCAATTTTGGGGCTGGTGTTGATATTTCCGCGCCTGGGGGTAGTGACCAAGGAGAAAGCGGCAAGATTTTACAAGAAACCCTCGATCCCACAACTCGTAAACCTGTCTTAGTCGGTTTCCAAGGAACCAGTATGGCAGCTCCCCATGTAGCGGGAACAGTGGCCTTGATTCAATCTTCTCAACTGCAATTAGCGAAACAAGATTTAGCGAAAAATCCCAAAATGAAGCACAAGGTCAACGAACTGAAAGCAACGGATGTGTCTAGCCCTGCTGAAGTGTTAGCCATCCTCAAACAATCGGCTCGTAAAGTGCCAGAGGATACGTTTAATTACTATGGTGCAGGTCAATTGAATGCCGGAGAAGCGGTTAAACTAGCTCTTCAAGGTCAATTGAGCTTCAAAGATTTTTTCCGTTGGTTACGGGATAATGGCTATCTCAATCCGATTTTCTGGTTCGATGGGGGCGCGATCGCGTTCCTTCCAAAACTATTAATGGTCGTCGGTTCTTACCTTTTAGCCGTCTTGCTACGGGTTTATCTTCCCTTATGGGGCGCACCATTAAATTGGGGGCTAATCTTAGGGAGTTCAGGACTATTTTTTCTACAAGGATTTTATATCTTTGATTTGCCCCAGTGGCCCTTCCGTGTGATGGGGAGTTCTATTCCTGAATTGGGCAGCATTATACAAGGTAGCCCTCTAATTAATCCCTTTTTTGCTAGTGTTCTGATTCCTTTAGGGATTATGGCTCTATTATTAGGGAATCGGTCAGGAAAAGGCTTTGCTGTTGGGGCTACGCTGGGTGTAGCATCCTATTTGATTGTGTCTGCCATCTTTGATCCCAGTATTTGGTTATTAGGGACAGGCACGGTTTCTCAAATCTTTTTAGGCATTAATGCTTTATTCTGTATCGGTCTCGTGTGGTTAGCAACGAAAGGAGAGCGGAGATTGGCATGAGTATTTGCGTGACGGGCAAAATAGAGAAAAAAGGCTTTGGTTTTGGCGTTTGGGCCTTAGTGTCCGAGGAGGGCAAAACCTATGAATTACAAAATCCCCCCTCAGAACTGTGCCAAGCCCATGCCAAGGTAACGGTAGAAGGAAACATTCAAGAGAATGTAATGACTCTTGCCATGATTGGCCCTGTATTAGCGGTAGAACGCTATCAAATTGATGCTTGATTAAATCCGTGTAATGGAAACGGGAATTCTGCCTTTTCTCAAATTACCGATTCGTCGGAAGGCGGCTGGACTTAAATCGATACTACAGGAACAGCGATCAGTTACGGTGACCACGACTGAGCGTTTGGTTTTGCGATTGGTCACTCGGAGCCTTGTTCCAAAGGGATAGCTCGGATGGGCGGCCACCATGTGGTTCGGGTTAAACCGCCGCCCGTTGGCCATCTTTCTGCCGTTAAAAGAGCTTCCATAAAAAGTTGCGCTACCTGCTAAGGCGAGGTCACCCAACATTAGCGTAATTAATGTAGCGAGGATAGGGATTTTCATTTCTGATAATTTCCTTAAAAACAACTTGTAAGCTATTATACCTAGCCATATTGGATGCTGCTGAGATGGGCTGAGGTAGTCGATTTAAGAATTTTTCAGTTGATTTTAATGATTTAATCAGCGATCACGTCGGTTAGCACAATTTGCTCAACGATTCCTGCTGATAGGAGGGAACAATATTAACAATATTACCGATGCCCAAAGAGTTTAACCCATAGGGTCGTAGTTTAGAAAATTAAATACAAATTATGATTAATCGGCATTTGTGGCTATTCTAGAAATATTTCTTGCAAAAAAGAAAAAGCTCATGGGAGTCTTGCCTTGTTTCGACCCCAAGAGCTTCTTTTGTCGTTCTTACTCCTCACACACACTTCTTAAGTATGACGGGGATCAGAATTAAAGGTTTCCGTAGAGGAGACAGTTCTTTAATTGCCCCATCAGTAAGCATTTGAGCTTTAATCCCACACTCGGCATTGGTTAAAAAATTACTTTGAAAAACAGTTTAGGACTTTGAGCAATAAATTCCGTCGTTAGCGATCGCGTTGATAGTCTTCTAACAGGGTTAATAGATTCGCCTGGGAATTGGCAGGAATTAAATCCGCAAGGGAAACATTGAGTTTACCCCCACCCAGAGGAACGGAGATTTTTTCCAAAATAGCCGCGATCGCGCTTGAACTTAAACCATCGTCATCGAGAAGCGGATAAACCTGTTCGGCAACAGTGGTATGTAAATGGGCTTCGGCAAGATAAAGATGCCATTTAGCCACATCAATATAAATTTGCTCACCGATTTCGGCAGCAAGGGCTTCGATTGCTTGGGTTGTAGGAGTATTAGCCATTGGATTTTACAGAATAGTCGGCAATTACGGCAATATACAACAAATGAATGACAAGCAAACCCAACCAAATGCCGCTAAAGTTCACCAACCAAGGCCAATCAAATTGTTTTAAGTTGTGGACAAACCAGAGTCCCGAATTGATTGCCAGAAATACCATCACATGAACCGCAAAATTCATACGATCATCCAAGCGGCGAAATTCAGGATCATTGCGGTCGGGTTTACGGGGCCAACGGGGAGGCATAATTTACTTAACGTGCTAAAAGTGAATCAGATTCATTCATTTTATAGCAATTATAACCTTTGTTTTTAAGATGAATTAATAAATTTATCAATTAAATTCCCCAATAATTAAATCAAAGAAAAAAGAAACTATTTGTAGTAATTATAAAACAAAAGATTTTTCATTTTCTTAAATTTTTCTATAATTTTAAATTCCGAAATGATAAATATGTTGTTGAAAATGTAAAATTTAAGTGTAGTTTTTATCAGCTATTGTGAATCTTTTTAGTACCGGTTAACAGAATATTTGAAAAGGCTCACAGGCAACATCGTGCCTCTATGCTAATCACTGTCTCAGCACAAGAGAAACAACTTAAAAAAATTAGACAAGGGATTTCATTGAAAATAAAAGTAACTCAAGAAATCCCTTGAGAGCGTGTTTGAAAAGTTGTCCGAAGGAAGAGAAAATGGTGAAAACTTTTGCCT
>CAYZWO010000184.1:0-5679 GCA_964482215.1 uncultured bacterium
CCTGACGTTTTGCAGCTACACGCAGGCAGGGATTTTAACCACTGAACTTCCTACGAAGAACTGCACTTCAAATTTAGCACTTTCCTGTCTTACGAAGCACGAAACCCCTGCTTGCGTGTAGGTGCTGTTATAAGCTGTGGTTTTTACTTTGTTCGTAACGAATTGCTTACCTGTCAATGATTCTGCTGTGTTTTTATATCATTCAGTTTGTCTATTAACAATTTAATTTTTGTCAAGCGTTGGAAATTTTTTGTTTTTTTTCAGATTGGTGGAGCAAGCTTATTTAGAAACTTTGGTCAAGTGTTGGCTTGTGCGGTTTCTAAATGTGCTTGTATGCAAATAAAATTATGCTAGAAAATACCACTGAAATACTTTTATTTTAGCTCACAGGTTATAACTTCAATAGTTGGTCCCTGACCATATGCTGCATAAGGAGATGGGTAAGAACGGATGGATTCGCCCTGCTTACAACCAGATTCAGCATCCTTTTTTTTAGATTTAAAGGGGTTTGTTATAGAGTTTATTGTTACTTGCTGAGGGTAGGTTTGATTATTGTAAGTGTATGCAGGAACTGTAACAGTTTGAACACATTCACAAACATAGTCTTTCTTACAAGAACTTAAAACTGCTATGCTAAACAGTATACAACACATTGAGAAAAAATTAAAAGTTGATTTCATATTATTTGTTTTTGGAGTATTTAAGAATAAAGAATTCGTTTGAAAATTCCCATTTTTCAGATTCGGTGACTGTAAAATTTTCTAAAATTGTGTCACATAAATAACGATCGCAATTATTTTCGGTTATTATTGTATTAACTTGTTCTCTAGATACTAGTTTCCAACCTTTGGAAGAATTAACAAAAGATATTGTATAAAGAATATATCCAGACTCTTCGTCTGTTGTTTTGAAATTAAGATTTAACCTGCTTTGAATTTTTCCATTTTTGTAAAAATCCATTGCTTCTAAATTTAACAATAAACTATATTTACCAAAACCATAATCTTCTATTGTTATTGGGTTTTTCCAAATCCATATAGGCTCGTAAATATTACTGTTCAATTTCTTAATACTTATTGTATGTAGTTCATAAATCCCTTTTATTTTCTCGCTTATACCACAATTTTCTCGAAAATACTTTAATCCATTGGCTATGTTGTCATTTCCTACAAATATCTTTCCGCAAGAAGTTATACATTTTGTAACTAGTATAGTAATTTTACCATTTTCATCAATTTCGTAATCCGAATTTTCTGTAATATCAAAAGGTAATTTATAGTAAAAAGTATCTAAATCATTGTCTATATATGATGAGCCATAACAACACATATTTTCTGTGACTGATATTGTTTTTATTTTGCTGACAGGACTATCACAAGATAAAGAGAATGTACCAAATGATATTAAAAAAATTAATACTCTATTTACATTCATCATAATTTAAGACTTCTTTAAACAATTCAAAATAATGTTGTCTTTCATCCAAACCGTTAATTGATGAATAGTTTTTAGTTTCTAATGCTTTTGGATAATTAATTGCGGCAGATACGTTATTTACATTGTCTTCATTGAAATACTTCTGAATATTTAAGGCGTTTAAATACCAAGCTGCTGATTTAGCAGCCATTTCAGTTGAAGATGCTAATTTAGGTACGAAGTCCTTTAATTCATTCTCTGTAGGGTCTTGACCAAACAAAAATTTGTAAAATGTTTTGTAGTTATTCTTTTTCGTAATCATTATTAATCCACGACCCCTAAAAAAATCTTCTCCTGATTTTTTTGCACTTGAATCTGATTCATAGGTACTACCTAATCTTTGAGTTTCGTGATATATTTGTGATAAGATATGAATTTTATTTATACACTTAGTTGCCTTTATTTCTTTGAATAAATAATTTATCCATTGAGATAAAACGGTATAATTTCTCTCATTATCCAAAATATTTTCGGTTGATTTTAAATAAAATAATCTATCCCCAACAGGAATGTTGTCACTTGCATTTCTATCATAAAAAGAAGTTTCTTTTTTATATTTAACGGCTCCTTCTTTTGGGCTCTTCCCACGGTCATTACTCTTTAGAATATTCCCATCTTTATCAATAAATAAAGGGTTTTTGGTCACTTCGTCATATTGAGTTTGTGATAAAATATCTTGTTTTTTTCTCAATTCAGAAACAACATATTTTAAATCATCAGCAGACCAAATATTTTTTTTACAGAAACATTCCTTTTTTACAATTATCGCTATATCTGTACTTGTTAAGATTTTTCCTTGCGTATCAATTTTTACTTTTACACTTCTTGAGTCTGTTATTTTTTTTAGAAATAAATCCGTTACATTAGCTTTAAATACAAATTCTTTTGTTCCATATTGATCTATACGGGCTAAGGTTTTGGGAATACTTAATGAAAAAAGTGTTTGAAAAATTTTAGTTCCTGACAGTTTACTTGCAGTTCTTTTGTAATTATCGTCAACAGATACTTCAACCTTGTCTGCAAATCCTTCAACAATTACTTTAACCATCACCGTTATTGCAACGTAAGGACTATTGGGTGAAGACTTAGGTAGAAAAGGTAGAAACCTAGAAGGAATATCTTTATCTACAAACAAATCGGTAATTTTTGCAGCTTCATAATTCTGCCTTGCATCCTTTTGTTTATCGTCCCATTCGGGATGAAAAAAACTGCCTTTGCCAAACGGAGTACTTTTCCAATATTCATCTGCCATAATCGAAAAGATTTGAGATTAGAACCTATTAGTTAAATTATCTTATCAGAGAATTCAAATCTTGAACATTGGGGTTTGCTTGAAGAGTTTCATCCCAAGGAATTATTTTCGTTGTAGTTTCTTCGTTTTCTACATCTATGCAACAAGGCAATGATTCTTGTTCTAAATAAGCTGATTTGCCTTGTATTATAGCAAGTGAAGTAGGAACTCGTGTTTCCCACGATTCTTCAACTTTGCCTTCAACGGTTTGCATTTCTTCAGCAATAGATAAATACAAGTTACTTTCGCTGCCTACCACTAACTCGTTTCCAAGCCAAATTTGACCAGTCTCTAAATAAAAGGCAAATGCTTCGGTAAACTGTTGGCGGATAGGTACAACAACACGAGCCATTCCACTTTGCAAGAATGCTTGAAATACAAAATCTCCACTCTCGCTTTTCATTAAATCTACCCAATCACATTTATCTGCCCAGTAATAGGGATAAAACAGATATGACATTATTTGCCAATCTATAGCTTGTTCAAAAAACTTTACCATAGCTGCATATTCTGTAAATGCAGCGTTTTGATTTACTTGAGGTATTTCAAATAATTCACAATCTTGAAATTCTGTAATGTGTTTTTGACCTTGTTTTCTGCAATAAGGTTTCATTAGCATTTCAATACAAATGCGTTTCAATTCTCTCTGCTCAATAATTCGATTCAAGGCAGGATTGTTAAACTTTTCATCATTATCAATTGATGGCTGATTAAGGTCTTCGTTCTCAACAACTAATTGATTATATTCATTTAGTTTATTATTGTAAGCGGCTAATAGTTTATTGTAACAATCATTTTGCCAATCGCTAATAACTGATGCTTTGAGAATACATTTAATACTTACAGCACCATAGAAACCAAAACAACCCGAAAATGCTACACTTACTGGAATGCTTCCACCTAAATCAGGAATAAAGTCAACATTAACAGTTACAGTTTCTGTTTTTTTAGTGCCAGAATAATGTCTACCGCTTTGAACAATCTTACCACCAAAGGTAAAATCACAAAATGCTTGTTGAGAACTGCTTGCACTGCCTGCACGATATGTATATGTGTAAGAGCCTTTTACTGTGTCTGCAACATAATCGTTTGGAACATTAATAGGTGGCAAACTTTGTGTATTTATCGACCTATTATGGTTTACAGGCGATAGTGGCGATAAGTCTTTAGTGAGAGTTGTTTCAGCAGAAGGCAATGGTGAAATTGTAACACCAAAATAACTTGCAGCATTCAGAACATTTTCAGAATCTATATCAGATGCACTGTTAATGCCGAAATCCGAAAGTTGTTTTGGTGGCTCGGGCAAATTATTATCTTCGGCTTCTTGAGCATTAGGTTTGAACTTTAATACACGCTTGTAAAATTTGGCTGGTTCAGGAACCATAAACTCAACCATCAATCGCTTACCGTAATTTACAAGGTGGTTTTTGTAAATAATATCAATCCAGCGATAAACTCCTGTAACGTGTTTTTCTCCGTTTCTATTATCAAAACCGTGTTTGATATTTTCTTCAAATTCTTTAATAATTTTGGATGTTCGTTTCTCGGATGTTCTTTGTATGATTCTCTCTAACGCCTGTGTTGTCTTTTCTTCGGCATAGGTTTTAGCTTCAGTATTTGAGTAAGAAGAAGAATTGGAAGTCGCAAAGTCAGCATAGGCATTTACATTTATAGTTGCGCCCCCCCAACTTCCTGAAACACCTAAAGAACCGCCATAGTTGTTGGTTCTATCTTGCTCTAAAACTTGTGCAATTTCAGAACTAATTTCGTTTCTTGTTGCAGTTGTAACATCCGTAAGATTTTCTATTTCAGTTTCTCTTGTTGTTTCAATGGTGTTTTCTGTTCTAAGCAAATTTCGTGTACTTCTTTCTTTGTACTCTTTAGCCATTATGTTTTCGATATGGGAAACTTCGCCCGGTACATAGCAACATACTTCCTGTTCAACTTTTCTAAAATCAGCAACTCCTAAACTTTGAACGCCATTTAAAGTGCCGCCACACTCTCTAAACCACCAAGGTTTGAAACAATTTATCACTTGATGCGGAATCTCAATTTTGATTTCAGTTAATTTTGATATACCAATGGACGTAAGTTCAGCTGATTTTTTCAATATATGGTTAACTATTAGCAATTGTGCAATGCCTTGTCGTACTTCTTTAGATTTGTTTGAAAGCACTTCGCCAATTAAAGCGTCAAACAGATTTGTTTCTTGTCCAATGGTAAGCAGTCGCACTCCTGGCTTTTCTGCACTTTCAATGTCTAAAACAGAAAGTTTTTTCTTGTGCGCTTTTATGGTAAAATCAAATAATTCAGGACTTAAATCCCTTAAAGTTTTAAGGTCACGAAATGACGGAAACCCATTAATGAAGTTTGCAAAAACTGAATAATCGTCACCTGCTGGTAATGGACAGGAATTGATTAAGCTACTTTCAATATTAGGGTGAGTTACAAATCGGATTTGTTTAGCTTGGTAATCGATTTGCTCTGGTGAACGAAATGTTACAAATCTGAAAAGGTCAGCTTTGATAGGATATAGTTTCTTTTCCATAACATATGATTTTGATGATTCAAATTTAGTTTAAATTTATTTTTAGTCCATTCTTTTGTTACATAATTAGTTTTCAACAAACAGATTAGATTTTCCCTATTAAGACACATTGAAAAAATGCAAGTGTGTGGGAAGCTGAAGGGGTCGGCTTTGTGTGGTTGGGGCTTGCCACACTCTTGCATTGTGTGTCGGCAGAAAAACAAAAAATTGCGGGTCGGGCAAAAATTAAATCTCTGCGTGTCGGTTTGTGAGTTGGATTTTCACAAAAAATATTTGGTCTTGTCTGCATTGTCAAGTACGTTACTTTTTTTCTATGTCTACCAGTTTTATGTGGTGTCGCTGTCTTTTTACCATAGCTTATAAC
>CAYZWO010000185.1:0-5677 GCA_964482215.1 uncultured bacterium
GATAGGGAGGGATTTCTAAGGCTTCGGCCAGTTCTACTTCACTCGGATTTCGCTGTAATTGCTGCTTTAAGGAACGTTGCGCTTTTTTGAGTTTGTTGAGCTTTTCGACCACATGGATCGGTAAACGGATGGTGCGGGCATCATTGGCGATGGTACGGGTAATGGCTTGGCGAATCCACCAATAGGCATAGGTTGAAAATTTATAACCTTTGTTGGGATCAAATTTCTCTGAAGCTCGATTAAGACCGATCGCGCCTTCTTGGATGAGATCTAAAAACGGCACGCCGCGATTGAGATACCGTTTGGCGATGGAAACCACTAAACGCAGATTGGAGCGAATCATTTTCCGTTTAGCGGTGCGTCCGCGATGTAACCAGTTGTCTAATTGCCGTTCATTGCTAAATCCCAAAGCTTCAGCCCATTCCAACTTTGTTGGTGGACGTTTGAGAATTTCGGTTAATTCTTGTCGTTTTTCTTCCGCTTTTACTAATAGCTGCACACTATTGGCCAGTTCCACTTCTTCTTCGGGTTTGAGGAGGGGATAGCGGGCCATCTCTTTGAAAAACGCTCCAATGGTGTCGTCAGAAAGGGATTTGCTATAACCCGAAACGATAGGATTTCCCATTTCATCGGTGAGGTCAGGAAAGTCCACTTCTATTGTATTCAGGTCAAATTCTTCTGGCGATCGCGCATCTAATTGATTGATTGCTTCATTGGAGACATCGGTGACAAGCTCAGTGTTGTACATCGTTTTAAACCGTTTTTATCAAAGGGATATAAAAAAATTAAAAAAAGGAAAAAATTATTGAAAAGAAATGTTAAAAACAAAGGATTGGTTTGGGCTGATTATGACATTAAAACCTATAAAAGTCAAAATTCTACTAACCTTCAATTTTTCTTAAGACATTCAGGCAAAACAGTAGTTCAAAATGATAGAAACCATAACAAGATGTTTACAAAGATGATTTTTATTTCTTCATAAATTATTAAGAATCTATCTAAAGAATGAATTTATTCTTCTATTCAGCCTATGGGAATATGAATAATAAGAAAGAATCAGAAGGTAAGTTAACCATAATCAAGCCCGATCAGGATTTTGTAGCAAATCCTCCCAAAGGATGAGAAACATCAATAGAGAAGCAATTAAGGTCTAGAGTATCAAAATAAAATTAATTTTTTGTTCAATTTATTACAAATTCAAGTCTGGCGGAAAAAAGAATCGCTGTCTACAAGCAACGAGAACAGGTTAACTAAAAAGGTTAAAAGCCGGAGTTGACCTAATAATTTACAAAAGTTTAAAAAATAAATTTTATAGATTGATCACACTTTAGCGAAATTTTTTTAAATTGCCTACTGGGAACATAATTATTTTGCTCTATTGTTTGCCCAACCTTAGTGTAAGGGCGCGGGAAGATGACGCTATACTAGCTAAGCTAACCCTCATAATTTAAGTTCTTTTGAATGTCTAAAGCCTCTTTTGATTTTGCCGTTATGGAGCGATCGCGTCCCTATGAAACGAATGGCCAACAATGGGTTGAGGTTTTAGTGGATTGTCCGGGCATTCAAGGGTTGTACACCTATAGCATTCCCCAAGATTTATCGGTACAAGCTGGAGACATTTTAAGCGTTCCTTTCGGATCTCAAATTATTGGTGGCATTGCCGTTAATTTAATTCCATTACTCCCCTCAGAGCTAACTCCAGAGAAAATTAAGCCAATTGAAGAGGTGATTACTCAAGGCTTCTTTTCACCAACTTATTGGCAGTTACTTCGTCGCGTTGCCGATTATTATTGTACAGAATTAATCAGTGTGATTCGTTTGGCATTACCGCCAGGCCTTTTAGAGCGATCGCAGCGCAGAATCCGCCTCAAATCTGAAAAACTTTCCCCAGGATACGAATTATTTTGTAGTCCGTTAGCACAACGAATTGTGAAATTATTACAAGGGCAAAAAACAGGGGATTATAGTTATGCTTATTTACAACGTCAAATCCCAGGCATACAACGGGGAATTCGAGAATTAAGTCAACGGGGATGGATTGAAAGTTATTTAGAATCTCCCAAAACGATTCAGGTTAAACAACAAAAAGCAGTTACCTTATTAACTCCTAATACGGATGGTGAATTAACACTAAAACAGCGCGAAGTATTAGAAATTCTCCGTCGTTATGGGGGAGAATTGTGGTTCAGTGATCTTCAACAATTAGCCAAAATTAGTGATTCAGTAATTAACACGTTAGCAAAACAAGGCTATCTAACAATTCAAAAACAAGAACGATTACGCCTGTTATCTGAAGGAGAAGTTGCTAGGGATCACGCAAAACTGTTAACGACTGCTCAAGCAATGGCCTTAGAAACATTGCAGCAATTATCAAGTTATAGTCAAGGGTTATTACATGGCGTGACGGGATCGGGAAAAACAGAGGTCTATCTTCAGGCGATCGCGCCTCTTTTAGCAGCAGGAAAATCCGTTTTAGTCCTAGTCCCAGAAATTGGATTAACTCCCCAACTAACCGATCGCTTTCGAGCCAGATTTGGTAACAAAATTTGTGTTTATCACAGTGCCTTATCGGATGGGGAAAGATACGATACTTGGCGACAAATGTTAAGGGAAACAGCACAAGTCGTCATAGGAACCCGTTCAGCTATTTTTGCCCCCTTACCCAATTTAGGCTTGATCATTCTCGATGAAGAACACGACAGCAGCTTTAAGCAAAGCCAATTAATTCCTGCTTACCATGCCCGCACCGTTGCCCAATGGCGAGCCGAACTTGAAGATTGTCCCTTAGTTTTAGGATCTGCCACCCCGTCCTTAGAAACCTGGGTCAATATTCATCAACCAACGTCCCAAGCCCAGTCAGTTCCCTTACATTATCTCTCCCTACCTGAACGAGTGCGATCGCGTCCTCTACCGCCCGTTGAAATTGTGGATATGCGATCAGAGTTAAAGGCAAGTAACTATTCAATTTTTAGTCGTGTTTTACAAAGAGAGTTAGGGGAACTCAAAAATCAAGGAAAACAGGGCATTTTATTTATCAGTCGTCGCGGTCATAGCACCTTCGTCTCCTGTCGGAGTTGTGGCTATGTCTTGGAGTGTCCCCATTGTGATGTGTCCCTTTCCTACCACTACACCCACGAAGGCGCGACGGAACTCTTACGCTGTCACTATTGCAACTTTAGCCAACGCCAGCCCAAAGTTTGTCCCAGTTGCCAATCCCCCTATTTAAAATTTTTTGGCAGTGGAACCCAAAAAGTTACCGAAGCCTTAAGTAAGCAATTTCCTGAACTCCGATGGTTGCGGTTTGACAGTGATACGACTCGAACAAAGGGCGCGCACCGTCAAATTGTGGAACAGTTTAGCCAAGGAAAAGCGGATATTCTAGTCGGAACCCAGATGCTGACCAAAGGGCTAGATATTGAACAGGTGACGCTGGTTGGGGTTATTGCAGCCGATAGCTTGTTGAATTTTTCCGATTATCGAGCAGGGGAACGGGCTTTTCAAACTCTAACCCAGGTGGCAGGACGGGCAGGCAGGGGAGATGAACCAGGCAAAGTCATTATCCAGACCTATACTCCCAATCATCCAGTTATTCAAGCCGTACAAAATCATGACTATCACACCTTTGTTGATCAGGAACTTTCCCAACGAGAAGCCTTAAATTATCCACCCTATGGTCGCCTGATTCTGATTCGCTTGAGTGCTTTAGAGTCCGATATTGTAGAAAGTACCGCGATCGCGATCGCTGAAGAATGCCAGAAACTATTAGGAGAGCAAGTCGAAATTCTAGGGCCCGCTCCTGCCAGTATCATGCGGGTAGCGAGACGGTTTCGCTGGCATATTTTATTAAAATTTACGGACACATTGGCTAAAATCCCTGATCTCAAAAGACTTAAAGCAATTTGTCCCACCTCAGTCAGTTTCAGTATTGATGTCGATCCCCTATATATTGAATAAATTTCCAGGGTTATTCACTGATTAACGAGTCACTAAGGTCTTATCCCGTATTTCTTGGGCAAAATTTGCTTGGGAATTGGTTTTGGTTTGTCCCTCGCCCGTAATTAAACGCGCTCCTCGGCCTCTAGTGAAATAATTCCAGCCCCACTGCAACATGACGATTAATTTATTATCAAATTCAATCAGATAATAAATGTGAGCCCAAACCCAAATAAACCAAGCTACTAATCCTGTAAATTTCGCAAATCCTAAATCAACAACAGCTTTATTCTGTCCAATAACCGCTAAGCTACCGTAGTCGGTATAACGGAAAGAAGCTACTGGACGACCGGCTAAACGAGCAGGAATGGATTTCGCTAAATAATCGGCTTCTTGCATAGCCACAGGGGCAACGCCTGGTAACGGTTTATCATCCTGGTGAGAAAAATTGGCGAGATCACCGAGAACAAAAATATTGGGATAATTGGGCAAACTTAAATCGGGCTCTACCATGACGCGACCGACCCGATCTAAACTAACGCCTGTCCGTTCGGCCAAAATTTCTCCCATCCCTGAAGCCTTAACGCCAGCAGCCCAT
Source organism: uncultured bacterium (assembly GCA_964482215.1). Classification (GTDB taxonomy): domain Bacteria; phylum Cyanobacteriota; class Cyanobacteriia; order Cyanobacteriales; family Microcystaceae; genus Snowella. The sequence goes on from CAYZWO010000185.1 coordinate 4,532, forward strand.
AAGACGGTACGGGCTGGAATTTGATGAATGTCTTCCCCTTGACGAACGGTGACGCAATTTTCGGTAATATCCGTCACCATTGTTTGGGTTTGAACTGTTACCCCTAGCTTGGTTAAATCATCCTTTGCTTTAGCCGATAATTCTGGACTATAGGGAGGTAAAACTCGGTCTAGTCCTTCAATCAAAAGAATTTTAGCGGTACTAGTATCAATATTACGGAAATTTCCTTTGAGGGAACTGTGGGCAATTTCCGCGATCGCGCCAGCCAGTTCTACCCCCGTTGGGCCACCACCGACAATGACAAAAGTTAACCAGGCTTGACGTTGAATCGGATCGGTTTCCTTTTCAGCCGCTTCAAAGGCCAGAAAAATTCGACGACGCATTTCAATGGCATCTTCTATGGTTTTTAACCCAGGGGCAACGCTGCGCCACTGGTCATTGCCAAAATAGTGATGACTAACCCCCGTTGCCACAATCAACAGATCGTAGGGAATAGGTTCATGCTCTTTGAGAATCACCTGTTGCTGTTCGGGGTTAATATCAATAGCTTCATCTAAAAGCACCTGAGCGTTGCGATGATTTTGGAGAACAACCCGTAAAGGGGAAGCGATATCGGCAGGAGAAAGAACGCCCGTTGCAACCTGATAGAGTAACGGTTGAAATAAATGAAAATTGCGTTTATCAATGATTTTAATGTCTACGGCTGCATTCTTGAGACCTTGTGCGGTATAAAGTCCCCCAAATCCCCCACCGATAATAACGACCTGGGGTTTTGTCGCAGGCTGCTGTTCCGTATTCATAAAATTACACCTCTGACAAGGGGGCTAGTCTAACGATTTGTTACGTTTTATCATGCTAACCAACATTGTCGCAAAAGGGGGTAGCGATCGCTACGGAGAAATCTACCAGGAACCCCGCTTTCCACTGGGCATAATGGTTCGCCAGTTTGTTTTCGCGATCGCTAATTGATCGGGGCTGATATGGGCATTACTTAAATCAACCCCACAAAAGTTAGCTCCTCTCAGATTGGCATACTTAAAATTGGCTCCCGTCACAATTGCCCCCCGTAAATCGGCCCCCTCTAAATTGGCATAACCAAAATAAGCCTCACTTAAATTCGCATCTCGAAAAACAGCATTGCTCAAG
>CAYZWO010000186.1:0-5658 GCA_964482215.1 uncultured bacterium
TCTCTCATAGCCTATTGGTAATTCGGCTGTACTACCCTAAGTGGGATGCACCCCTATGCCATTAACTTTAAACCTGCTGCACTACGCCAAATTCGTAAACTACCAAAACAACTTCAGTCAACTATTATTACTGCAATTGAAGAACTGTCTGATAATGCCAGACCAGAAGGCTGTAAAAAGCTTAAAAATTCAGATTCTTTATATTGGATTCGAGTTGCAAAATCTTATAGAGTGATTTATGAGATACAGGATAAACAACTGATGATTTTAATTGTCAAGATTGGTCATCGTAGTGACATTTACAAATAACTTGGCTTAAGTGCGATCGCTGATCGCGTAGGATGGATTAGCATAGTGTAACCCGTCAAAAACATTGATAATTAAAGCTTGAACATTGCAAAATTTTCCTAAATTTGGCGATCGCTTTTTGTGAAGTGCGATTGCAGGGTTTAAAAAAGCAACGAGACTTTATTGGGAGGAATTTTCCTTACCAGAGTCGTGTCCTCGACTTTCTCCAATATTGAAGTAGATTATGCCTAAAATGCCAATAATTTCTAGTATAGAGGCGATTCTAGCACTTGAACGTTTAGGGTTTGAGCAAATTCGATAGACGGGTAGCCATCAACTCACCTAACTTTCCTTCTTTTGTTTTAAGAAAAGCAAACAGGAAACAGCGTTACAATCAAAGACAGTATTCCAGAACCACATCACCCTTGAACTGATGGAAAATCATTCCCCACATTCTGTTCCGCCTCTCCACTCTTTACCCCATCATCATGGCGAGCATCAAACGCCCCACGTTCATAGTGATGCTTCCTTACGGCAAATTGTTAATCGGCTTTCTCGTATTGAAGGCCATATTCGAGGTATTAAAACAATGGTGACAGAAAGTCGTCCCTGCCCTGAAGTTTTAATTCAAGTTGCTGCCGTTAGAGGTGCAATCGATCGCGTGGCGCGTTTGATACTAGATGAACACCTGAGCGAATGCGTGGCGCGGGCCGCTAAAGATGGCAATATTGAAACAGAATTAGCGGAATTAAAAGCAGCATTGGATCGGTTTTTATAACAAATTAGAATTATATTTTCTCAAATTAATCAATCATTTTAATAGAATATTTTCAAATTTCAAGTGTATTTAAATATTGAAATTCTGAGTATTCAAAATTTTATCTTATTTCTATTCAAATAATTCTATCCACAATAGTAGAAGATTTAAAAGATAAAGGCATAAAATAGAACTAGCAGTTTTGTGCAATATTGCTGTGATACTTCTAATGAGCTTGATTTGGAGTGGTATTGTATTAATTTCTTTAATCAAAACGGGAGATTTGGTTAGTATTAATCATCTAATTTAAGAATCTAATTTAACATTTAAAACCTTTATATTGATTATGATTGAACCACCTGGCGTAGAAAGAGATTCCATTGTAACTTCCTTAGGGACAATGGTTTATTATTCTCCTCGAAAAGCTCCTTGGGTTGAGGAAGATATTGATAGCACTGCCGAGAAACCCACTCTGATTTTTATACATGGATTTGGGGGCGGATCGTCAGCTTATGAATGGTCAAAGGTCTATCCTGCTTTTGCCTTTAATTACCGAGTTTTAGCTCCTGATTTACTGGGTTGGGGTCGCTCGGATCATCCTGAACGCAACTATCAACCTCAGGATTACATCAATACCATCATTGAATTTATCGAGAAAACCTGTGAGCAACCGCCTATCGTTATTGCTTCATCCCTTGTGGGAGGTTTAACCATTCGTGCCGCGATCGCCCGCCCTGATTTATTTAAAAACTTGATTTTAACTAATCCCACAGGATTATCAGACTTTGGTGAAGATTACAGTAAAAACTTATTTGCTCAAATTGTCGGTGTTCCTGTCATCGATAAAATGATTTACAGCGTCGGTATTGCCAATAGTGCTGCTATCCAAAGCTTTTTAGAAACTAAGCAGTTTGCTGATCCGAATTTACTCTATCCCGAAATTACAGAAGCTTACTTAGAATCTGCAACTCAACCCAATGCAGAATATGCGGCTTTATCGTTTGTGCGGGGGGATTTGTGTTTTGATTTAGCAAAATATATTCCCCAGTTAACCACACCGACTGCGTTTTTATGGGGACAAAAAGCCGCCTTTGCAGGCCCAGATGTGGGTAAACGATTAGCTGCGCTCAATGTTGAAGCCATTCAGCAATTTCAAGAAATTGAGGATGTCGGTTTAACGCCGCAACTTGAACTACCTGCTATCACGATTAGCATGATTAATAAATTTTTAAAATTTTTCCAGAATGTCGCCTCATAAGCGATACCATGATAAAAGTCCTGACCCATAGCGACCGTCATTTTCACGCATATCCATGACTACAGAAAATACCGATAGCAATGATAAAGTGCTGGTGGCAATGAAAAATTTTGCCGAACAATATGCCCAGCGTACCAATACCTATTTTTGTACTGATCTTTCGGTTACCGCCGTTGTAATTGAGGGACTCGCCAGACATAAAGCCGAATTAGGTTCGCCCCTGTGTCCTTGTCGCCATTACGAAGACAAAGAAGCAGAGGTTAAAAATACGTTCTGGAACTGCCCCTGTGTCCCCATGCGGGAACGGAATGAATGTCATTGCATGTTATTTCTACCTGCTGATAATGATTTTGCGGGAGATCAGCAAGAAATTTCTTTAGAGCTACTCCAAGAAGTCAAAGCCAGTATGTCGGCTTAGGTTTACAGCATGGAATCTCCAGAGTTTTGGCAGGGTGTCGAGCAGTTTAATCAAGAAGATTTTTATGCCTGTCACGATACCCTAGAAGCCATCTGGATGGAAGCGATCGCGGCAGATAAGAATTTTTATCAAGGCATTTTACAAATCGCGGTTGGTTGTTATCATCTTACCAATCATAATTGGCGGGGAGCAGTAACGCTCTTAGGTGAAGGCATTCGTCGGCTTAGCTCCTTTCAGCCTGACCATTCAGGGGTTGATGTCGAGCAATTAGTCAGCCAGAGTTATCAATTACTTCAGCAGTTACAACAGATTGACTCCGATCAGGTACAGGCTTTTATGGAAGGTTTTAAAAAAGAAGGCTCGTTTCCTTTCCCTAAAATTCAAATTAATTAGGATGAAAATATTGATAGATTTGTTTGGCTAGATGATCGCCGATGCCTTCAACTTGTTTTAACTGCTCTAAAGAAGCTTCTCGAATGTAATCTAGAGAATGAAAATGGGCTAGGAGTTGTTTTTGACGTTGGAACCCTAGGCCTGGGATTTCTTCTAAGCGCGATCGCCGACTATTAGATAAACGTTGTTGACGATGGAAAGTGACAGCAAAACGGTGAGCCTCATCCCGCACCCGCCGTAAAAGTTGTACGCCTGGTTGTTCTGCATCGGTTGGTAAGGGCTGGGATTCATTAGGAACAAAAATCTCTTCCCGTTGCTTGGCTAAACTAATCACGGTTAACTGATCCAATAACTTCATTTTTTCTAGAACAGCAACAACGGCAGATAGTTGGCCTTTCCCCCCGTCAATCATGACCACATCAGGAAAATCATTATTTTGAGTTCTTTCTTCTTGATCAGTAACGGCTAAAGTTTGATGAGGATCATGCTGCTGGGCATACTTGCGAAAACGACGGCCAATGACCTCAGCTAAGCTGGCAAAATCATCGGAATGGCCAATAGTGACTTCAGGATTTTTGATTTTGTAGTGACGGTAATGTTGTTTAGCAGGAACGCCATTGATAAAGACGACTTGGGAGGCAACCGCATTAGAGCCTTGAATATGAGAAATGTCGTAGCCTTCGATGCGTTTAGGCAGTTCGGGTAAGCTCAAAACTTCTGCTAAGTCTTCTAATGCTTGTAAATCGCGTTCGGCTAGGCGTTGGGTGCGCTCTAGTTCATAGCGGGCATTGCGTTCGACCATTTCAATTAAGTCTGCTTTGGTTTGCCGTTGGGGGGACAAGATCGTCACTTTTCGACCTCGGCGATCGCTGAGCCATTGTTTCAGCATTTCCTCATCGGGCAAGGGGTGCTGTACTAAAATTTCACTCGGAATTTCGACGGCTTCGACTTGACTGTAATGTTCTTCTAAAACCCGTTGCAAAATATCGCCAGGTTCAGCCGATTGCCCATCAGCAAAGAAACCTAAACGACCGACTAATCGACCCGCCCGAATTTGGAATAGTTGGATCGAACAATTTTTCCCCTCACTGGCTAAGGCGATCGCGTCTCTCGAAATGGTGTCATCGGGTAAGGCAACTTTTTGATCGGCGTTGAGACTACTCAGGGCATTGAGTTGATCACGGATTGCTGCTGCTTGTTCAAAGCGTAATTCTTCCGCCGCCTTGTCCATTTGCTGCTGGAGTTTGTTGGTTAATTCCTGCGATCGCCCTTGAAAAATCATGGCCACTTTTTGCAACGTTTGCCGATAGTCTTCAGGCGTAATTAACTTCTGACAAACCCCAGGACAGCGACCAATATCAAAATTTAAACAGGGTCGGTCTTTAAATAAGGGTTGAGGCCGTTGGCGAAGGGGAAAAATGCGCTTAATTATCTGCAACGTCTGCCGCAATAGGCGAGTATCCACATAGGGGCCATAATAACGATCTTTCGCATTGCCTAATCGCCGCTTACGGGTAATAAAAATTCGAGGATAATCCTCTGACCAAGTAATGCAAACATAAGGATATTTTTTATCATCTTTGAGCAGAATATTAAAATGCGGCTGATGTTGCTTAATTAAGTTCGCTTCTAAGGCTAAGGCTTCGGATTCTGTGTCAGTAACGATAAATTCTATCTCCGCAACCTGTTTTACCATTAAGGCAATGCGAGCATTATGGGAAGGTGAATCCCGAAAATAGGAACGGACTCGATTTCTTAATTTTTTGGCTTTACCAATATAGAGAATATCCCCCGTCTTATCCCGCATGAAATATACGCCTGGGTCAGTTGGAATTTCTTTCAGGCGACTTTCTAAGCGATCAGGGTCTTGGACTAAAAGACAAGAGAAAACGGTCTCTGGCATTATCGTGATTATTATGTATTCCTCTTTATCCAGGCTAACATCTCAGCTTAAGTTTAAAGTTTGAGTCCGAAAATTCTTCGGCGATCGCCCTGTCCATTGTTTAAAAGCACGGATGAAATGGGCGGGATCTGGATAACCGAGTTCGGCTGCAATATCAATGATTTTCAAATCCGAATTTTTGAGTAAATTAATGGCTTGTTGATGCCGTAGTTGGGTAATGAGTTGGGAATAGGTAGCGGCAATATAGGGTAAAAAGCAGAGATCGCGATGTTGAAGCAATTAAAATCAGCTATTCAATTACTCTTAATTCTCCAAGGATGCTGGGTTAGTGTTTCTTCTGTTTTGTTAACAAAAGTTAACGCTATTCCTGTTCCCAACTCTGCTTTAGAAGAATCTTGTGCTAACTTCAAACCGATTACTAACGCGATGCCGCAGGCACACTCCGCGATCGCGCCAATCCAATCAACTTTAAAAGAAGATCAACCCATAACATCCGTTTTGCCAGCACAGTGTAGATTTGGCTGCCTTACAGAATAAATTGCAAACCTTACAAACCCTTTTAGAAAAGGACTTAGCTGTTATTAATCAGGTTAGAGATTTTGCCAATAATCCCAACAATCGAGATTTAAGCTTAGATACAA
>CAYZWO010000187.1:0-5560 GCA_964482215.1 uncultured bacterium
AAAGCTCAGTGTTTTCAATCGGAATTGTCCGCAGCAATTTCTCTACAATGGTTTCGGCTTGTTTCCCACTAGCTGGAATGAAACGATGGGCTAAGACATGGGGGGCCACTTCTTTAACGTCATCGGGAAGGACATAATCCCGCTCTTCTAAGAAGGCTAAGGCCTGGGCCGCTTTCTGTAAAGCGATCGCGCCCCTGGGACTTGCCCCTAAAATGAGATCTTCATCCTTCCGAGAAGCTCGAACCAAATTGAGAATATACTGCTGTAACTCCGTCGTAATTTTAACCTCATTTACCAATCGCTGTAGCTCTTTCACCGCATCAAGAGAAATACAAGGTTGTAAATCCTCGACAATCATCGGCTGTTGATGACGTTGCAGCATTTGTAATTCTTCGGCTTCAGTGGGATACCCTAAGCTAAGAGAAACTGCAAAGCGATCCATTTGCGCTTCTGGTAAGGGAAACGTTCCTTGATATTCAATCGGATTTTGGGTGGCAATTACAAAAAATGGGTGAGGGACTGCGCGAGTTTCGCCATCGATGGTAATTTGTTTTTCCTCCATAACCTCTAATAACGCCGACTGGGTACGAGGAGTAGCACGGTTAATTTCATCGGCTAATAACACATTAGCAAAGGCTGGGCCTGGCAAAAATTCAAAGCTACGAGTGCTGGGATTCCAAATATTCGTACCCGTAATATCACTCGGCAGGAGATCAGGTGTACATTGCACCCGTTGAAAGCGTCCATTAATGGAACGGGCTAAGGATTTAGCCAGTAGAGTTTTACCCACGCCAGGCACATCTTCTAAGAGAGCATGACCTCCACTTAAGAGCGCGACCAGAACCAAACGAATGGCTTCTGATTTGCCGACAATGGTACGACTCAGGTTATTAACAAGTTGATTAATTTGATCGCGCATAAAGTTTAGGGTCTCGGCAGTCAGAATCAATAAAGGTTTAATATTTACAGTTATCTTGCCCGATTTTATCCTTAGAGTTCACACGACCGTCGCAAGAATCCGTTGGGCTTGTTGGCAATCCTGGCTAATTTGAGATCTAAGAGCATCTAAGGAAGAAAATTTCTGTTCAGGGCGGAGAAATTCGACCAGATTAACAATCAAGGTTTTTCCGTATAAATCGGCTGACCAATTAAAAAGATGTACCTCCACACTAACTTGATGCTGCCCTACGGTTGGACGATACCCAATATTCATCACCCCACTCAATCGGGTTTGAGGCAAATCTTTTAAGACTGCTTGTATACAATACACCCCTAAACGGGGTAAGAGTTTATTTTCAGGTAGCTGGAGATTTGCAGTGGGAAAGCCGATGGTTCTTCCTAGTTTTTTTCCATCAATAACAATTCCTTGTAACTGATAGGGACGACCCAACATCTGATTGGCGTGTTTGATATCCCCTTCGGCTAAAGCGGCACGAATCAAGGAACTACTAATGCGTTTCTCTCCTTCGGTTTTGAGGGGGGCAATCTTAACTTCCGTTCCAAACGAGGACGCGATCGCCTGAAGCGTTTCTACATTGCCTTGACGTTGATAGCCAAAGTGAAAATCTTTCCCCACCGTAATGGTTTGAGCCTTTAAATCCTGAATCAAAATCTGCTCTACAAAACCTTGAGGGCTTAATTTGGCTAAATCCTGAGTAAACGGCAATAAAACTAGCTGCTGAATCCCTAAATTTTCTAATTGTTTAACTTTTTCATCCAGAGGCGTTAAAAGTAATTGGGGTTGACCACTAAAAAATTCGCGGGGATGGGGCGTAAAACTGACCACTGTTGAGTAAAGTGGCTGCTTAGTTTCATTAGCTCCTGAATTATCAAGAATTTGGCTTAAAACTTGTACATGACCCAAATGAACGCCATCAAAGTTGCCGAGGGCGATCGCGGTTGGAGTCAGAATTTCGGTCGTTGTTGCTGGTATCCACACGCTTTACATTTTGACACAATTTGGGAGGTTTACCAAAAATCAATAGTAGTTATCAATCATGTGTATAATCACAAGTCTAAGAAACGGGAAGTCTAGCTGTACAGTATCCTACATCACCAAAATATTGACAAATTATTTTATTTCGTATTTTAGCAATAGTTTTGCAAGAGATTTAAAACTCTTTTGAGTTGTTTATCACGTTATCTTTACAATTTCTTTGAAAAATAAGTGTTTTTGCTGATTGATAGTTGAAATTGTCTTTATAATCTCTTTGAAAATAAGTGCTTCTGCGGTAGATGGCTGATTCAATATTTATTTAATATGATTAAACGCTTAAATATGAATCCTAAATAAGTTCCGTTTTCTTGTCATCGGCTATAAAGTTACTTTGAGTATTAATTAATAAAGCCTCTAACAAGTTCCAACTGGAATGATTTTAAATTATTTCAAAAAGTAAGTATTTTGTTCCTGTAAAATTTCGGCAAGAAATACTTAAGTTACATAATAATAGGCAACTTAAAGCATAAGTATCAGGCTTCTACACGAGACTTTGCTATTTCCGAAGAATTTTGTAAATTCAATCAAGACAAAAAACTTGCAAATGGGTTTAATTTAACCTCGTCATTATTAATCAAGCAAATCAATGGTTAATTTTTTATGGATATGCATTGTAAGCATTGTAATGGAACGAATCTTCATTTATCTCACCATACCCAAGGAGTGATGATTCGCTTTTCCTTATCGCTTATATTACTTCATAAATTTCGTTGTTATGATTGTGGTAGAAGTCAAATCAATTTTCTGCCGTCTTTCTGGTTACTTTTATTGATGAAAAATAGAAATAAACAAACTTTTTTTTCAAATAAATAATAAAAAAGAGCATAAGCTTCAAAGTTAGCGAATCAATTAATATTGCTAACTTTAGTTAGCCCTCTTCAAACAAAGCAACCAAAAATGTTAAAAATTTCAATCTAATGTTTTTGCAGTGTGGTCGATAATTTTTAACTTCAAATACCATTAATGAATTAACCGGAAATATCAATCAATAATTGTTTGTGGCGTTAAAGTGGGGCCGTGGCAGCGAGGGCCATCAGGAGTCCAGAAAAGCTTATCTAAACAAATTTGGCGTTTATCCATTTGATTTTCCCAGGCATGATAAACAATATAATCAGCTTGTCCGTCGGGCCCGACAACGATTGAGTTATGACCTGGCCCCCTTACTACATTGGGAATGGTTTTTAATACCCTTGGCCCATTTTCATTTCCGACATCAGAATAGGGCCCCATGATGTTATCTGCAATGCCATAATCTACGCCGTAATCTACGGTTTCCCAACGTCCTCCACTGTAAAAACAGTAATATTTTCCCTCATGCTTGCGAACGCAGGGGCCTTCTAAGGTATGCCAGTCATAAATTTTTCCATACATTAAACGGTCAGCTAAAAATCGTTGCCAAGGCGATCGCGCCCGCAAAACCACTCTTCCTTCTCCAGCTAACTGAGTCATTGTTATTAGACGATCAACGTATAATCCAGTGCCCGCCTGAAATCCACCATCCGTATCCAAAAAATCACGGGCATAAAATAAATACCACTGGCCATCATCATCTTGAAAAGGATGGGGATCAATAGCAAACGGGCAGTTTTCTAAAGAAAGCAACGATTGGCCCAAGTCTTGATAGGGGCCCAAGGGATTGTCGCTGGTGGCAACCCGCAACTGATGCAGCTTATCTTCGTGACCAACGGAATAGTAAAGATAAAATTTTCCTTCACAGTAAGCGACTTCTGGGGCCCAGTAATTATTTCCTAAAGCGGGATCGGGTCTGAGCAAGGCATTGCCCATAAACTGCCAATCGACAAAATCAACAGAGCGCAATAGGGGAAACACACAGGTTTTAGTCGTCTCAAGGTCTAGACCCGTCGCATCCTGATCAACCTCGCCAGTGGCCTCTGCGGCTCCTGTACCGATCGCGTAATAAATGCCTTCATGTTTCCAGACAAAGGGATCGGCAAAATAACCAGAATAAACGGGATTGGTATAGGTTTTCATGACTCACAGGGTTTCGAGTTTCCCCAAGGCTACTACTCGCGCTTTGTCTCTGTCGTCTCTCCCTAGTATTTGAAGTTGATGTAGGTTTCTACCGCATTTAGGGGTAAGTTTTCAACGACTTGGCAACGTAACCTTTGCTGAATTTCAGTCGGGAGACTGTCATAGTAAGCTTGGGGAACCGTCAAATCGACTTTGGGGGTATGGAGCCAGTGCATAGCATAACCCATCACTACCATCGGTCGGGGGTGATGGCTACGATTGGGAGAACCGCGATGTAAGGCTAACGGCGATCGCACTACCACATCCCCAGGTTTCGGGTAAAAAGACTCCATCGGAATTTCACCTGTTGCTATTTTTCTTAACCCCTCTTCTTTCGATAATATGTGGGTTCCCTTTGCCATCTGAAAGGGCCCATTTTCTTCCGTCACCGCTACTAAGGGAAAGTTAACCGCTAGGGCGTAAAGTGGCGTAACAATGTGATCGGTAAATAGGGGGCGAAAATCCCGATGGGTTTCTTGGTAATCTGACCCAAAAAAGGGAACATCAATCCCCATTTGCACCATGACAAATTCCTGATAAAACACCCGCTCCAAGATGCCCATAATGATGGGATTGGCAAAAACGGCTGGATTTGCAAACGGCGCAACCCAAGGCAAGGTGAGATAATAACGGGCTGTTTCACGGGGAGCTAGGCCACCAATTTGATTTTGGCGATCGCGGAATAACTTTTCAAACGCGGCTAACCATTCATCAATTAACTGTTGGTCAAAAACATTGGGAATAATACAAATTCCGTCTCGGTTTAAATCTTCTACAAATTTATCTAGGTCGGTAGCTGAATAGTGAACCGTACCGCCTATTGTTTGAACCATTTTCTTGAACCTCTTTTGTTGACAACTTGGGCAGCCTTATTTAACCTAGACTTCCCTTATAAAATTAATCTCTGCTTGTCGATAGTAGCTTACGGATCTGGGATTTGTCTTGTTAATTTTGGTAACAATTGCTGACCGTAATTTTCAAGAAAACGGTTAATTTTTTTAAGCGGATTCAGCCATAAAAGATTGATGATAAATACTCAGCGATCGCTTGAATCAAAAGATTTATTTTACCAATAGAATAAAAATTAGCTAAAAAACAAGCTCAACAATAAAAAAATACCAAACACTCTGGGCATTCTCTAAATGAGTAAAAAAATCCGGATTTATACAATAGAGAAATTAGTAATGATGGTGATATTGCATCGTCTAGATAGATATTAATTTGAATATTTCTTATCCAAAGAAAATTAATATCTTCAATGATGGAGGTTTCCTTAGCTAAGTCTACCGAGTATAAACACGGACAAAATTAATTTTAAAGACTTTTTAAAGATGCGAGTTAATACAGATGTGTCGCCTATTTCCAGAATGATAGATATAGTTTATGACTTTTAAAGCTTTTTTACGAATTAGCGGATTTCCATTGACTTATATTGCTACCGATGCGGGAGAGAGCAATAGTTATGCAGGCTAATATCAACCCTAACCAATTGCCTATTCCCGACAGATTAGTAAGAGAAATTAACCCCTGCAT
>CAYZWO010000188.1:0-5540 GCA_964482215.1 uncultured bacterium
ATGCTAAGGCTCAAGATATTTATCGCTTGATCCAGCATGTTCAAGAGCAGGTTTATTCCCACTGTTCTCTGCTACTCGAACCTGAAGTTAAGATTTTGGGTGATTTTTCCTAGTTTTAAAACTGGCAAACAACACGAAAGCCGATGTCATAAAGGGAAGCATTCGGATCAAAGCGATCGCGGTAAGCAGAACGACACTTTTGAGGAGAACGATTCCAAGATCCTCCCCGTATAATTCGCTTGCTTTCGTCCCCATTTTCCGACCAGACACGACCATCCGTTGGGGCATTGTGATAATTGCGATGCCAGGGATCGGCGCACCATTCCCGCACATTGCCATGACAATCGGCTAATCCAAAAGCATTATAGGTATTCAGGGAGCCAACAGGGATCGTTTCTCGGCGATCGCTGCCTGATGGGCCGGAACCATAGGAACCTTTACTGCAAACTTTGCCCATATATTCCCAATCGACCCCCGAATAGTTAGCAAACTCAGTGGTTATCGTTTCTCCGACATGGAATGGGGTTTGAGTCTGGGCGCGACAAGCATATTCCCATTCCGCTTCACTAGGTAAACGGTAAGATTTCCCTGTGACTTGAGATAATCGATCACAAAATTCTACCGCGTCATGCCAAGAAACCTGCTCAACAGGACAATCCTTATCGGTAAAGTTTGAACAATCCGGATCTAGCGATCGCGCTACTTTGGGTAAAGCCGCCACTACTTGCCACTGAAGTTTGGTAATGGGATAACGGCTTATAAAAAACTGAGCAATGCTGACCTGATGTTGCGGACTTTGGGAGGAATGATAACCTTCTTCTATGTCGGGAGAACCCATTAAAAAAGAGCCTGTGGGAATGAGTACCATTGTTAACGCAACGCTAGCATCTAATGGCTCTAAATAATATTGATTGGTCAGTGGCTCTCGCCGAACAATATCTCCTTGAGCATTTACCGTAATATTGTCAAATTGAAAAGTAGAAAAATCAGTCATCAAGTTTAAAGCTTATAAAAAACAGGTTTCTCAAATTTTTATTCTAAAAGGATGTCTGTATTGTCTCAAGAAATAAACGCAATTTCACGATATGATTTTAGAATTTCGCTGGCAAGTCTTCTTTAAAAGCAATAAAATACTGTGAAACAAGAAAGCAAGTAAACTCAAGGAAAGCAAGAAGAAGCCTGTCTAGGTTATGGCGGATTTGATGATCGCCTTGGTGTCTTCATCGCCCCAAATAGTATTTAAAGATTGATCGCTTTTCTACAATTTCTCAATATAAATTAATGAAAATATCTTGCTGATTTCAAATTATTTTGATAAGATACTCCTGAAAAAGTCTTAGGTTAAAAAAATCACTGGTTACTTTACTCCCAATACTTAAAAAAGCTCTACTGGAGAATCGATATGGCAGATTCCAATTTTTCCGAAGACCGAGTTAGGGACAATATACTCGCTCAAAGCATCCCTGAAGAAATTCATGAAGAACTGATTGCTGCAATTTTAGAAAACCCCATTGATAAAGAAGCTAACCCAAAAGAATTAATAGACAAAATGATTGCTGTTATGCAAGCCAATCCCCTAACAAATGGGCGGGATTTTCATATTGATGACTCTTTTTTGGGCAAACTCAATTTTGCACTTAGCAGTTCAGAAATTGATAATTCAGAATTAGTTACACTTTTGCAGGCAAACCGATGCTTTTGTGGCGGTCAAATGAAACCCTGTCCTTGTTAGGGCAAATGCACGTTATTTTTACAATGCTTACTGGGCAAAAATTTTAACAATTATCTCATGTTAGACAAATAAAATAATTGCTGTGTATAGGATACAGAATTAATATGCATTTGCCCGAATGTTCTTGTCTTGTTTAAATTTTATCTAAAACCAATTCTTGGTAATCTAAATAAATGTTTCTCAATTCCTACAGTTTTCGTACAATCAATAGATTACTATATTTAGGAATTTTCTCAATAATTACGATGCCCTCCCTGGTTTTTGCCCAAGTACGTGGAGATCAAAGCCTGGGGACTGAAAACTCAATTGTAACGCCAAATATCGAAATTAATGGCATTCTCAGCGATCGCGTTGATGGAGGGGCAACCAGAGGCAGTAACTTATTTCATAGTTTTTCAGATCTCAATGTAGCGGAAGGCCGTGGCCTTTACTTTAGCAATCCAGCAGGAATTACCAACATTATTAACCGAGTAACGGGAAATAATCCTTCTTCTATTCTGGGAAAATTGGGTGTCTTGGGCAACGCCAATCTATTTTTGGTCAATCCCAATGGCATCATTTTTGGCCCTCATGCTTCTTTGGATTTAGGAGGTTCCTTTGTTGCCACTACCGCTAATGCAATTCAATTTGGTGAGCAAGGCTTATTTAGTGCCTCTAATCCCGAAGTTCCTCCCCTATTAACCGTTAATCCTTCTGCTTTTATTTTTAATCGACTACGGGCTAACCCCATTCGTCTCATCTCTTCCAAGGAACCCGCAGGAGTTCGTTTTAATGATATTTACCAAGAAACAGATATTTTTGGCTTACGAGTTCCTGATGGCAAAAGTTTAATTCTTTTAGGTGGTGATGTCATTCTCAATAATAGTGAGATAAACGCCTTGGATGGAGGGCACGTAGCGTTAGGCGGAATTGCAGAAAAGGGAACCGTAGGACTAAGCATCAATGAAGGTTCCTTCAATCTTAATTTTCCTAGTCACTTAGCTTTAGCAGATGTATCCCTCGCTCAAGGAAGTCGAGTTTACACCACGGGCGATCGCGGAGGGAGTATTCAGGTAACAGGCCATAGTGTTCGGATCATTGATGGATCAAGTTTAGCGGCTGAAACCTTTGGAGAACAAGCAGGGAGAAATATCACAATTACAGCCAAAGACACGCTAGAAGTTGTCGGCAATCCCCCCTATGGGATCATTAAAAATCCTAGTATATCGACCATTACCTACGGAAATGGAAATGGTGGTGATATTATGATTAATACTCAAAAATTGCTTGTCAGAGATGGGGCCCAAATATCAATTATTAGTGCTGGTGGAGGGAATGGAGGGCAGCTCGTTGTTCAGGCCTTAGATTCTGTTGAAATAAAAGGAGTAGGTACTGATGGTATTTATAGCGCACTAACTGGAGGTGCTGTTTTAGCAGGAAAAGGTGGAAATATCAGTATCACAACTCAAAATTTAATTATAAAAGATCGGGGAGTCATTACCGTTGAATCGCTAGGCTTTGCAAATAGTAATGATATTAGTGATGCTGTTGCGACAGGAGATGGTGGCAACATCACGATCAATGCGTCTAATTCCGTTTTAGTTAGTGGTACTGGCACGAACATTACTTCCAATACTTCGGGTGTGGGTAATGCAGGGAATATAACTATCAATACAGGAATATTAACGATTCAAAATGGCGGAGTAATCACCGTTGCCTCCTATGAAGATGGATCAGGAAAAGCAGGCAATCTAATTATCAATGCCGCACAAGCTGTCAATTTGATGGGGACTGATAGTACCTTATCTGCAACTGCAGATGGACTCAGACCCGCGGGAAGTTTAACCATAAAAACAGGAAATCTTAATGTCTCTGACGGCGCACAAGTAACAGTGAGCAATCCCCTCAGTCAGGCGGGTAATTTAAATATTGATACTGACACGCTGATGGTTACGGGCAACAAAAGTAGCATTATTGCTTCTACTAACAATGGCCAAGCAGGCAATATTTCCATCCGCGCAAGAAATTCAGTCACCTTAAACGATCAAGGCGAGATCTCTGTACAAGCTGACGGGATAGGTAAAGCAGGAAATTTAACCATAGAAACAAGAGAAATCAGTGTTTCTGATCAGGCAAAAGCAACGGTGAGCAGTACAAAAGGACAAGCAGGCAATTTAACGATTATTGCTAATAATTTATTGCTTGATCGAGGCTTCTTAACGGCTGAAACTGCCGAAACTGGGGTCAATGGAGCTAATATTAATCTGCAATTATCCAATTTACTAAAAATGCAGAATGAAAGCCTAATTTCTGCCCAGGCAACGGGAGGAGCCAATGGTGGTAATATCACGATTAATAGTCCTTTGTTGGCGGTTTTGCTTCCGACAGGCCCCAATGGTAGTGACATTATTGCTAAGGCAGAAAAAGGAACTGGGGGAAATATTTTCATTAATTCCCAAGGCATTTTTGGGACGGCTGAAGGAAAAGCGATCCCGAACAATAAAAGCAATGATATTGATGCCAGTTCTGAATATGGCGCGCCAGGAAGAGTTTTAATCAATAACACTATTGACCCTAATCAAGGAACAATAACATTACCCGAAGATGTGGTTGATCCCAATACCCTAGTGGCGCAAAATGCCTGTAAACGCGGTACAGCGAGTCAATTAACACGCGCGGGTCAAGGTGGCTTAGCCCCGACGGTTTATGAAGATTTAACGAGTCCAGCGACTCAGGTTAGCTTAGTTGAACCTACCACTACTCGCAATAGTAATTCTACCCAGTCTTCAATCCCCAAATCTCAATCCTCAGTGCAAACGATTAACCCTGCTCAAGGATGGGTCTTCAATCAACAAGGAAAAGTCATGCTCGTTGCATATGATCCAACGGCTATCGGTTCTCAGCGGATAAAGGGAACGGAGCCAGGCTGTCCTATTCCGTAACTAGAGTTAAAATGATGGCTCAATTCAAATTATTGCATCATAACGAGGCTTGGGATAGTGAATAAAAAGGGCCGATGGGGCATTTTCGGGTTAGTCATCCTAGCGGTTGTAGTGGCATTATTCGCCATCCTCTTTACGCCGCAACCGTCCGTGAGTATTAAATCGGATTATGATGTGACTCGCCAATTACCCACGAATCAACTGAGTTACTATCCTGTCAAACAAACCCTAGATCCTCAAAATTACCACGCGATCGCCGACTGGGTTGGCCGTCTAATTTTACCGAGTAGTGCAGAGTACCAAAAAGAGAAAGAAAAGGATTGGGCCTGGCTAGAAATTTATCAAGCTCCTCCCGCCTATCAAGATTTAATCGGTAAAAAAATACGTTTAGCCTGGCAAGATTCCCCTGAATTAAAGCGATATTTGCAATTAGTCACGACCGGCATCCGCTTTGACGAAGCCGCGATCGCCAGTGAAAAACAGGGCAATGTATTACCCCGTCGCTTGAATGGCCGTTTACAGGTGGGGCCACTCCAAGCCTTAGCCGGAGCCAGAACAGATGATGATGTCGTCATCGGGTTTCCCAAAGCTCAGGTTATGGAAAATGCTGAAGCTACCCCAACGCTAAGAATTGAGCAAATGCCTTTAATGGTAACGGGACGTTCTGTGGCGTTAGTAAAAATTCTCGGTGAAGCTCCTCCTAAATCTCCTCAAGATATTCCCAAGCAATGCCCTGGTGCTTTGCCCTGTCCGAGTGAATTGATCCGCGTTCAACACTATAACCCTAAAACCCAAAAATTTGATGGAGCCGAAGAAGTTATTCGTATTCCGCAACAACCGATGGTGTCAGGCGATCGCTTTATTTCCACGCCTCGTCAATTAGCCAA
>CAYZWO010000189.1:0-5530 GCA_964482215.1 uncultured bacterium
CAAAAATAAATTTTAAACAGGTGTGTCCTCGTTGTGGTTCTCTTCAGACTATCAAGAATGGTTCTACTCATAATGGTAAGCCACAATGCCAATGTAAAGAATGTGGTCGTCAGTTTGTTCTTAATCTTAGTCAAAAGAAGGTTTCAGACGAGACCAAACAACTCATTGATAAGCTGTTGTTAGAACGGATTTCTCTACGAGGAATAGTAAGAGCAACGGGCGTTAGTTGGTCATGGTTACAAAATTATGTCAATCATAAATTCAGCAAGGTTCCTCGTCAGGCAAGTATTTCCAAAAAGGCACGAGGACAATTAATTATCGAATGTGACAAACTGTGGTCTTTTGTTTTCTCCAAGACCAATAAGTTTTATATTTGGTTAGCAATAGATAGAAAAACAAGAGAAATTGTGGGCTGTTATATCGGTGATAGGAGCCGTCAATCAGCGAAGAAATTATGGGAAAATCTGCCTGCTGTTTATCGACAATGTGCCGTTGTTTATACCGACTTTTGGGTTTCCTATGAGAAAGTTATTCCTAGTAAACGTCATCGAGCTGTCGGCAAAGAGAGCGGTCAAACTAATCATATTGAAAGATTCAATAATACTTTGCGACAACGAATTTCTCGATTAGTTAGAGAAAGTTTATCTTTTTCTAAAAATGTGGAGAATCATATTGGGGCAATTTGGTACTTTATACATGACTACAATGCCCGATTAGCAAAGGCTTAAGCCACCACCACTACTACTAAATCACTACCCTCTACTGAACCTTTAGCGATTTAAGTTTAAGGGACAAGAGAAAATCGTATTTCTTCTAGATCTAACAAAAGTTTTCGGAGAGTATTATAGATCAGCGAGACATCTTTGAGTTAGTCAATAATTGATTGATGCGAAGAGAGAGTTCCCTCAGCTTCACAGGTTTACTCATGTATTCATTGGCTCCGGCTGCTAGACAACGCTCGCGATCGCCGTCCATTGCTAAAGCTGTGAGAGCAATAATAGGAATAGTTTGTAACGTTGGAATTTGACGAATGTGCTGTATCGCTTCTAAACCGTCCATTTCAGGCATTTGAATATCCATCAAAATCAAATGGGGCAATTCAGACTGGGCGAGAGCAATGGCTTCTTTACCATTATGGGCACAGATAAAACGATACCCTTTCGCTTGGAGATAGCTACTGATGGTAATAACGTTGGCTTGATTATCTTCCACTAACAAGATCAAGGAAGCTTGAGACGCTGGCTCTTGGTTTTGACTTAACGCAACATCGGTCTGAATCTGCTGTATTTCTTGCAAATTATCTTGATGGCCGTGGGAATCATTGAAGGCATCACAGGGTAAATCCAGCGTAAAACAGCTCCCTCGCCCTAATTCACTGGTTAAGCCAACTTTTCCGCCATGTAATTCAATGATCTGTTTCACTAATGCTAGTCCTAAGCCCGTTCCTGCATATTGGCGGTTTAGGGCACTATCGATTTGCACAAATGGTTGAAATAAACGGTCGATATTTTCCGGTGCAACGCCAATGCCTGTGTCGGTAATAGCAATTCGCAGGAAGCTCTGTTGATTATCGGTAATAGGAGAGACGGTTAAGGTAATTGTGCCGCCTTCTGGGGTAAATTTAACGGCATTATTGAGTAAATTAATTAATACTTGTCGAATTCGTCGTTCATCAATCCAAAGATTGGGTAAAAGCGGAGGAATTTGGGTGATGAGTTGCAGCTGTTTTTTTAAAGATGGTTGTTTAATAAAGGCGAGACTGGAGGCACAAAGCGGCGCGATCGCGACAGAAGAATAGGTTAACTCAATTTGTCCTGATTCAATTTTGGCCACATCAAGAATGTCATTGATGAGAGAAAGTAAGTGGTTGGCACTATTCTCGACTGTACTTAACGCATGGCTTTGTTTGGGGTTAATTTCTCCAAAAATCCGTTCTTGTAACCCCTCCGTCATCCCTAAAATGGCATTTAAGGGAGTCCGAAGTTCATGGCTCATATTGGCCAAAAATTCATCCTTGAGACGAGTCGCTCGAATTAAGTCTTGATTCGTTTTTTGAAGTTTGGCTTCGGCTTCTTTGCGATCGCTAATATCAACAACAACACAAACCGAGGTTTGCTCAATCATCGAGAGCATGGCGACCCCAATCAACACAGAAACTGGATGTCCATCTTTATGCAAATAAACTTTTTCCCAAGGCGCAATGGAATCGTATTGTTTCAGGTGCGCGATCGCGTCGAGGTCTTTCTGCCGATGTTCTTGCGGGGTAATCTTTACCCAGTTAATGAGTCCTGCATTCAGTTCCTCTTTGGTATAACCAATCATTGAGAGAAAACGATCATTGGCATCGGTAATTTCTCCCTCAAAGTTGGTAAACATCATGCCCACTACATTGGAGTCAAATACCCGACGAAAACGATTTTCACTCAATCGTAAAGCTCTTTCTGCTTGTTGACGCTCTCGAATATCCCGAAGAATTCCCTGTATAACCGTTTCGCCGTTAATTTCTAACACCGAAACACTCACATCAAAGGGAATGGTTTCTCCATTCTGACAACGTAAATTAACGTCTAAAAGCTGCGAATATTGACGATTAACTAATCCCTCAAAAACTTCCAGCATTTTTGGAAGATTTTCTGGCGGTTGGAGTTGGGAAAAGTGCATAAAGGTCAGTTCGTGGCGTGTATAACCCAGTAATTCTTCTGCTTTATAGTTTGCTTCTAAAATATACCCTTGCACATCGATTAATAAAATGGCATCCCCTGCCCCATCCATCAAGGCACGATAGCGGGTTTCTTGGGCTTGCAGTTCAGCCGTTCGTTGAATAACCCGTTCTTCCAGTTCCGCATTGAGATGCTCTAGAGCCAATTCCGCTTGTTTGAGTTCCGTAATGTCGAACATGGTTCATTTTGAGATCAGGGGCGTTCCATCTTCTGCATATTGGGTTTCACATTGTTCTTGGACATGCTTAATACTGCCATCGGGGAATAAAATGCGATGGGGAATTTTATAAGGAACGCGATCGCGGAGGTGTCGGCGATAGGCATGATCTACCTGTTCTCGATCATCGGGATGCACCGCATTGAGAAAATCCGCATAGGAAAAAATACGTTGCTGGGGTTCCATGCCAAAAATGTTTAAAACCTCATCCGACCAATAAGCCGTATCGTTGACCAAATTTAATTCCCAGTGGCCTAAATGGGCAATCCGTTGAGCCGTCCGCAATCGTTCACTCGTTTGATAAAGTTCCTGTTCAACTTGTTTGCGTTCCGTAATATCCTCTGCAATCCCACAGACCCTCGTTACTTGACCCATCTCGTCTTTGACTAAAAAAGTACGGTCTAAAATCCAACGGAGAGAGCCGTCAGGACGGACAATTCGATATTCTGCTTCTGTGGCATTGCCCAATCGTTGCTGTTCATAGGCTTGAAATACAACGGGACGATCTTCGAAATAAACATTATCCATATAGGATTGGGGGGCATCATACAAGCTTTGGCAGGAACGTCCCCAAATGGTTTCGTAACTGGGATTAAGATAGAGAATTTGATTAGTTTGAAGCTCGGTGAGATAAAAGACTTGACGAATATTTTCTGCTAATTGTCGAAAACGACTTTCACTTTCACTGAGTTCCTGCTCTTTGCGTTTTCTCTCCGTAATATCGGTAATTGTCCCCATAAATTGAATAATTTCACCTTGGGTATTTTTTAGGAGTTGGTTACGGTCTTCAATCCACAAATAATGGCCCGCTTGATGTCGAATTCGATATTCAACGTGAAATAGGCAGTCTTCTTCAATGAGGGAAATATGGTCAATTTGAGCCATAAAATCTTGAAATCGCTTTTTATCTTCTGGATGAATTAAATTGATCCAATCTTGTAAGGATATGGGCGCAGATTTGGGAGCATAGCCTAAAATTTTTTGAAAATTGCTTCCCCAGACCGTAATATCTTTTGCGATATTATATTCATAAATAATTTGACTACTAGCCTTTTCGGCTAATTCGTAGCGATCGCGCCAAATCCTAAGTTCGGCTATCTGTTGTCGATATTTTGCTTCAGTATGGTTTTGGGCAAGATAATCTAAAATATCACGGGTCAATAAACCAACTAACCCATTGTTTTCATCGATAATTGGTAAATAACGCTGTTGGTGTCGGTGTAATAAATCTTGGGCGATCGCCAAATCGGTCACTTCAGACTCGCGTAAACTAATGAGGGGAGAAGCAATCACATCTCGCAACACAATTTGGTTTAGAGGTTGCGATTTTGCACACAGACTTAAAATATCTTTTTCGGTGAAAATTCCCACCACTTGATGTTTGTCTAGAACCACTACACAGCCAGAACGAGCCTCTGCCCAAAGTTCCGCTAGTTGATCGTCAATCTTTTTCTGACAGCGATCGCGCGATCGGCAATTGTTCATCTCAATAATGGCTTCCATTACCATCTGAGTCGATGAAACCGTTAAAGGATTTTTAATAATCGCGGTTTTTAAAATTGACGGAATCACTGTATCGTAGGAATGAATATGAAATCACACCAGCTTACAACCATTTCTCAATTTTAATACCCAATTATTCAAAGAAAGAATTATTAATAGAACGAAGCTTACAATAGTCGTTTAGTTTTGACTCTTGCCTCATCCTTAAGCAAATCAAGGAAAAAATCCAATATTTTTATTTTATCTAAGATAAATTTTGGGTTTTGCAGTTAAGGAAATCGAAACAGCAATTTTTGACATTTTATCTTCAGAATTTAGAAATTGACACAAATAATTCTTAATAGAATATAAGTTATAAACAGTATTCTTGGCTAGCAAAAAATAATATTAAATTAATGTTTCAGGTTTTATTAGAAGCAGTAAATAAAATTAATGAAAGGATACCAAAAAAGATGCCAGCAAATTCCATCGCACTAAATTTTTCTTTAAAAATGATGAAGCCAATGACTAAACAACCGAAAGCTTCCAAAAAGCTACAAAGAATAGCGGCACTAATTAGCTGCTCACGTAATAAGGTTGGAATATAAAAGATTGCAGCCATAAAGTAACCGCCAAATGAAGAAATAAAATAGATATTTTCCTTAGTTTCTGACCAATATTTGGCAAAATAATCTCCCATAATGATCCCGAAAGCACTAAGGATTAAAAGAACTGTCACAGGAAGAAAAGATGCTAGATTGAGATACAAATTCATAAAATTCTCTTGGCATAATTTTAATTCATAAAGAAAGAGTTAACTTTTTATTCATAAATTAAATACAAGTTTTTCTCTTTTTTATGTACAACAATAAATTTCAAGAATTCGTTTACGTTGTATTAAAAACCTATTTTTAGGCAATTAAATGTAAACCAGCTAAAAATTATTGTCTATCTTTATCAAACAATATGGCTACCTGACTTAATGCCTGAGATTATTCTGACTTATGACTAACTTGTGGCTGACTTGTAACTGACTTCTTTCTGGCTTTTTACGGTAAAACTAACTTGTGACTAACTTTTACAATCAAACTAACTTGTGGCTGACTTGTAA
>CAYZWO010000190.1:0-5520 GCA_964482215.1 uncultured bacterium
GTGACCCACCAGGAGAGGTGGCCGAGTGGTTTAAGGCGCAGCACTGGAAATGCTGTGTAGGCGTAAGTTTACCGGGGGTTCGAATCCCCCCCTCTCCGTTCAAAAAGCTGACTATGTTAAACATGACGGCAATGATTGAAAGTCGTCAAAAACCGATTGGAAATCTAAAAAGTTATCGATTAGGCTATTGGCTCGGTTACTGGTAACTTTGTTGGTAACTAACAATCTGTTGACTGCTTATACCGTAAGCTTTTTGATTCTTAGGGGAAAAAGCAATAGTATTCTGGATAAGTCGGTCAACTTAACGAACAGAAAAGTAGAATATATGTTTTTAGATTTTCTTCAATATACTATTGGTGGTTTTGCGTCCCTGTTTCCGGTTGCTGATCCCTTGGGAGCCGTTCCTCTATTTATTGTTTTATCGGCTAATGCGCCTCCTGAACTTCGTCAACAATTTGCAAGTAAAGTTGGACTTTATACCATTTTAGTATTGGTGATTTTTCTATTTATTGGGGGAAGCATTTTAAACTTTTTTGGGATTTCGATTGCGGTTGTCAAAATTGCGGGGGGAACGGTTATCTTTGAAGCAGGTTGGCAGGCATTAAAAGAAGGAACCCATATTTCAGAAGAAGACAAAGATATTGCTATTTCAGAAGTAAAAGAACACGCCAATATCGCCTTTATTCCCATGACTATTCCCTTAATTGCAGGGCCGGGCGCGATCGCTGTTACCTTGAGTTTGGCGGCCCAAGCAGGACAGGATTGGACAATAGAAACGGGGATAAATTACGGCGCAGCCATTGTCGCGATCGCCATGATTGGGTTTTTAAGTTATCTCTGTTTGCGGTTATCGAGTTGGTTTTTAGATGTTTTTGGCGAAACGGGGATCACAGCTATTAGCCGCTTATTGGGATTATTTATTTTGGCGGTTGGGGTTCAATTAATTTTAAATGGCTTTACCGATTGGATTACAGATTTTGATGGCAAAGAACAATCTGCGTTAAATTTTTGGCTATCGTTTTTAGATAACCATTCAGCACAATAGAACTTAAACAAATAAATTCGCAAATTCAGACGTTAAATCCCGTTCCATCAAATTTTTAACCGCATCTTTTGCCGTTATTTTACCTTTGAGTAAGGCATAAACTTGTTGGGTAATGGGGACAGAAATCTGTTTTATTTCAGCGAGTTTTACTAGAACTTCGGTGGTATTTACCCCTTCAGGATACCCTTCACTTTCTGTTAGGATCTCATCTAAATTTTGTCCATTAGCTAATTTATAACCCACCTGATAATTGCGAGATAAAGGACTACTACAGGTTGCTAATAAATCTCCTAATCCTGAGAGTCCAAAAAAAGTTTCAGGCTGCGCCCCTAATGCCAATCCGACACGAATCATTTCGGGCAAAGCTCTAGTTAATAAGGCTGATTTAGCATTGGTTCCTAATTCCAATCCATCACAAACCCCAGCGGCGATCGCCATTACATTTTTCAGCGTTCCACCCAGTTCTGTTCCCAAGGGATCATGGTTAATATAAACCCGAAACGCATCTGAAGAAAAAATGGTTTGTATTTGTTCAACCGCTAAACGATTCCGGCTCGCAACGGCTGTGGCCGCAGGTAGTCCCATTGCAATTTCTTTTGATAAATTGGGGCCAGATAAAACAACTAAAGGAAAATAAGGAAAGGCTGTTTTCCAAAGTTGAGAAGGAGTTTGCATGGTGATTGGATCTAGCCCTTTTGTTGCGGTTACTAAAATCGTTTTTTCAGGTAAATTTAAATGCTTAAGCCTTGCAATGGTTTCCGGTACACCACTCATTGAAACAGCCGATAAAACCACATCCGTATCTTGCAAGATTTCTGCTAATGAAGCTTGACTATGACGTGACCACAAACGAACTAAATAATGATTTCGTTTTGCCAATTCTGCTAAAGCCGAACCCCACCGACCTGCTCCTAGAATAGTGACGATTTTAGGCATTTCTTCCATTATGCGTTAGGTTAATCGTAAAGCTCAAAACTATTCTCCCATAAGCTGCTAGACTTAAGGCTAGAAAAAATAAATTTCAAAATAATCCTAATCCGTTCAATTTTATGACATTTCGTAATCCCACTCCAACGGTCGATATTATTATTGAAATGGTCAATGAACCGAAGCGACCGATTATTTTAATTGAACGCAAAAATCCTCCCTACGGTTGGGCAATACCTGGTGGATTTGTTGATTACGGAGAAACGGTTGAAACAGCTGCGATACGCGAAGCCAAAGAAGAAACGAGCTTAGATGTGGAATTAATTGAACAGTTTTATGTTTATTCCGATCCGTCTCGTGATCCGCGTCAACACACTTTAAGTATTGTTTTTATCGGTATTGCCGAAGGAACGCCCCACGCAGCAGATGATGCCAAAAAAGTCGGACTATTTGAACTTTGGGATTTACCGAAAGTCCTATGTTTTGATCATCAACAGATTTTGCAGGATTATTTGCGCTATCGCTACTATGGAATTCGTCCCCGTCATTTTTAATGATGCTAATGTGTTAATTATTAGTCAACTTTTACGCTAATTTAAGTATTAATTAACATTAAAATTTGCCCTCTCATTTTACATAAATACTGAGTATTGAAACTTGTTAGAACATGTTTGAGAAGTTTTATGCAAGTTTTCGGAGCATGATATTGGCCATTGCCGTATAAAGCATTGTTTCACTAATGGATGGATAAACTCAAAGCCCATTCTGAGAGTAGGGGACAAATGTATTGATGCTTCGTCTACGTTATCTTGACCAAAACACCCACCACCCAATAGGTTAAGCCTTAGTATATTAGTCTTACTTATCACGTATAAATGTTATCGGTTTTGTCGAATGGCGGGAGTTCGGTAAACTAAAGATCAGTAAGGGGTTCCATTATCCCTTCACTTTAACTTCCTGACTATTGCTACATTATGACTACCCAGTTAGAGACGGATCTAAAAACGCTACAACAAGAGGCTTTATCAGCGATCGCCGCTACAACCAATCTCGATGACGTAGAACAGTTACGCATTCATTATCTGGGTAAAAAAGGGCAGTTATCCCAAATTCTACGGGCAATGGGCAAGTTAAGTGCAGAAGAAAGACCCGTTATCGGCGCGATCGCCAACGACGTTAAAGAAGCCGTCCAAAGCCAATTAGATGAGCGCAAACAAAGCCTACAGAATGAAGCCATTCAAGCCCAATTAGCCGCCGAAACCTTGGATGTCACCATGTTTGGGGTTTATCGTCCCTTAGGCCGTGTTCATCCCCTTAATAGTACGGTCGATAAAGTTTTAGATATTTTTGTTGGGTTGGGTTATACCGTCGCCACAGGGCCCCAAGTCGAAACCGATTATTACAACTTCGAGGCGTTAAATATTCCTGCCGATCACCCTGCCCGTGATATGCAAGATACTTCTTCCTCGGTGATGGACGATTATTGCGAACCCACACTTCCCCTGTCCAAATCCGTTATATGGAAACCCACGAACCGCCCATTCGCATTGTTGCCCCTGGTCGGGTTTATCGTCGGGATACGGTCGATGCAACCCATTCAGCCGTTTTCCATCAGGTAGAATTATTGGCTATTGATAAGGGCTTAACCTTTACCGATCTGAAGGGAACGATTAAGGAATTTGTCAAACAGATGTTTGGAGAAGAATTACCCGTCCGTTTTCGCGCCAGCTATTTCCCCTTTACAGAACCTTCTGCTGAGGTGGATGTGCAATGGAAAGGTAAATGGTTAGAGGTGATGGGATGCGGCATGGTTGATCCCAATGTGATGAAAGCCGTTGGCTATGATCCTGAAGTTTATACAGGTTTTGCCGCAGGTTTTGGTGTGGAACGTTTTGCAATGGTGTTACACCAAATTGATGATATTCGTCGGCTTTATACTAGCGATCTACGATTTTTACGACAGTTTTAGTTAGGAAAAACGGCGATCGCGCATTTTATAGAACCAATGAGTTACGATTCGTAAACCCTAACGCCGTAAAACGTTGATCACAACTGAGATTTTGAGTAATGATGGTAAGTATGCGGAATTTTACGAAAAGCAAACTCACGTATGTTGATTTGTCCTAACTGTAATCATACTAATCCTGACGGGGCGACCCAGTGCGAAGCCTGTTATACCGATTTACCCCAACTCATCAATTGTCCGAATTGCGGTGTTCAGGTACAAAGCGATGCAACTTTTTGTGGAAGTTGTGGGGCTAATTTAGCTTCTCCCTTACCAATCAGTGTTCCTGCGGCTAGTCCCGTTGCTAGTGAACCAGAACCAACTGAACCTATTGCGCCTGCGATAACGGCATCTGTCCCCAATCCCCCCGCCCCAACTGTAGCCACTGCTAAGCCCCCTAGTCCGGCCGCCACTCAACTGCAAGTTCAATCCGCCAGCTTTTTCCATGTACAAACCCAGACAAAGATTGATTTTCCCCAAGGGTTAGGCGTTATTCACATTGGCAAACCGAATGAGCAAATTCCGCCAGATATTGACGTTTCTGGGTTTCCTGACTCGGATATTGTTTCCCGTGTCCATGCGGATATTCGAGTAGAAGGGGATGCCTATTATATTGAAGATGTGGGCAGTTCTAATGGTACTTATATTAATCACTCTCCCTTAGTCAAAGGCAATCGTCATCGGTTACGGGCCGGCGATCGCGTCTCCTTAGGGAAGGGAGATTTAATGACTTTCATCTTCCAACTGTCTTGATCATTCGCTATCAGGAGGTTTCATGGGACAACAACGGCAACTGGGTTCAATTTTTGGTATTCCGTTTTATCTTGATTCTTCCTGGTTTTTAATTCTGGGCTTAGTCTCTCTAGTCAACGCTAATCAAATTAACGAAGAAATTCTGCTCGGCGATCAGCCCTGGTTAGGTGGACTGCTAGGATTAGTTCTGGCGTTATTGCTGTTTGGTTCGGTATTGCTCCATGAATTGGGTCATAGCCTGGTCGCCCGTACTCAAGGTATTAAGGTTAATTCCATCACGCTATTTCTCTTTGGCGGTGTGGCATCCATTGAAAG
The DNA here is from genome assembly GCA_964482215.1 of uncultured bacterium. Lineage (GTDB taxonomy): Bacteria > Cyanobacteriota > Cyanobacteriia > Cyanobacteriales > Microcystaceae > Snowella. The sequence goes on from CAYZWO010000190.1 coordinate 5,046, forward strand.
GGAAGCCTATACTCCTCTGGGTTCTTTAGAGATCGCGATCGCAGGGCCATTAGTAAGTTTTGGTTTAGCGGGATTCTTTTTTATTTTAGGGAGCTTATGGACTCAATCTCCGCTTTGGGGCTATATTACAGACGATTTAGGCAATATTAATTTATTTTTAGGAACATTTAACTTAATTCCTGGCTTACCGTTAGATGGCGGGCAGGTTTTAAAATCCATTATTTGGCAAGTCACCGGCGATCGCTTGGCGGGAATTCGTTGGGCAGCACGAAGCGGAAAAGCCCTTGGTATTGTTGGCGTAGGGTTAGGATTGCTGCTCATGTTAACATTTCAGGATTTTAGTGGAGCCTGGTTAGCCCTGATTGGTTGGTTCGTTTGGAAAAATGCTCAGTCTTATGACCGTGTAACTCGCCTACAAAGCAGTCTCAGTAGATCGAAAAAGCGATCAGGAAGTGGGTAAGAAGAGCGTGGTAGT
>CAYZWO010000191.1:0-5368 GCA_964482215.1 uncultured bacterium
AGCCGTCTCAAAGCGAGAGATGCCTTTGTGCAGGATTTCTAAACGGCAAACTAATTCCTGTAACTCTTGGGTGACGATATTATAATCCCGTAAATATTGCTGGGTCGTGGTTCCCTCCTGATGATTGGCGATTTCCATTAAGCGTTGCTCTTGGAGTTGCTGAAGATTGTCCGCGATCGCTTGTAAGGTGTTGTCAAAATTGGGTAAAGGTGGCGGTGAGGTATTTTCTTGGAGAGACTGGCTAAATTGCTGGAAGGTTTGAGTAACCTGTTCAATTAATTGGGCTAACTTGGGATGGGGTTGACTGCCATTGTGCTGTTCTAAACGGGTTAACAAAACAGTAATGCCTCGGCCTAATTGGGGGATATAGTTAGCAAGAGAAATCGCGGGTTCCATCAGAGCAAAAGGCGTGCTGGGATCTTCAAGTAATCGCTGGAGTGCCGTCTGCATGGTGGTATTGGCCATGCGGGTTTTGTAACGGGTTTGCTGTAATTTAATCGGTTGATAAATCGTCGTCCCTAAATAAACCAACATCACCGCTTGAAAGTAATGGTTTAATTCTTCAATGGCCTTGACGACTGCATTAGAAAAACGCCATTCTTCCTTCATTCGTAAAAAACTAAAGGATAAAACAAAGGCGATCGCGGCTCCGAGTAAGGTTCCAATTAATCGCGCTGTCACAAAATTGATATGGGAAGAGCCTGATTCTACCTGACTTAAGAGCACTGCAAAAATGGTGATGAAAAACACTGCCAAACTATAGTGAAATCGGACTAAGGTTAAGGCGATCGCGATAGAAATTACGGCTAATCCTGTCAGCAATTGGGTATTGTGAATGGTTACAAGTATCCAAGAAACAGCGACTAATCCTAATAACGTACCTGCAATCCGAAAGAAAAACCGTTGAAATGTCAGGCTAAAATCAGGTTTAAGAACAATCAGCACCGTTAAACAAATCCACAACCCATGCGGAATATCGGCAAACGTATAAATCAAAACTCCAATGGCAGTTCCTAACCCTAAACGTAGGCCATGACGAAAGAGGGGAGATTCTAGGTTAAAGTTTTCTCGCAGGGGTTCCCACCAATTTTTAGGGGAATCCGTCCACAATTCCTCCGAGATATTACGGGATTTCGGCTGAGTTTGCCATTGATTGCGGTCGTGGAGTTGTTGAGCGGTTTGGCTGGCTAGTTGGAGTTGTTGTTGTAATTTTTGTAACCAAATTTTGATCTGCTGAACAGCTGCATAGCTGGCATAGTTGTCAAGATCGGTTTCAAGGGTTTTGCGCTGTAAAGTCAGTTGTTGTTCGATGGCGGTGAGCAGTAACTTGAAGCGATCGCAATTGGGAGATTGACCTTTTCCTAAAATTAACTGCCCAATATCCTCCAAAATGGTGGCCACTTGTTCTAGGCAGTCTTCAAAAAGAATGTTGACGGTGGTGAGTTGGGGCAAAGGATGCATAGCGATCACTTCTTGGATCGAAACCAAAATCGTGAGGATGCGATCGCAGTCTTCAATTAAGACAATTAATAACTCCCGTAACTCATTCCGCCCCCAATGACCAATGCGAGTATCAATCAAAACTTGACGCGCTTGCAATAAAAACTGACGCGGCTGAGTAATGCTATTGGAAAAATCAGCCTGAGCCGTTAATGAATAGGAATGACGGAGATATTGGGCGATACCTTGAAATGTTTTCGCCACAATTTTTAATAAAGGTTGATTCGGTCGAAAGGGCCAGATCCACAAAGCCAAAAAGATCGACCAACTTCCACCTAATATGGCCAAAAAAGCCCGATGAAATAATTCACTGCCTTGAACAGGTGGCAAGGTAACGGCAATTAATAAGGCTAAGGCAATAACCAACCCCGCCATTGCCCCATTTTCGCCATAAACCGTTAAATAACCTGTTGCAAATAACCCCACAAAGACGACGATAACCGTCAAAACTAGCGATCCACTCACCACACTACCGAGGAGCGTTGCCAGTGCCATTCCCAAGGTTGCCCAAATTAACGATTTAGCACGAGTTTCGTAGAGACCACCCACGTCTGCCAAAATCAAAAGTTGGGCAAAAGAACCAACCGCTAACCCCACTTCTGGTTGCTGAATGAGATGACCGACCGCGATCGGTATTCCTAAGGATAAAAGGGCACGAAATCCTCTTGAAACTTCAATTTTTCCACTGGGTCGAAGGAAGAAGTTGAACCGTTGCAGGAGCATAAATCATTAACCTCTGAATTAACCCTTGCCGATGGCTAATTTCTTGAATGCGCTGTGTTAACGCTTGGCTTTCTGATATGCTACACGGTTTGTCTCCTATCAGCGATCGCGCTTTATCTTAAAGAACTTACAAGAAAGGGCGGTCAGAAGACTTAGGAAAAGGGATCAAATAACCGCGGATCACCAATTCATCATAAAAAGCATCGGTTAAGCAACGACATTCCATCCAGAGTTTACGATTATCAAGAGGCGACTCGGTTCTGAGGCCATCCCAAAAACGAGCATCTTTAAAGGTATTTTCATAAGCCTTAGAATCATAGTTATTCATACACTTGTTCTTCCTGCTCTAAACTTTTGTAGTTAAAGCCTACCGTTATTAAGGAGGCCATACCCTGAGCAGAACCACTGAATCTAGAAACTATCTTCCGACAGATTCCGTGTAAATACGGGTATGATTTTTTCACCTACGGATCACGGAGGTCTCCCTGATTTTCTAGCGCGATCATCAATCCCTTGAATGCCTAGCCATTCCGAAATTTAGCTTCATCAAAATTCATGAATTTATCGTTATTTAATCGACTTCAGGGCAGCCTCTATGGAAGTTTACTGAGTTTAAATACTCAAGATTCCCCTAGCTCTCCCCCACGAAACTTTAATTGCTTACTGGAAACTACTCAAGTGTTGGCACAGACAGGGGACTTTTCCCTTGAACAATGGGACGCGATCGCCCGTAAAAACCCTGATAACGCTTCTGGGTTCCTTCGTTTGATTCCTATCGTCCTCTTTTGGCATGATTATCCGACTGCCCTACAAAGCTTGTTACAATGCTTAACTGATAAGGGTTACTTAACCCATGAAGATGCTTTGGCATTACAAACCTGGAGCCAAATTTTGACCTCCGTATTACGGGAACGATTTCATCCTGACCTAGATTTTCTAGCCCAAGTTCAAGACTCCTATTTAGAAAGTTCCCTACTCACCATCAAACAGGCCATTCAACAACGCCTTTGTTTAAATGAAGTCATTCAATCTTTGGGTAATTCCGCTTTGTCGTCAGCGATCTGGCTTTCTCTCTATTGCTTTCTGGATACGCCAACCCATCTGGTTTTAACCCTGAAGCGGGCCAATCAATGCCCCAATCCTCTCGTTTTACCGTTTACTGGAGCCTTAGCTGGAGCCTATCACGGTTTAACGGGAATCCCTCTGGCTTGGCAATTATCCATTGAAACCGCATTTACCCAATATCCCCTCTCGGAAATTTGTCATTCCTTTTGGCAACAATGGTCGGGCAGTTTGACCCAACTCCCTAGTTCTTCGATCACTGTTTTGGCCTCTCCCCGCGTAATCCAACGTCGTCTCAGTATTCCCCTTATTTCCCAATCTGAGTATTTACCCTGAATCCGAATTTGTAAATTAGAAAATTTGCTTAAAAACGGATGAAGATTCCTGTTTTAAGAACCATGAAGAGATGAACAAACACGCTTGGAAAATTTCCATAAGACTTGTTAGAGTAATTGAGGAAGTGTGATGAGTGTCTTGGTGTAACGAAAGCAACATAAAAATCTCAGGTCGTGTCAAGCCTGCACCAATGGATTAGCTCAATTATTAAATTTTTTTGTCAAATGACTCCTTTAGAGACAAAATAAAACTTAATTCTGATTTTTAATCACCCTTTCTCTATGAATCATGTGATCGGTTTTTTAAATACGCTTACCCCCATCCTCCGATGAAACCGTTTCAGAATTTCAATCAATCCCTACAGGACTGGTGGCGTAATTCTCAAGAACAATGGACAAAAGAACCGCTATCTTTGCCTTTCTTGTCTCCCCAGAAAACGGCCCATTGCCCCAGTATTTTGCACAAAATTTGCTGTTCTCGTCGTATCCGCAACATTCATTCTCCGGTCATGTTTGGCATAGCGGTGATTTCCTTAACGGGAGTCATCGGTTATCGTTTTTATAATCAACCCCAACTGGCGGTGGGAAGCCTCTCTACCAATACCATTACCGCTCCCAAAGATGCCCAATTTGTTGATGAAAAAACAACGGAAGAAAAACGGAAAGAAATTCGCGCAGGCATTGTTCCTCGGCTCAAACGGGATGCCACTCTCACTCAGCAATTAGAGCAAAATCGTCGTGATTTATTTGTCCAAATTAATCAGCTTAGAGCCATTGGTCAGCCCTTTCCCTTTATTGATCCTAAAATTCTGAGTATAACGGAACAGCAGTATCTCCGCAGTTGCCCTGATGAAGAGTGGCAATATATTCTCAAATTACTGCAATCCCAACCGCCTTCAACTGCAAGTTCGCCTGAGTTAGAACAAGTGAGTAAACGGTTACGAGCCAATATTAAAACCTTTTCTCCCGTTGAGTTAAATCACTTAATTTTAAAAATTAAAACGGCTCGTCAACGATATGCTCAAGTTTTAGAGAAATTAACTCTGCTGAATTTGGATCAATTATCACCCGACGTTATTGTTAAGGCTCTGCAATTAAACAATGCAACGTGGCAGACAACGCAACAAACGATTGACCAAGTATTTGAGCGAATTTTAATTCAAGGGCTTCCGCCTGGTATATCCAAAACGCTGTTGGAAGAAACGCTGCGATCGCAACTACAAAACGTTTTATCTGGGCCTGCCCAAGAAGTAGCGCAAGAAATTTTATTAGCTTTACTCAAAGATAATTACAATTTAACGATTGATAAGGAAGAAACTAAGCATTACGCCGAACAAGCAGCGCAATCTATCAAGCCAGTCATTATTTCTATCCGACGGGGAGAAGTTATTGTAAAAGCCGGCCACCCCATTGAGCAACGGCAATTTGTGGTGTTGGATGGTTTGGGATTAAGTCAACGGGAAACAAATTGGACAGGGTTAGGGATTTCGGCCGTTTTAGCAGCAGGTGCGGTCTTGATCTTTTCGAGTATTGCTCAACGGGTTTATCGGCCCTTACGTCGTCGTGATCACATTTTGCTCTGTTTATTGAGCTTGAGTGCCCCTGCGATGTCTTTGCTCCATCCCCGTTATGCGAGTTTACCAGCGGTGGGGTTACTGGTGAGTAGTTTTTATGGGCCCACTTTAGCAGTTTCTCAGGTTTTATTAGTGGGCGGACTGTCAACCTTTGCGACCAATAACATCAATTGG
>CAYZWO010000192.1:0-5366 GCA_964482215.1 uncultured bacterium
CTCGCTCAGTAGAAATGGTTGACCTTACTATGGCTTTATTCGCCAAGTTCAGAGTTACTAACTTATTATGCAACTGGAAGTTAGCATTACTTACTTGAAACTCTCTCGTGCTGCTGTTCTGGCGGCCGAGATTTTGTGCGTCAAACAGGGTAAGCCGCAGACAAGAAAACCCTTTGCTCCTTATACTTGACAATCATTTAACTAGCCTTTTTAAATAAGAAATACACACTACTAATGTCTCAGCAAAAAATCATTATTTATCTTGCCCATAGTTTGTTTCTTTCCCCTGGAGGAGTCCAGTCTTATTCTCGCCAGTTGCTTGAAGCCTTATTGAAGTTTAATCATGATTGTCAATTACATGTATTTACACAACTAGACATATCGACAAAGAGAGGTGAATTTAGTCTTCCTTATAATTTTTTTTGTTTTGGTAATACCCCTAAATTAGTGCGACAAATTAAGTTTGCTGCTACTATTTTCCTAAACTGCTTATCAAGGAAACCCAAATTAATTATCGTCACTCATCCTAATCTTTCCCCCCTTGCTTATATACTCTCTCGTTTATTGGGAATTCCCTATTGGGTAGTTGCTCATGGTATTGACGTTTGGTATATCCAGAAAGTCTCGGTGCTTAACGCTCTAATTAAAGCTAATTTAGTTATCGCTGTTAGTGATTATACCCGCCAAAGACTATTGAAAGAACAACCAATCGCCGAAGAAAAGGTAAAGGTCTTAGCAAATACCTTTGATCCAAAAAAATTCGTCATTGCCCCCAAGCCCCAACATTTACTTAATCAACTAAAATTAAGAAGCGAGCAAGCAATTATCTTAACTGTGACTCGATTAGCTCAGGACAAAACAGGGCAGAGAACTAAAGGTTACGACGAAATTATACGAGCATTACCTGCCATTATCGACAAAATTCCTAATGTCCATTACGTCCTAGTAGGCAAAGGTGATGATCAAGCCAGAATAGAAAAACTTGTTCAGGAACTTGAGGTTGAGCGATATATTACTCTTGCGGGCTACGTAAGCGATGAAGAATTACCCCAATATTTCCAATTATGTGACATTTATGCAATGCCCAGTCGAGGGGAAGGATTCGGAATCGTCTTTCTAGAGGCTTTGGCATCAGGAAAACCCACTATGGGCGGCAATCAAGATGGAGCGATAAGTGCCCTCTGTAATGGTGAATTAGGTGCATTAGTTAACCCTGATGATATAAAAGAAATTGCTGATACTTTAGTAAGTATTTTACAAGGAAATTATCCTAATCTATTAATGTATCAACCTGAACAATTAAGAAAAAAAGTGATTGAAGCTTATGGTTTTGAGAGCTTTAAGAATAATCTTGCTCAATTATTAAATACTCAAAATGAGTTAGTAGGGTGAAAATTTTACATATTATTCCTTCCATTGCCCCTGTAAGAGGTGGCCCTAGCCAAGCAATTATTGAAATGGTTAAAGGTTTGCACCAAATAGGAGTAGATTCTAGTATAGTAACAACTAATGATAGTGGTGATCAGCTTTTAGATGTTCCCTTAAATGAGTGGTGTGAATATAAGGGAGTTTCTGTTAGGTTTTTCTATCGATTTTCTCCAGCGATTAACGCCGTCAGAGAATTTTGCTTTTCTGCTAGCCTAACAACTTGGCTCTGGCAAAATGTTAAAAAGTATGACCTGGTTCATGTCCATAGTATTTTCACATATCCTGCTACGGTGGCAATGCTCATTTGTAGACAGCAAAAAGTTCCTTATATTAACCGCCCTTTGGGACAACTCTGTCAGTGGTCTTTAGAGCAATCCAGACAAAAAAAAGAAATTTATTTTAAATTAATTGAAAAAGCTAATTTGAACAATGCAGAATTTCTGCATGTTACTTCTGAACAAGAGCAAAAAGAACTTGTTTTGTTAGACTGGAATTTACCAAGCTTCATTTTACCTCATGGATTAGTTGTACCTGAATTAATCCCCGATGCTCGCGAACAACTTCACCAAATACTAAACATCCCATTAGATATCCCTATTGTTTTATTTCTGTCAAGACTCCATCCCAAAAAAGGGTTAGATAATTTGATTCCTGCTTTAGCAGCATTACAACCAAACTTTGCCTTTATTCTAGCGGGAAGCGGATGCTCAGAATATGAGATAAAAATAAATAATCTCTTAGAAGAATACCGTTTAACAAGACGTACCCATAAGCTTGGTTTTGTCTCTGGCTTGCAAAAAGATCTATGCCTTCAGGGAGCAGACTTATACGTTCTCCCCTCTTATTCCGAAAACTTTGGTGTTGCTGTTTTAGAAGCCCTCGCCGCTGGAACCCCTACCTTGCTGACTCCAGGTGTTGCTCTCGCCTCAGATATCCAAAAACATCAAGTTGGTTATGTTGTGCCTCAAGAGCCGACAGCGATCACTGAAGCCATTGAAAAGCATCTCAATTTACCAGAATCTGAACGAGAACAATTAAGTAAAAAGGCTCGCCAGTTTGTTTTAGAGAATTATGCATGGGACAAGATTGCCCAAGAACTGTTAGTCGTTTATCATAGAGTATTATCGAAGATATAAGCAGCAGTAAAACAGCTTGCTATTAGCTAAACTAAAACAATAAGTAAGCTTTATGCCAATACTAATTAACAATACCCTATAAAACTCATCTTTCTGATTATCTTAAGAAAACTTTTGAGAAGTCTGAAGCAATAGCTGAAAGCCTTATTCTTTGTTAGGTACAAGTTCTTAAAAAGCTTATTCTCTCGTTGAAACCGATCCTTTTCAAACGTCCTCTTAATTTTACTAAGACCATAAAATTTCCTAGTATTGACGTTGAACACAGTTTTTCTGATGTCAACCAAAATATTAAAGAGGTTCTCGATTAGTAAAAAGTTTGCAAGAACCCGAAATTAATCCCGAAGCTTTATAGCTCTCAATTATTGACGAAAAAACGACGAAAAAACCAAAATTTAAATATTTGGTTTCAATGAAAAAAATTATTTCTGAGCCTTGTTTTATCTTGTGCTCAAATATTTATGCCTAAAAGTAAACTAGAACAGAATACGTTAACTGTTAAAGATAAACTGCTTCGGATGGCATGGAATCTTGTTTACATGTTGTTCTTTCGCCCAACGCCAGTCTTTTTACATGCTTGGCGACGTTTTTTGTTACAAATTTTTGGAGCTAAAATTGGCTGGCCTACCTATATTTATCCTTCTGCTAAGATCTGGGCACCTTGGAACCTAGAAATGGGCAATGAAAGCACTTTAGCACCATACGTCAATTGTTATTGTGTGGATAAAGTAAAAATCGGTTCCTTGACAACAGTTAGTCAATACAGCTACTTATGTACAGCTACGCATGACTATAGCGATCCGTGTATTCTTGACAAACCTCAAATGCCACTATTGACAGCTCCTATTATCTTAGGAGATCGCGTCTGGATTACTGCTGATGTCTTTATTGGCCCAGGCATTTTTGTCGGAAATGGAACTGTCGTCTTAGCACGCTCTACGGTTACCAAAAACCTACCTGAGTGGTCTGTTGCAGCTGGGTCACCTGCTGAAGTTAAGAAAAAGCGGGAATTACGAGCAACGTAAAATTCCTAAAAACAAAAATAATCTCAAATATTTCAATCTTATATGCTAACATCTCCTTGGACAAGACCTTTTCGCAATTTCACTCGCCAATTGGGTTTAAATAAATTATTAGCTTCCCTTTTTCATAATAACAAATATGAGGACAGGTTTGGTTCTGCTCTTCTTGAGCAAATTCTTCCTGGCGATATCGTTTGGGATATTGGGGCAAATGTTGGCCTCTATACTGAGCAGTTTTTAACAAAAGTGGAGGGATCGGGAAAAGTTGTCGCCTTTGAACCTACTCCCTCTTGTTTTAAGTCCTTGACTGAAAAATTATCCGCCATTCCCCAAGCCATCTTAATCAACATCGCGATGGGATCATCTGATGGTGAAATTACTATGAGCATAGAAAATGATCCCCTTGCCGCAACCCATCGTATTGTAGAGTCCGTATCATCACCTTCTAGTAATGTGATTAATGTATCAATACGTTCTGCTAGTTCTCTTATCAGTGAATCCCCTAATTTATTTCCCGATGTTGTTAAAATTGATGTTGAGGGTCATGAGGGGGCAGTTATAGATGGTATGACACCTCTGCTTAGTGATACTCGTTTGCGTTGCATAGGAATTGAAGTTCATTTTGGCTTGCTTGAACAACGAGGAGAAGGAAAACGCCCTCAACAAATAGAACAAACTCTAAAAGATAATGGTTTTCAAGTGTCATGGACTGATCCTTCCCATTTAATGGCTCTTCGTTAAATCTGCTTATGCAATCTATCTCTGTTCCAGAAATCACACTAAGAACTTCACGTTTGGGGTTTGGTACTGCTTCTCTGCATCATTTACTGTGGAGTAGTGATCGGCAAAATCTATTGGAAAGAGCTTTCGATGTGGGATTTACCCATTTCGATACTGCGCCTATGTATGGCGATGGTCTAGCAGAACGGGAATTGGGAAAATTTTTAAAGCAAAAACGTGAAAAAGTAACAATTTCTACTAAAATTGGGCTACCTTCTATTCCTTTGTTTGAGAAGTTTCCGCCTCTTCTATATGCCCATCGTGCTTTAAGGAAAATTGGCAAACCAGTAATTACAAATTGGGATCATCGTCCTAGAGACTTATCAATTGGTTCGGTAGAAAGTAGCTTGCAGGCATCTTTAACTCGACTGAGAACTAATTCGATTGATATTCTTTTTATTCATGAGCCACTGGCAATTGAAATCAATCAGATCTACGAGTTGGCATCTTGGCTAGAGCAGAAAAAAAATTTGGGTCAAGTACGCTATCTTGGTTTAGCAGGCAAAGCAGTAGATTGTCTGGCGATCGCCGAACAAACAGGTAATTTATTTGATGTACTACAAGTTGAGGATTCCCTCGCTAACCGAGAAGCTGACCTTATTATTCGCGCTAGACGACCTCTACAAATTACCTTTGGTTACTTGCGCCAAGCATCGCAAATCTCTTCTACATTAACAGGTGAAGAAGTTATTAGACAGGCATTAGAGCGTAATACTCAAGGAATAGTGCTGGTTTCTAGCCGTCGTCATCAACGTTTGTCTAGTATTGCCAACCTTGCTTCTTAAAGCAAATAAAAATCAACTGTGATTAACGATTTAAACTTAAGTACTAATAAGCAGATAAAACGTTCTATTCCTATTTGCATTATAGGAGCAGGAACCGCAGGTATTTTTCTGGCTCAACAACTACGCCGCCTTGGATTAAGTGTTCTAGTCTTAGAATCGGGTAATCGCTCACCCAGTAACCCCAAGGAATTTGGACATCAGTGCCTTTACAAGGGGGT
>CAYZWO010000193.1:0-5364 GCA_964482215.1 uncultured bacterium
ATGGTACGCCCAGAACTGTCCCTGTTGCCCCGCTGCCCATGCCGCTTGCGCTGCCATTAACGACTCCGCATGAATTTCAGTCAGGGGATAGTGTTTGTAAACTAACGTCACCGTGTCAGGGTGTTTGGCAACAAACTGTTTGAGGATGGCTTGGGCTTTGGCGCAGTAGGGGCACTGAAAGTCAGAAAACTCGACCAAGAGCAGGCGGAGATCGCGGGCACCTTGGGTCGGGGCGTTAATCAACAGCAACTCTGGATGGGTTTGTAATTCCTTCAGGGCTACCCGTTGCGCCTGTTGTTGCTTCTTATACTCCTGTTCCTGGTAATCCTGCACCGACTCCAAAATCACCTCTGGATGCGATCGGATGATTTCTAACACCTGTTGTTCCAACTGGGAGTTCATCGGCGCAGCAGCGAGGGCAGGTCGTACCAGTACCCCATTCAACCCGATCAGTCCCACGCAGAGTAAGCCCAGCAGGATGCAGCGACGGAACACTAGCCAACCGAATAATAAAACAGTCCGGCTGGGCGAATGGGTGGGGGAACAAGGGTGAACCGGCATAAACACCTCAACGGAACGGAACCACTGTAGCGCAACCATTGCGGATGTGGTTAACCGCGTTTAGGCATCGCCAACGGTAATGGCATTGTAGAAGATTAGCTCGCGATCGCCGGAACCTAGCGCACAATACGTAACGTCAGTCCCTCTGTAAATTGGATTGGGAATTTTTCAAGCAAGAGACTGTTTGAACAATCGTCTAGACGGTTGATTTTGCCTGCGCGGGACGCAGACAAAATCAACTTTTCAATTACCCTCTGAGCGTTTCAGGCTTTTTCTCGTTATTTTCCAAATTTTCCAACAAGTTTATTCTCTACCCAGATATTTTTGGTATACTCTTAAAACCAACATATCCGTATATTCCCCGATCAAGCAGTTTTGTAAAGTTCATATTTCATCAATGTATCAGTAGATATCACTGGTTCACTTCTTGGTTCATCCGGCTGGAAAAGTATCAGTTGATCTGTCAATTTTGCAGATCAGCCAGGGGTGAGATCGCTGATGTAACCGTTCACTCCCCCTCAGGTTAGGAACCAGCGGGCTACTCCCGCCACCCGTTTTACCGAAGGAAATCTGAATGGTTACTGGCTGATAGCTTCTGTTATTTGTTATGAGCTGTGATGGTCTGTTATGAACTGCAATGAATTTTATTCGTCATCAATTCAGACTGTTCCCTAGATGTAAATTTGCAATCTTTATACAATCAAACTCTTTTGCAATTGGGGAAACTCTCTAGCGTGTCTTTTTCAATTCATTCATTACTACGTCAATCGTTGATTGCTGGAACCCTCTGTTTAGCATTGGCGGCACCAGGGCGTGCTAGCACTCTCTCGGAAACCTTTCGCACTAGCACTCTCTCTGAAACCTTTGAAGATGGAACTATTACCCCATTCAGACAGGAAGGAATGGCGGCTGGCCACACAGCAACTATTGAAGCACCCACATTTGGCGCACGGAATGGAACTAACGCCCACAAAATTGTCTGGTACCAATCTAAGTATGACGGGACTCGCGCTAGTAGCGGCGTAGAAGGACATTCGGCTGGTAATCCTCGTATTACTAGCGAAGGCTGGTATGCTTTCAGCTTTTACCTGCCGTCTGGCCAGTTCCCCACCAATAAAAATCTGATCATCGGTCAGTTGAGTGCATGGACACGGGCATTACCTAAAACCAACAAAACCATCGTGGTATCAATTAATGCCACTGGTAGTTTGGAACTGAAAACCTATTATGGACTGGGGCAGGGTGATGTCGTAAAAACCGGAGCGATCACGCTGTGGGGGGCTGGACAAACTGCCAACAACCTGGATCGGTGGCACGATGTCATCGTGTATGTGAAGTTCTCCAACAATGACACTGGGACTTTGAAGGTATGGTTCAACGGTGCCTCAGAAGGCCAGCCCACTGGAGTGTTGGATCAGATCAAAGTCGGGAATGGAGCCTGGACGAGTGCCAATTTGATGACGGATGGTGCGTATGTGAAGTGGGGGATTTACGCTTGGGATATCAAAAATTACACTCCTGGCGAAACCCGCACCATCTATTTTGATGACATCGATTACTTAGTAGGGAATCCCATTGGGGCATTTGATGCGGTAAAACCGCTGGGTTACGGCATCACAAGTAAACAGTTAATTAGATCTGGCGATGGGTAGCAAGTCAAGGGTGCTTGGAACTTGTCAATTTTTGAACTTGTCAATTAGTGCGGAAACGAACCTTGTAGGACTTCGCCGCACCGCAGACGTATGAGCCTGTCAACGACCAACTGAAGAATATCGGTTAAATCGACAATTCTCGCCCCCGTAGTTTGTCGATTTAAGTAGTGTTTCGGTTTCAATTATTGAGTAATATTTTATGAAACTTTACAACTGAGGGATCTCTCTACCGTGTCTTTTTCAATTCATCCATTGATGTCCTTACTACGGCAATCGTTAATTGCTGGAAGTCTTTGTTTAGCAGTAGCTGCACCAACCTGTGCGGGCACTCTCTCTAAAAACTTTGAAGACGATACCCTGACTCCGTTCAGACAAGAAGGCACTGCGGCTGGCCACACAGCAGTTATTGAAGCACCCAAATTTGGGGCACGGAATGGCACTAAAGCCCACAAAATTGTCTGGTTTGAGTCCAAGTATGATGGGACTCGCCCTACTCGTGGGGTGGAAGGGCATTCGGCTGGTAATCCACGCATTACTAGCGAAGGCTGGTATGCCTTCAGCTTTTACCTACCCTCTGGCCAATTCCCCACCGACAAGAACATGATCATTGGCCAGTTGATCGCGTGGACAAGTGCATTACCCAAAACTAACAAAAGCATTGTTGTGTCTACCGATGCAGATGGCAGTTTGGCATTGAAAACTTATTACGGACTGGGGCAGGGTGATGTCGTAGGAACCGGATCGATTCCGCTTTGGGGCGCGGGACAAACCGCTAAAAACTTGAATCGCTGGCATGACGTGATCATCTATGTCAAGTTCTCCAATAACGACACCGGAACTGTGAAGGTATGGTTCAATGGTGCTCCAGCAAGCCAACCCACTGGAGTATTGGACAAGATCAAAGTTGGGAATGGAGCTTGGACAAGTGCCAACTTGATGACCAATGGGGCGTATGTCAAATGGGGAATTTATGCTTGGGATGTCAAGAATCACACTCCTGGCGAAACCCGCACCATCTATTTCGATGAAATCGATTACTTAGTGGGAAATCCATCTGGAGCATTTGATGCGGTGAAACCCCTGGGGTACGGCACTGTAACCAAATAGTAGCTGTTCAACATAGTAGGTGTTCAACAGTTAGATCTCCAGCGATTCTGTTCAACACAAATCCAGATCAATGGTAACCGTTCACTCCCCTGACGGGGAGTGAATAGCGGGCTAAGCGCGCAACACTTTTCCGCTGGGAGGTGAGCGGTTACGATCAATGGGTTTGCCAAAATGATTTAGACCATTAATTCTCAGGTAGACAAGGGACATCCGTTCCTTGTCTGTTTTTGTCGATAGCCCAGAGATTGTTAGACGGGTTGACCCTGCGGCATTGTGCCTTTCGACTCCGCTCAAGGCACGGGTTGGCTGAGCGGAGTCGTTGTTTACTGCCGAAGGCATAGCCATCCAGTAATTTTTTTGGCGTTGCTGAATCAAGAGATGAATTAGGAGTTGGATGAATTGAAACTTCGTTCCAATTCATCCTGCTATTCAGCACCGCCATTTTTTTAACAGCAATCACGTATCTGGGCAGTTACCTCTGGCGATAGATCTCTGTAGGGCAGGTTAGGATTAGGGCGGCACCGTTTCTACCCGTTACCCATCTCCCAACTCCAACACCACAGGCGTATGGTCGCTGGGTTTAGCTAATTTGCGAGGGGTGGGGTCAATGGTGCAGGCGATCGCCCGTTCATACAGGGGGGACGTGGCGTAGAGATGGTCAATCCGCCAACCGCGATTGCGTCGGAACGAGCCTTCCCGATAGTCCCACCAACTGTAATGCCCGCCTTCGGTGGTGAACTTACGAAACACATCGGCTAAGCCCACCTCTAAAACCGCTTGCAGTGCTTCCCGTTCTGCTTCTGAGGCCATGATATGGTTACCTGCCAGTGCGGGATCATGAATATCCAGGTCATCTAAGGCAATGTTGAAGTCACCACACATCACCGTGGCGCGATCGCCGCTGACTAAGATCTGCAAATAATCCCGCAGTGTTTTCAGCCAGCGTAACTTGTAGACATATTTTTCACTCCCCAAACTAGAACCATTGGGGACATACAAGTTGAGAATCCGTACTCCATCCAATACGCCCGTAATCACCCGTTTTTGCTCATCCAAATCGCCAATGGCATTCCCCAACACAGGGGCAAATCCCGTGCTGACCTGCTCTAGGGGGCGACGACTAAGGATAGCCACACCGTTGTAGGACTTTTGTCCCGAAATCGCAATGTGATAACCCTGATCTAAAAACGGTTGGGCAGGAAACTCCTCGTCCGTTACCTTGGTTTCTTGCACACAGAGAGCATCTACCGGGTTATCGGTTAACCATCCGGTGACGTGTTCCAGCCGCGATCGGATCGAGTTGACATTCCAGGTCGCAATTTTCATGGAGGGAAAACTGAATGTGGTTAAGCGTAACGTGGTGTCTGAAAGGAACTGGCAAAAACAAATCATCTCATGCCGTCTAGGCAGGTCAACTCGCAATTCAAATCTGAACTACACCAGTACCTGACTGAGCCAAGCATACGGCTGTACTGCCCCTCACATCACTGCGAACCGAGGTGGCATCACCACGATCCATTAATGATGTGTCGTGAGACGAATGCCAGTGGCGGTTAGTTGGGTGACCCATAACTCCAATTCTGGGCTGGCGATCGCCGCTGCTACTGCATTCTTCGCCGCCTCTGCCGCCTCCCGCGTTGTCGTCAGCGCAAACACTGTCGGCCCCGACCCCGACATCATCGTCCCCAACACACCCGGTTGCTGTTGGAACGCCTCCCGCAACTGCTGCACCTGTGGATAGGCAGGCAGCACCACCTGTTCCAAGTGGTTGAACAACCGTTGGCCGATTTCGGCAAAATCATGCTGGGCGATCGCCGCCACCAATGGCCCGGAATGGATCACCTGCCGCCGACTGGCCATCGCCTCGTGACCGTCCAGATAGGTATGGCCAAACTGTTGGCGATAGGTTTGGTATGCCCACGGCGTAGACACCGATAAATTGCGATATTTGCCCAAAACCACAAATAGATGTTCCAAATCCGGCAACGGATCGAGCAACTCACCACGGCCAGTGGCGATCGCGGTTCCCCCCTTGAGGCAAAAC
>CAYZWO010000194.1:0-5247 GCA_964482215.1 uncultured bacterium
TTTGACTGATTGTGAATCTACACAAGCTGCGCTGGGTTTAGCATTTCTCCCTGCTAGGACTTACGCATTGTCAAAAAACATGAAGTGTGCATTTAGGATATTTTGTATTGTATGCTACCAATTGAAATGATTTGAAAAGAAAATTTCAGGAATCAACCGCTATTTTTATCAATAGGCAACTTTGCTGAAATAGCCTCAAGTCTTGAATTTGCGTTGTTTCATAACTATTCTAATTTGTCAATGCGTAACTCCTACCTGCTTTTAATCTGACCTGCTCTCTTAAGATTTGATTGAGATATTTCCAAGTCCCGTCGGTTTCCCATTGCTGAAAATAGCCGTAGACTGTGCGCCAATGAGGAAAATCATGAGGAAGAAGCCTCCAAGCACATCCTGCTCTGAGTAGATAAAAAATAGCATTGATAACTTCTCGTAGATTAACTGTTCGCTTTTTCTCTCCTGTTTTAGCGGCGGGAAGATAGGGTTCTATCAAATGCCACTGGCTATCGGTCACATCTGTGTCGTATGATTGTCTCAACATTAGAATTTATGGTGAAAACCTTAGTATTTTCACCATTTTCTCTTCCTTCGGACAACTTTTCAAACACGCTCTAAGGGATTTGCAATAATTAATAATAAAAATAGCTTGTTGATCTTTTTCATTAGTTTTTTTTCTTCAACTATATTTAATTGAAGGTTCAACACATCCTATAAATTGGGTTATTTTTATCAATTTGCTCAACGAGTTCAATAAAGTTTTCTTCTTGTAAAGCTAATAAACGATCAAGCAAATCTTGCTCGTTGCATTTTAAATTTGATAAAAAATCTAGAAAACTGGCTTGTTCATTTTTTCTTAAAAAATTTAGAACAGCAAGATCGAGTTCAAGTATTCCTGATGTGTTTTTTTCATAAGATGAGGATGATATTAAATCTGTATTTTGAAAAGACGAATTATAAAAGGATTTTGAATCGATGACTGGAACTATATTTTGTCCTATTATTTCCCCTTGCGTAAACTCACCGAGTTCTTCAATTTCCCATAAATTAAAACCGATATCCTTAAGTTTTGCCGCCTTTAACAATTGCAAAATACCAGAACCAGAATGAATAGTAAAAATTTCAGGGTATTGTTCTAAATTATTCATTATATTACGAATATAAAGAGAAATAATATTAGGAATCAACCAATTTTCTCTATCTGCAAGAATTTGTAAAAAGAGAGATTGATTAACATCATTGATTGGTTCTAATTGAATGATACGACGGCCATCTTCTCCTATTGCTCCTTGACTCGATATTTTAGTTAAATTAAGGGGCTGAAATTGGGAATTATTAAAATAATCTCTATTTTGATCATTAAACTGCTGAATAATTTCATCAATTTCTCGTTTAATAGGCTCATAAGTTTGCGGAGTATCGAGAGAGTTAGAATGATAGTTAGCTGAAGCAGATGGAGAATCACTAAAATTAGGAGAAGTTGATACGCTCTGACCTTGAGAAAAATTAGTTTTTTTTAGTTGACTGATTTGTTCCGAAATTCCTTGAAATTTTGCTTTAGTACGTTGGTAATATGATTCTAATTGTCGATTATTTTCTAATGGAATTTTAGTAAATAGTTGTTGATAAGACTGATTAATGTTGTTCTCGATCTTATAAATAGTTTTAGTTATTTTAGCAATTTTTCTTTTTTGGTCTAAAAAAGTTAGCAAACTAAAGATAAAAGTTCCAAGACTCAATACGCTAATTCCAATTAAAGCGGAAAGTAGCCATGATGAAGTAGGGTTTATTTGGTCTATTGTTTGGGATTGATTCTGATTATTAGTATCTTGATCCGAAGCATTGGAGTAATTTGGGGAGAAAAAAGATCGCCGAGTTGCTTGAAAGGGAAATTCCTTAATTCCAACTTCAGGAATCCAATAATAGTATTTACTACCATTTTTTATAGGTCTAACTTGATACCAACATAGTATATTGCTATTTTTGTCTGGGCCTGCTTTGGGAGAACGAGAAACTACTATTAGTTCATCATTTGTGTCTATGGCAGGCCCTTTATTTCTATCCCCATACTTTGGCTCAGTTCTAATGGTAGCTTGTGCATTTTTTACTGTAAGTATTTTGATATTTTCAGGTACAAGAGGACAATCTTTCCCAAAACTAGGAAAAGAAAATATCGGCAGAATAGTACTTGTAAAAAAAATAAGAGTATATTGTAGAAGCTTTTGCATGCTTTATAAAAAGTTTGATCTAATTCTTGAGTTTAAAATTCAAAAATTAGATCTGGCTTTACAAATATTTATTATCGTTGTGTAAACTCTCCAGGCTCTTTAATTTCCCAAATTCCTAAAATTGAGCTTTTAAGTTTTGCAGGTCTAACCAACTGCAAAGCACCTGAGCCAGAATGAACAATGAAGATATCAGAATTTTCACTTAAATTACGCATAATTTGACTAATATAAGGTGAAGTAATGTTAGGAATCAACCAATTTTCTTTGTCCATTTCAAATCTAAGATAGGATGATTGAGAGCTATCAACAGGTTCTTCTAACTGGACAATTCGACGAGCATTTAAGCCAACTTGACCTTGAATAGATTTTTGGGTTAAATTCAAAGGCTGAAAATATGGAGCATAAAAAGGTTGACGATTTTGAGAATTAAATTCTCTAATTAATTCAATTAGCTGTGATGACATGTTTGAAGAAGAAGCTTCTAAAGTATTATTATGCGGTTCGATGGCAATAGAAGATCCCTGCTCTTCTCTCACCTGCACTTGAGCTTTTTGAGATAATTGAATAAATTTATAAAGCTCTTTTTCGTCTAATTTAGTAGTATTAATTAATTCTTTAATAATTGCTAATTGTTCGATTATCTGAAATAGGGTTTCATTCGTTGTTACTTTTTGCTCCTGTTTATTTTTTTGGGAATAATTAGTAAGATTATCAATCATCGATTTTTCATTGTTGCGAGGCACGCCAAGATCATTAAGAATGTTATCCAACTTTTGCTTTATTAAGGGTAAATCTAAACTAATGAGTTCCTCTGAAATAATAGTTTTAATATCTTCTTCAAAACTTATCTCTTTTTTATTTGACTGATGATAAGCTTGAGGAACCCGTCTTTTAAATTTGTCCAAAAACTTGGGTAAATCAAGATAGTTCAAAATTTTAGATAATTCTTGATAAATCAAAATTAGCCCAAAAAGATTGATGAGCATTCCAATTCCAAGTAAAGATGGCAAAAAAAACTCAACAATGGTTTTATTTTGACTCAATTCACTTTTTTTTCCAGAATAAGAATTAATGACGATAGAGCTTGTGCCTTTACTTTGATCTGGGCTTGAGGCTAAGGAGATGGGAGATGAAATAGGAAAATTCCATAGGCAAAAAACGATACCAGCTGTTGCTACAAATATATAAATACGAAATTTTTTCATGAATTTTTCCTCAATTTTCTGTTTGCGACCATTGATCGGCAAGAACACCAATAAAGCAGCGAAGTACTAATAAGAATGGAGGTTCAGGTTCAAAATCAGTTTTAGGGCCTTTTTTTCGGAGACATGCTTGAGTAACAGATGTTTGCAAGAGTGTCCGTAAGTCATTTGTCAAAGAAAATAATCCACCTTTTGTAAAATTACGAAGAGGCTCTATCTCTTGGATTTTTTCATCTGAAATGATTGAATTAAAGTTAGTAATATAACGTTCTAATTCATTAAAAGAAGAAATACGAAAATCATTAATGTTTTCCCAATCTTCTGGCAACTCAAGATGCTGATCAGCAGTAAAATTTTGACCATTAATTTCACAAGCCTCACCTAAAAAAAGGCAATCTTTTTGTTTTTGTTCAAGTCCTTTTAGTTTAGTACCGTTTGGTAATACAACTAGCCCTCCGCAGGCTTCTTCTTTTGGATGAGAAGAAAGACGCATAAAGTTAGGATTTGCCCGTAAACCAGCGGCTTTTGTTAACACATTATCTAGAAGAATATTGACCTCAGAATTTCGTGAATAAGAACCGCTAATAGTTAACCAATGAAGAAAGCGTGAACCATTACCACCTATGAGAATTGATGGAACGTCCTCTGCTCGTTTGAGCTGATAGTTCTGATTCAAATTTTTTTGAATTAATCCTAAATAATGGTACAAACCACCTAAAGCAACAGCAATTAAAGTACGAAATTCTCGACTACGTTGTTTATCTGAGTTAATAACATAGCCATCTGAAAGTATTTTTTCAGCATTGCCACGTAAATAAGTGTCTAACGCAGAATTAAAGTTACTTCGACTAGACAATACCTCACGAACAGAATTAGCTATTTGAGGAGATAATCCAAAAATATCCCCGATAAAAGCAAGATTTGGACGTAAAATTCGGTGAAATATATCACGTCCTGCATAAGGAACAGAAGCTTGATGAATCAATTCATTCTCCTGCCAAACTGAGATATCAGAAGTACCTCCCCCAATATCAACACATGTTGTATGAACTAACTTTTCCTCTAAAACATCTGCAAAAAATTGAGCAAAAGTAATACTTTCAGTTCGCAAGGCTTCAAACTTTTGATGAGTTTGGCCTGACACGCTCATTAAATCTTTAAGAATATTTTTCCAAGTTGCTTCATATTGATTTTGCTCTTTACGTGAAAAAGCAGAAGGATAAGAACTCTCCCATTCAATCGTGTGAACGCCTTCTAGAGCAGCTTGGGCAGAAATTAATCGTAGTAATTGACCGAGAAAAGGCCTCTGATATTGGGCTTGTTGCCATTTAATATTAGTCTTAATATATTCTTTGTCAAAGTCAAATTGGTCTAAACGTGGGACATAGGTACGGGCATGACTGATGAGATCAGGAATTTGGCCAATCGTTTCTTGCCATCCTCTTGTTGTTAGTACGGTTGAAATAGGAGGAGTTTCGTTTTCAGGTAAAAAGATATCAGGAATAAAAAATTCTCGGTAAGTAACAGCTTGAATATCCTCTAGTCCTTTTGTAATTTTCAATAAATTAGTTTGTAAGTTAAATCGTTCTGGCTGACTATTTCCTTTTCTTACGTAAATATTCGTAAAAGAAGTACCAAAATCAACGCCAACCGTCCAAGTACCTGCACTACTGGCTTGAACTTTAGGAATATTTAGTGGTAATAATCCTAAAAATCTAGCATCTCCATCGATCGCCGACAGAATATCGGGATAGTGATCGCACTTCCAATACTCAGTAGATCGAAAAAGCGATCAGGAAGTGGGTAAGAAGAGCGTGGTAGTG
>CAYZWO010000195.1:0-5214 GCA_964482215.1 uncultured bacterium
AGTTTAGGGGGTAAAATTTGGCGACGGTTAAAATAATTAGTTTTATAGAGCATCTTTCTCATGCGGCTGGGTTGGGGGAGGTCAATTTTTGAAAAATGCCCGTTAACCACCTCTTCAATCTCAATATCTAGGGTAAAGGAAGAATTACATTCTAAATCGATTAATTCCACCACATAGGTTGTCATCTGCATTTTGAGGGGGACTAGGGCATGATCTTCTGGGCTGGCGACAATTTCCCCGACCGTCACTTCCTCCCGATCTCCGTTTTCTAACGATACTAAAGGCTCAATGACCGCGATCGCGTTATGTTCCGTTATCGGTTCTGCCTCTGTTTCTACAACAGCTTCGATGTTCCGTTCAGGAGGGGTTACTTCCTCGCCTGGGATAACAGGATTTGTCTCAAGGCTTTCAGGGTGAACAGTGTCTTGACTTTCTGAGGGAGCAGCGATCGCGCTTAGGGGAGGGGCTAAACTTTGCACCAATTCAGTTAAATTCTGTTCTAAGGCTTCTAGGCTGGAACTACTTTCTGGTAATTCTTCCCAATGTTCGAGGGGGAGATCCCGTTTGGCAAATACTTCTAAGCTAATTTCGTCTTCTTCAAATTCAGGCAATTCCAAGCCCGTTTTTTCTAAAAATGTGCCGTTTTCTGCGGCTTGTTGTAGCAAAAGCTCGAAATCAATTTTAGCTTCACCGCTTTCTTCTTCTGAATCAGCAAAATCAAGGCTTTCTTCGTTTAAATCGTCCTGTAAAGCACTTTCGGTTTCCTCTATCAATACAGGAATTTTTACCTCTGGCTCACTCGGTTCTACATTGTCTAAGTTAAGAACGTCCTGAAGTTGCCTCTCTTCGGAGTTAATCGGTTTAATTTCAATTTCTGGCTCAGGATCAATAGTGACTACGGGGGCCATGACCGTTTCTGTTTTCTCGGCCATTGTTGGCTGAGCGATCGCGGCAGTAACAACAGGTTTGGTTCCCACTTCAACGGTTAGGGTTTGTTGCCAATTGGCCCCACATAATTGCTCCATCATGTTGGGACGACAATAAATCTGCCAACGCCCCACCGTCAACGAAAATAAGGGAAAAATCATCAATGCCCCTTCCGCATCCGTTAGCCGTGAATACCGTTTTTTCTGGGGAATGGCCTTAAAGTCGCTATAGTAAGCAATGCAAATCTCGATTTCTGCATGGGCTTTACCTGTCCGTGCCATCAGACGATATTTTCCTTCGGTCACAGGAGCGCGATCGCCCAAGGAAGTCCAAGTTTGCTCACCGTCTGCTTGAATGAGGAAGTCCCAAGTATTCATAGTGTTGAGGAAGCGATCGAGGAAGTAAGATAGAGGCGATTCTTTCCTGTTTTCAAGCCAAAAACTTAATCACGAAATCAAGACCAGTAAAGGATTGACTGATCCCTACTCATTGCTAACTAATGGTTTTGTTACTTGAAATACTTTGGGTAGAAAATGCCGAGTGAATTAGGATTTATGTCGCTCAAGTTGTTCTCGAAGTTCCCCTAGTTGAGAAAATAGTTCATTAACCGACAGGGTGGTCTGTTCCTTGCTCGTCATCCACTTCAACTGAACGGTTTCGTTTTCGGCTTCGGCATCTCCTAACACTAAACACGCGATCGCGCCGCTACGGTCTGCCCGTTTGAACTGTTTCCCAAAGGCACTACCACTAAAATCTAATTCAACGGAAAAACCTGCTTGACGAAGCTTCTGAGCCAAAATTAAGCCTTGGAGTTCTGCCTTTTCCCCTTTAGAAACCAAATAAAAGTCAGGAGCCGCATTGGGTGAGGCGTGTAACTGTTGCAGGAGTAAAATCAACCGTTCCATGCCAATGGCCCAACCGACCGCAGGAGTTTCTGGGCCGCCTAATTGACTGACTAGCCCATCATAACGACCGCCGCCACACACCGTTGCCTGGGCCCCCAAATCATCCGATTGAATTTCAAATGCTGTATGGGTGTAATAATCCAGCCCCCGCACTAAGCGCGGATTGAGTTGGTAAGCAATATTTAAATGGGTTAATAACTGCTGTACTTGGTCAAAATGACGGCGGGAGGTATCGCTTAAATAATCTAAAATACTCGGTGCATTCTGGGTAATTTCCTGCGTTTTCTTATCCTTACTATCCAAAATTCGCAGGGGGTTACGAGTGAGGCGGTCTTGGGAATCGGGGTCTAATTCGGCTTGATAGGGCGTTAAATAATTAATCAACGCTTCTCGATAACGTTGACGGTCTTCACCATTGCCCACAGAATTTAAGCTTAAATGCAAATTTTTTAGCCCTAATTCTTTCAAAATATCGGTCGCCAGGGCAATAACTTCCACATCGGCGCGAGGATCAGCACTGCCGAGAACTTCTACCCCAATTTGGTGAAATTGACGTTGGCGGCCTGCTTGGGGTCTTTCATAACGAAACATGGGGCCTTTATACCAAAGTCGTTGCGTTCCCCCACTGGCATGGAGGTTATGTTCAATAAAGGCTCGGACTACGCCTGCGGTGCCTTCGGGTCTGAGGGTTAGGGATCGATCGCCGCGATCGCTGAAGGTATACATTTCTTTGCCGACCACATCGGTGGCTTCCCCAATTCCCCGTTTGAATAGGGCCGTTTCTTCAAAGATGGGTGAGCGAATTTCTTGATACAAGGCACGATGCAAAATATTACCCGCCACAGTTTCG
Source organism: uncultured bacterium (assembly GCA_964482215.1). GTDB lineage: Bacteria > Cyanobacteriota > Cyanobacteriia > Cyanobacteriales > Microcystaceae > Snowella. The sequence continues at coordinate 2,683 of CAYZWO010000195.1, forward strand.
ACCTGTTGCCAATAACCAATTTCACTGGGTAAAATATCGCGGGTTCCTCGGATCGCTTGAATTGCTCCCATCAGACTTTTAATCTATTGTTACTAATTGTTAACTGTATTTACTCTAATGTGTTTTGTGACAAATAAAAAAGAGAGATGAATAATTCATCCCTCTATAAGCCTATTTATCTAAACTATCCCGAAATTCCTCAAGAGCCTTAAATAATTGTTTACAAACATAAGCAGACGTTCGAGAAATAACCAAATCACCAACTAACCTTGTTTTCTCTATCGCTTGAGGTTTCTTAACACTCCAATCCATACCATCAACAATTGATGAAGCTTGACTTTTAGAAATGCCAGAAGCGATCAAAGAATCATAAAGCTTAGACCGTTGGGAATCCTGATAACGTTGATTGACAATAGCAGCTAAAACTTCTGGATCAGCTTTTAACTCAGCCTCTTTTTTATCATGATATTCCTTAATCTTAGCTATCTCAGGAGTAGCAGGAACATAGGAAGAACGGCGAGCCTGTAACTTATATTGACTAGCAACGTGCATATAAAATTCAGAGCGACATAAACCCGAACTAGACCCCGTTTTCTCTCCTTTAATCGAAATACCCGATTGAGTTTCAATCCTAGCAATCCCTAAACGACGTTTAAACTTAGCTAACCGCTTACTGACTAATAAACTATCTGAAAACCTTTCAGTAAAGGGATAAGCAAGAATTAAAATGATAGCCCGCAGACTCAAACCAAAACCGAAACGGTCAAACACATGGTTATAAACGGAAAACTGAGGATGATAAACTAATCGTTCTAATTCTTCGTTAATTTCGACTAATTTACAATGAAAGTCATCAGTTAAAGCACAAAGGTATTTAGTCGCTTCTGTAATCTCAATACCGTATTCCTTAGCAATTGAGTTATTCAAACGATTAGGTATTGGGGAACGAGAAGAGGCCCGACCCGCAACAGCACGAATTAAAGGCGAGCGTCGTTCATCTTTATCTAAAGTAAAGCTATCTCTAAATATAGAAACGGATTCAGGGTATTCATAAGCTAAATGCTGCTGACAACGGTTATTAGGTTTAACCGAAAGCTTAGAAACAAACTTCCTAAAATGGTATAAATCACGCATTTTTAAGATGTTGCCATTCTCAAAACGAATCCAGTAAGAAGGTTTATGACCGTAAATAATCCCCTGAATAGCGAGAACATAAGCATCAGCTAAATCATTTTTATCAGGCAAATTATGTTGTCTTCTAACTGCTTTACAAACATCGTGAGAAATCCATAAAACCTTAATTCCATGCTTTTCGCAAACCTTAGAAATAAAATAGGCATAGTGTAAGCCTGTAGGCTCCATTACAACCGTATCAATACCCCAACTTAAAAAAGTTTCTATGCCCCGCTTAATTTTAGTAGTTCCATCAACTTTGACGTATTTAGTGCCAGGCTTCAAAACTTTCTCATATTGGTCATGGCAGAAATAAAAAGTAAATTCATCTTTGTCTGGGTCACGATTACGAAGCTTAAGACCCCTTTGATAATCTGCTTTAATATCGTCGGGTATATCCTCTAAAACCCATGCAACAGCCCAACCCTTGCAGATATCCAAACCAGCAATTTTAATCATAGTATTCCTTTGTATTCAATAGGTCGATCTCAATTACAACAATCCCAAGCCAGAAACCTATAAAACGTTAGTTAGTTTACTCTTAAGCGTTAACGGGAATGAGGAGAAATAGAGAAGAAATCGCAGGCATAAATACAGGAGTCATTAACGACAATTTACGATTAACCTTTGACTTCTTAACTATTCCTAAGAGCTAGGTGGATCAGACCTAACCCCATGCAGTAGAAACCTACCGCAGCCCCCCAGATAAGCTGGTAGGGTGCGAGAGATTTTAATCAGAAATACTAGGTAACGAACGTAATTTAGATAAAGTGTAAACAGTCGTTCTTAAATTATTGTTATTTCTCAATATTCTCTCGTTATAAGTCTTTAGAAATAAATAACTAAAAACAAAACCATCAAGAAACGAATTTAATATTTCTAGTGTTTCTTTATCCGAAATAGAATCATTGAGTAGCTCAATAAATTCTGGATAAGATAAGTTAGAAAAATTAATGCTTTTTATGTCGTTTGAGTTAGTCATAAAAGTTAATCCATCGTTAACCAAATAAACAAAGCCAAACTTCCTACAAGAGCAGTAAGAAGGAATGAAATCAGAAATAAATCAAATAGTTGCATAATAGTTAAAAAGGTATTTCGTCTAAATCAGCCTCAGTTAAAACTCCGATTGAGTCTTTTTTTCATCAACTAATTCACCCTCCAACTGAGGAATATTTAATTGAGGAAAATTAGGCATTTCTTTGATACCCTGAGAAGACAAGAAAGATTGCAATATTTCATACTGTTTTCTAGCTTCAGTTAAAGCATTAGTAACAGCCTTTAATTGAGCTTGTTTAGTATGTAATTCATTTCTTACATTTTGGTAAGTAGCTGAAGTCGTGAAAGAAGTAGTTAACAAGC
>CAYZWO010000196.1:0-5021 GCA_964482215.1 uncultured bacterium
CACTACCACGCTCTTCTTACCCACTTCCTGATCGCTTTTTCGATCTACTGAGGCTTTGATTATCTTTCCAAAAGATAGTTTTCGCCCCTTGGAAAAGGGATTAACATAAGGTAACGATTGGTCAACAATATCAAATCTACGGGAAATCATCACCGACTTATATTAATCAAATTTACTTTAGCGATCACGGCATCAAAAGTGTCTGATAATATGGGCAAGAGCCAACAGTCCCATTTTTGGGTCGCTGTTAGCGGTAAACGTTCAATTTTAACAGAAGGACTTGTTGAAGATGGAATACGAAACTAAACAAGAAACTACAACAGGGGTTAAAACTGAGGCAGGCCCCCTGTCTACTTTAAATAATCAACCTTGGCAGGAATGGCTCCAGCCTGTTTGGGATGTTTTGGGAAAAATTCCTGAAATGACAGGTCAATTCTTTGCAGACAATCAACAACCGTTGATCTCGATTGGAATCATCATTTTAGGTATCGTCAGTGTTAAAATCCTCGTCGCTATCCTCGATGCGATTAATGATATTCCCCTGCTGGCTCCCATGCTACAATTGGTTGGAATGGGCTACACGGCTTGGTTTGTCTGGCGTTATCTGTGGAAAGCCTCCAATCGTCAAGAACTCCTGTCTGAGCTTGATGCTTTAAAAAATCAAATTTTTGGCAGCTAGTTATTTTTCAATTTTAATAAAAATTAGGCCTCCGTTTATTACAGTTCATAGACGGAGGTTTTTTATTCGGAAAATTAATTGTTGAGATTTAAGCGGCCTTGAGGTTATTTTCTAAGGTTTCCCAACGGAAGTAGCGATCGCCGCCCATTTCGATGACGATTTTAATGCGGGGGTCTTGTTGGGTCAGACTAATCAAGTATTGCAATTCGGTTTTAGAAAGAACGAAGCCTTCAATCATCCAGAGGACTAAACCTTTTGATTTGGGTGGAAGATAGTCGAGATTATAGGTCGCGATAGGAGGAACAAAATTCACAGGGCCAACTGCCGCTTCCTGACCAATATTTCTTTTACCGAGGTGGGGAGGACGAACACCATGAATCTGGGTTAAATAGGCTCCTAAATCTCCCAATCCCTTAGCCGATAATGAGTAGGTTATGTAACCCGCAGCCCGTAAACGACGCTGATAACGGCCCTCAAAACCGCCTTCTAAAGGAGCATAAACGGCTAACGCGCCAGATTTTTCTAAGGCGTTGATAAATCCTTTACCTGTCGTGAGCAATGAAAATGGCATGGCGGTCTCAATAGGGTTTCAAAATTATCTGCTCCTGATTATAAGATAAACTCAGACAAAATAAAAATGCAGATTGGCTGACAATGAAACCCCTATTTATTGTTTTTGAAGGCATCGATGGTTCAGGAAAAACAACGCAAGCAGATTTATTAAAAGACTATTTAATTGAGTTAGGAGATAAAGCTGTTATTAGCCCCGAACCCTCAACGGGATTAATCGGAAAAATGATTCGGGAAGCAATGCAAAAATCTATCATTGCCATCGAAAATCAGCAACGTTTTGAGGAACAAATGGCCTATTTATTTGCAGCAGACCGTCATTATCATTTATATAATGACCAAGACGGGGTATTTAAATTAATTAATAAAGATTACTGTCATGTGATTACACCCCGCTATTATTTTTCCTCTTTAGCCTATAACTGTCATACGGAAGCAGAATATAATTTTGTGAGTGGATTAAATCGCTTTTTTCCGAATCCTGATGTAGTCATTTATTTAGATATTCCAGTTGATATTGCAATTAATCGAATTGAGGAAAGAGCAGAACGGGATTGTTATGAACAAGCAGAAAAATTATTGCAAGTTCGAGAAAATTATCAGCGGATTTTTAAAGCTTATACAGGACGATTATTAACTTTAGAAGGAACGGAACCTGAAGCTGAATTGCATCAAAAGGTGGTGGACTTTATCATAGCGATCGCAGTTAATCACTAGGGCATAAAATTAGGGTTTTGAGCCTCGATGAAATCTAAGCTGATTGCCAGAAAGCCCTTGAATCTATTACAGTTTTGGGCATGATTCGTTTAATAAAAGCAAGTTCTGTGTTTAAATTTCCTTCTTTTTTAATTGCCGCGATCGCCTGGGGAGGATTAGCCTTTTCCCCGTTGAATTTTGCCTATGCCAACCCTCAGTTATTACCGACTCAGCAACTTTCAACTGCGCGATCGCTTTCTCATCAACTTAACGCCATTATCCGTCTAACCAAAACAAAACTGCCAACCCCACGTACTACAGGGCAAAGTGTTATTCCTCTTATCTATCTTAAAGATGGCATTGCTTGGACGATGGAAGTCAAAGTTGGCTCAACAACAGCCCGCTTTTTACTCGATACAGGAGCCTCAATTTCGATGGTGTCTCCTAATCTGACTAAACGGTTAGGATTAACAGGAAAACCCTTACCCCCTGAAGAAACCCGTTTTGCAGTAGCGGGGAACGAATGCAAGGAAATGCAAGCTGCGATTTATTCTTTACCCGTCATGTCACTAGGCAAGGCTCAAATCGAAGGATTACACGCGCTGCAATTATCTCAAGCGGTGATTCCTGAAAATTTAGACGGCATTTTGGGCATGGATGCGTTGCGGTATTTTAATTTACGCCTTGATCCCGTTCAAAAAACCTTAGAATTATTACCTCCTTTCCCTGTTCCTAACCGCGATCGCGCTCAAGCCATTCCTTTGTTGATACAGGATAATGTCCCACTAGCAGAAGTAAAAATTAATGATTCTGTCTCCTATCGATTCCTCGTGGATACAGGAGCCGAAAGTACCTTTATTTCGCCCAAAATTGCAGAGCAATTACAGTTATCATCGGAGTCAATGCAACCGATCCAAGTACAAGGTTTTTGTGGCTTAGAACCTGCGAATTATACAGCATTAGGCAAAGTCCAAGTTGGGAACCAAAGTTTAAACCAAGTTGAAGCCGTTGTTTTACAAAATACCGCCGTTTTAGAATCCCTCAAAGTTGATGGAATTTTAGGGCAGAATTTTCTTAACGCCTTTTATCAGTCTTGGTATTTTCAGCGATCGGGACAGGCAACTAATTCGGTTTTACTCTTAAATCCGCATGATCAAAATTAATCGATAAAGTTACAAATTTGGCGGAATTCGTTTTTTTCGGAATGGCTGCGAGGTAAAGGCAAGTTCAAGCTCATGCTCTTACAGTTGATTGTGATGTTTAATTTATTTCTATCCAATAAAATTAAATGATGAGGAAAAAAATGTTAACACCAGACCAGTCAATTGAATTTAGTTTTTGGGAAGCTGGTTGTTTAATTTGGGTTGGCGCAAAAGATTTAGGCAAGCTCTCCTATAGCGAATTTTGTCATTTAATTTGGGGAGACAACCTAGAACAATCAAGAGATTATATTGTCAATCGCAAAGTGTTTATTCCGCTCAATTTATATCAAGATGATGGTTATTCTGTTCGGGTTAAAATGTCGGATTTAACTACACAGGAAGCAGAAGAATGGGTGGCGCGTGCGCGTTGGCAATTGGATCTTAGCTGTGGGCAAATGGTGATTTCAGGTATTGCGGATGACGAGGAAGACGCTTTTTTAGAAATGCCGTCTGCAATCAATACTGAAGCTACCAATAATGCGTTTCAGTGTTATGTTGACGTTCCGCCAGGAATTTATCAGGTTGAAATTTATAGTTATCCGCCAGGTGATTTGTCTACGGGTTGGGGACAGATTACCAATCCAAAATTATTTCGTCCGACAGCAGATATTGAACCTGAACCCTTAGCAGATTATTTCTTACGCACTCGTTCAGCAGAAGAAGCCCCACCTTGGATTGCCCTAGAACTAACGGATGATCCTGAACAAAAACAGAAATTTTATGACCAGCTAGGAGAAAATTCTTATATCGATTTTATTGTCAGAATTACGCCTGAATTAGAAGATTTACCTTGCCCTATGCTAGAGAAAGATGGTTGCGTTACTTGGGAATTTCGCAAGCCGAACCGTTGTCCTTTAGGGATTGTGAGTTCACAAAAATAGAATAATTATATTGGGAGGAGAATTTCAACGATAAATAATCAATGAGATCATTTCTTAAACCTTTAACTAAATGGCGATCGCCTGGCGGAAAAATTGCGACAATTAGTATTGAGATAGATTAGAAATATCCTGTACCTTCCCTTAAATCTGATGACAATCTCCACTGAACAGCGATCGCCAACGCTAGCAACTTCTCCCCTTACTGAAACGTCAGACACTACTGAAATTTTTTATCCTAGTTCCGACGGAGAACCTTTGGCCGAAACCCATCAGCACGTCCTCGCTATTTTAATGACCCTCGGTTTACTGCGCTTGTATCTGCAAGATCAGCCTGCCGTTGTCTTTGCCGATCAATTTTTCTATTACATTGAAAATAATCCAAGAGCCAGAGTTGCTCCCGATGTGATGGTCGTCTTTGATATTCCCAAAAAACTCTACGGGAATTACAAACTATGGGAAGGAAAACAAACACCTGCGATTATTTTTGAAGTCACGTCCGCAGGAACAAAAGAAACGGATTGGGGTTTCAAAAAGACGCTCTATGAACAGTTAGGGGTCACAGAATATTGGTTATTTGATCCTTATGGGGAATGGATAACAGAACAGCTACAGGGTTATCGGCTAAATGAGGACGGAGTATATAAGCCGATTACGGATCATTGTAGTCAGGTATTGCAATTAAGATTACAGGCAGAAGAGTATTTAATCAGTTTTTATCGGTTGGATAATGGAGAAAAGTTATTAACCCCAGAGGAATTGTTTCTAGCGGCTCAGGAGGCTAATCAACGAGCAGAACAGGAGAAAGTTAAAGCAGAGGAGGCCCAGTTAATGGCTGAAGAAGCTCAGTTAATGGCCGAAGAAGCCCAATTACTCGCTCAACAGGAAAAGGCTAGAGCTGATCGTCTGGCGGAAAAATTGCGACAATTGGGGATTGAGGTAGATTCAGTAGATCGAAAACTAATTTTGGAAAAGAGGTAAGGTCAAGTTAGAAGC
>CAYZWO010000197.1:0-4900 GCA_964482215.1 uncultured bacterium
CAACTCATTATTATTCTACCTTTATTTGCATTTTTTTCTTTTTAATTTGGTATGACTAATCAAGCCAATTGAGACTGCTTTAGGATACTGCTTAACCCGTTGAAAATCCTCTGGGACAAGACTTAACCCCATTCCCAACATAATGATCGCCAAAGCGATAGGTAAAATGACAGAACTCAACAGGTTTGCTTGCATAGGTTTGGGAATGAAAGACAACATCAGTTAGCAGTCAGACCAAAAATGAACCTACCGTTAGATGTCATTATGCACGTTTTCGCCTTATTAATCTGCAAATAACCTGATCTATTTTCCCTATTTAAAAATCCTGAATTAACATCTACCCAAGGAAACCTACCTTCAATCCCCCAGATAGACGCGCAGAGCTTGAAATCGCTTGGATAATTGGGTATCTAGGTTCATCGGTTATTTTCAAGTATGAACGAAGAAGTTTCGACAAAGTTAGCATTCATTCGAGAAACATTAGCGCAAACAGAGGCAGAGGGAATCAGGCTACGAGGAACCGATTGGTTTGCCTGGGCAACAGGAGGAGCGTCTAATACGGTCTTACTCACAGCCGAAACGGGAGTAGCAGAAATTTTAATCACCCAACAAGGATTATGGGTCTTAACGGATGAAATAGAAGCCCAACGCCTTCAAGATGAGGAATTACCCCCTAATTTTCTCTTATTTATTAATCCTTGGGAAAATTCCTCAACACGCGAGAATTTTGTCAGAGAAGTTACTAAAAACGGAAAAATACTGAGCGATCGCGCCCAAAACGATGAACAACCGATTCCTGATTCTCTGCAACAACATAAAAGAACCTTACTTCCCAGTGAATTAGAACGCTATCGAGATTTAGGAAAACAAGCCAGTGAAGCCATGACGGAAGTTTTACAAGCGGCCCAATCCGATTGGACGGAATATCAACTAGCAGGAGCAGGAGCAGAAGCATTGTGGGCTAGGGGAATTCATCCCGCTTTAACCCTAGTCGCAGGCGATCGCCGTTTACCGTTATATCGTCATGCCACCGCAACGGATGAAAAAATTGGAAAACAGGCCATGTTAGTTTTTTGTGCCCGCAAGTATGGACTCTATGCGAATTTAACCCGCTTTGTTCATTTTGGAAATTTATCCCCAGAAGCCACGAAGTTACATCATCAGGTACGGGAAATCGAAGCCGAAGCCTTAGCCGCTTGTCAATCAGGAACGAGCCTCGACAAAATTTACCAAACTCTTGCCCAAGCTTACGAAAAACAAGGGTTTCCCAACGCCATTAAAGAACATCATCAGGGCGGCACAACAGGTTATTTATCACGGGAAATTGTCGCTACCCCAAATACTGATGACATTTTGCAGGAAAACACGGCAATGGCTTGGAATCCCAGTTTAAGGGGAGCCAAAATCGAAGACACTTTTGTGCTGCTTTCGGATAACCAGTTGGAAAATTTGACCTGTGATCCCAACTTTCCATCGGTTGAAGTCAATGGGCGATCGCGGCCGATTTCGTTAGAAAAATAGTGAGATGAATAAAGCTATGGATTTTCAAGAAATTTTTCATAAAACCCCTGAAGCAGAAGCCAATGCCCCAGGGCGGGTTAATTTGCTGGGAGAACATACGGATTACAACGATGGCTTTGTTCTACCCACTGCCATTCCCCAACAAACCACCGTGAAAGTCTGCCTTAATGATTCAGGCTATTACCACCAACTCTATTCCGAAAATTTACATGAACAGGTTGAACTGTTAGATGGAAACTACACGCCATCAGGATTTGCCAGTTATATTTTTGGCTGTTTAGCGGTGTTAACTAATGCAGGGTTTCCCATTCCACCCTTGGATATTTATGTGCAATCCACTGTCCCGATGGGATCGGGGTTATCCAGTAGTGCGGCCTTGGAAGTTGCAACCTTGCGGGCTATTCGTCAACTGTTGAACTTAGAGATTGATGATGTGGAAATTGCCCAACTCGCTCAACAAGCCGAAATCCACTACGCAGGGGTACAGTGCGGCATTATGGATCAAATGGCTTCCAGTTTAGCCGACACAAACCATCTGTTATTTTTAGATACGCGATCGCTGGAACGCAGAGTCTTACCCTTTCCTTCTCAAACCGCCATTGTCGTGATCGATAGCGGTGTCCCTCGTACTTTGGCAACCAGTGGCTATAATCAACGCAGATCGGAATGCCAAGAAGCTGCCAATTTATTAGGGGTTGAGGCATTACGAGATATCAGCGATGAAACCGCAACCGAGTCTTTGCCCGAACCCTTTAATCGTCGCGCTCGCCATGTAGTTACCGAAAATAATCGAGTTTTAGAGGTAGTGCAAGGAGTAACGCCTGAACGCTTTGGCGAATTGATGAATGCCTCCCATGCCAGTTTGCGGGATGATTACCAGGTGTCGGTTCCTGCGTTGGATAATTTGGTGACGATTTTACAAAATACCCCAGGTTTTGGTGGGGCTTGTGTGGCCTTGGTGACGGCAGGGGAAGAAAGCGTGATCGCGCAACAAACCTTGCAACAGTATAACCAACTTGGCTATGACGGCAAAATCTTAGTTCCTTATCTAGAAATGAATTAATTTTCAATCCTTTAATTACGTTTTATCCCTCCTGCCCTCTTTATCAAGGGGGGGCGATAAGCGGGGGGATTTTATAAAATTATTGATTATAAATTTTCTGCCGAACGAGTTAGCATATTTTCTTCCAGATGCTCTGTATGTTGGCGATCGCTGGTTAATAATTCCCTGGCTTTTTCGTCTAATTCTGGAGTAGCGGAAATTTGGGGATCGGCCGCACGGCTGACCATTGTTTCATGGAGGTGACTTTCCTGTTTCCGTTCTTGGGCCATTACTTCGCGGGCTTTATCTTGGGTACTCATATATCCCCTCCAAACTGTATATTTAGCTACATTTTTACTCTATCCACTTTTTGACCCTCAAAACAATTTTTGGTGTATTTTGATAAAAAAGTTTATGATTCAGTATTCTCTGCACTTTTAGATGCAATAACTGCATAAAAAGGATCTTGTCCCGTAACTCCCAACATTTGCAGAAAGCTAGGAATTGAGTCAACTTTGCTAATCACTTCAGGCGGAGTAAAACCCGAAATACTTTGAAAATAGGATTTGACCAATTGAATATGGCTTAAGTCTGTACCATCTCGCCAAGCCGCGATCGCTTTCTGGTAAAACATTCGATTGGAAAAACTGACGATAACTGTGCCATTGGGTTTGAGAATACGATAAATTTCACTAAAAATAGCTTCTGGATATTGGAGATACTGGACAGACACCGCAATTAATACCGCATCAAAATCTTCATCTTTTAAGGGTAACTGGGGAAATTGATTGAGATCGTGAACAAAATAATGATTTAAGCGGGGATTCTTTGCTAATTCTTCTCCATTCATGCCGTGTCCTTCCACATGGGCAAATGCTACATCATTCGGCAAGTGGGACACCCAACTACTCATTAAATCTAAAATGCGGCTTTGGGGTTTGAGGCGATCGCGGTAAAGATTAGTAAGTTGCTCAATAAAATTGCCGTCAACATGGGTCACAAACCGAGGAAACGCATAAAAATCGGCATCATTAGTGGAGTCTAATTTACTGCGATCGTCAGGATGGAGAATCAGCATAGAGAAATAACAAAGAATAGCCCAAATTAACTTTTTATTGTACTGGTGATGACAAACTCAAGGTCAGATTACAGCGATCAATCCCATTCATCTCCTTCCTCTCCTTGGGCTAAACGGGAGGCTTGTTGATGATAAAGCTCTTGTAAAGCTTGGTGTTTCACTCGACGGGAACTACGACGGTACTTTTTGCGCTCTAATTTCGGTTCATAATCCTCTTGACCATCGGCTTTGGTAATGGTTTTTAAGCTAGATTCCTCATCGCTGCTTTGCTGTTGTTGGATCTCATGCGCAAGGGATTCTTCCAAAAATCTTAGATAATGCTCATACCGTTCCCAATCTCCGCGAATAACGCAGTTTGGCTCTTCTCGATGGAGACAATCATTAAATTGGCAGTGGTTCGCTTCAAGTCGCTTTCTGGCTTCAGGAAAGGTAAAAACTAATTGAGACGAGGCAATATCCAGATCGGGTTGATTAAAACCTGGAGTATCGGCTAATAAACCCCCTGTCGGAAGTTCAAATAATTCCACATGACGCGTGGTATGGCGGCCTTTTTGTAATTTGCCAGAAACGCGATTGACCCGTTGTTGAATGCCTGGAATGAGGGTATTAATTAAGCTGGATTTTCCGACTCCCGACGGGCCTGCCATCAGCGTAATTTTGTTATTTAATTTTTCTAATAGCTGATCAATGCCCTGCTGCTGTTGAACACTAATCAATAAGGGCTGATAACCCCATTGCAGTAATCGTTCTCGCCATTGCTCTTGTTCTTCTGGGCTGACCAAATCCTGTTTATTGAGACATAAACAAAGGTCTAAATCGGTGGATTCGGCTTTAACTAAAAAACGGCTCAGTTGCCAGCTTTCCAAAGGCGGTTCAGCTAAGGAAAACACCAGTAAGATTTGATCGGCATTGGCTACAGGCGGACGGGAGAGTTCATTTTTTCGAGGTTCAACGGCTGCGATCGCTCCTTGCCCATTAATGAGATCGCTATCTTCTATCCAGACTCGATCCCCTACCATCACGGATTGACCAATTTTTTTGAGTCGCGATCGCCGAGTACAAAGCAGAGTAGACAGGGGAGATTGATCCAAACGAACTTGATAAAAATTCGCTTGAATCGCAATTACCGTTCCCAGTTCTACCTTAGCCACTGCTGATCAACAAAGGATTACAGATTCTCAGGGACACGAATCGTCAACTTAAAAAAAGTCGCTTCTTCCGTCATCTTCTGATCAGTGTAACCTTCCATCGTCAAGCTA
>CAYZWO010000198.1:0-4783 GCA_964482215.1 uncultured bacterium
ATGAACTGATTGATCCAGATAAATATCCAGGCAAACTTTCACTACAAACTAACCCCGCCCCAACAGATATTAAAGCAATTCAGGCATTAAATCGCCGCCAACGGCAAGAATTAGTAGATTTATTGGCGTTAATCTATAAACCTAAAGCATCAACTAACCCTGCCCCTCCCAAGCCTTCTCCTGTACCTCAAGCCACACCGAGTTTTGATCCGCGTAAGCCATCTTTAGGAAAACCTGGGGATGCTCAATTGTTGATGCCCTAAAAATCAGGATGGAAAATCGGCTATTAAAACAAGGTAACGGTTGGCGATTAGGTTTTAATCCGTCTTCCGAAACCTATCAGGGCCTCGTCGGTGGGGAGGATTGGGCCATTGAGTTAACGGCAGCAGAATGGCAAGATTTTTGTCGATTGGTCACGCAACTGAGCGATACCATGCAAGCAATGACGGCGGAACTGATGGATGAAGAAAAAATTGCCTGTGAAGCCGAAAGTGATTTGCTCTGGGTCGAAGTAGAAGGCTATCCCCATGACTACGAATTGCGGTTTATTCTCAATCAAGGTCGTCGTTGTGAAGGGGGCTGGCCGCCAGAGGTTGTACCTGAATTAATCCGTGCCCTACAAAGCTGGACAGTTTTTTAGGATTCAGCTTTTACCGTCAGAGTATAGCGTTCGAGTAAAGAAGCGTCTCCTTCCCAGGGTCGCCAGTGATTCAAGGTGATGGTGGTTTGACCTGCTTTTTCGACTTGAAAGGTTAAAGTTTTCTGTCCACCGCTACCAATTAGCTTCGGAGCCGATGCGTTATAGTCCGTTGCTTCTAGCGTAACCACCCCATCGGTATTGGGCAAAAATTCCCATTGAAAGCCCGTTGTCGGATTTTCGGGGAGTTGGATCGAAAAGCGATCGCCGACTTTGAGGGTGATGCTTGTTCCGTTATCTTTTTGGGTCAGGATCATAGATTTTGTTGTCGTTCCTGCTTGAACAACCGTATGTTGAAAAGGATAATTGATGCTTAAACTCCACAGACCCGACGCGATCGCGGTCGCAATGACAAAGCCTTTTACTAAATCTTTCATAGAGAATCTATTCTTTCACTAAAACGCCATTGAGAAAAATATCCGCTAACCCTTCCGCCATTTCCTGCAACGCTTTGGGAGAGGCATTAGGTTCAATGGTTTGTTCCGAGAAACCAGCTACTGCAAACATCCCTAAAAAGACTTGGGCCACAATTTTGGGATTCATCTGCCGATAAATGCCTTTATTCATCGCCGTTTGAAAAAAGGCTTCTGCCACATCCGTCATTTTGTTAATAATTTCTAACTGGATGCGATCACGGAGTTCGGGGTGAAACTGCGCTTCCACAAAACAAACTTGCAATAAATACTTATTTTCCTGCATTCGTAACATACGACGACGCATTACTTGAGAAATCGCTTTGTAACTTCCCATCTCGCTTAATTCTGTCAACAAGTCGGTTAAAATTTCAATCCAGCCAGACGTTGCAACTTCTACCAAAATCGCTTTTTTATTGGCAAAATAACGAAATAAAGTTCCTTCCGCCACGTTTGCAGCATTAGCCAAATCTTTGGTCGTCGTCCCTTCAAATCCCTGAGTAGCAAACAATCGTAGTGCAGCTTGCAAAATACGGGAACGGGTTGATTCTTCTGTTATGACCTGGCCTGGACGGGACGAAAGTAACTGCTGGCGGAATCTTTCCATGATTCAAACCCCTTACCAAATATATCTATCGCTATTTTCCTTCAAGAGATAAACAGGCTATCCTCCTGCTTCATATAACGTAGGAAACTCTCGTTTCATCCGTTAGGATTAATATTCACAGCAAAAAAGAAAAACATTACCCGCAACTGATAGATCAGCCGCTAGTGTACATGATTCAGTTCTCTAGTCAGGTCTACTGCTCATATAGCCTAAGCCTAAGCCGAAAACTGTTCAATCAGTGAAATCGGATTCAATCCATAGTTTTAAAGAGAAAACTTAAAAGGATTTTGCTTATAAAATGTCAAGGTTTCTTGATTTTACTAAAATCTCAAGTTTTGTAATCTTTTGTAATAGTTTGATGAACCCTTATCAGGTAGTGCTTAACATAAGATATCCAAAAATGTAATTATCAATACAGCAAAACTTCTATTCTCATACTTCTCAAGTTAGAGTATAGTAGTCATTAAGCGTTATTACTTGCTTAGGTATTTCTCTATGAGTATTACTACTCTGCCCGTTATCTCGTCTTTTGGTTATTCGTTAACGATGATCAAAGATGAAGTCCGTCAATTACTTGAAAAGGGCGTTGTCAGTCGTCAACAGCCAATTTACATTCTTTGTCAGTATATTCCTGCTCGCGAGTGGGTTCATGTAGAATGCGAACTCGAACGCAATGATTTTTTACTTCGGGATCAGATTGGAGATTTAATTTCTTCTGAATGTTGGGATAATGATTAGGTTTTGAGTTTATTCGTGGAATAAAACTTTATAATCTGGTCTTATTGGCTGATTTATTACAAAACCTCATAATCCTTGAAGAACGAACCTTTACAAATTTTATTTTTGTCTAAGCAATTGCTTGAATAATCATCTCCTAGCTGTTTTTTGTTATCTTTATCGGCAAATTCAAAGACTAATTGAACAATAAGCGCAATTTAACAATAGATTTGGACTGTTTTTGGGAAGAAGTAGGTGAAGCAGAGAATAAATAGCTCCCTACTTTTTTCGTTTTAAATCGATAATTAATCGTTTTATTGCATTTAATGTATTGTTATTCATAATTTTTAGAATTTATCGCGATCGCCGTTTTTTAACAATTCCTAGATTTACTTTTTTCATAAATCCTGATGAAATAAAATTAATTAAATTATTCCAAATGGGTAACGAATGAAAGGATTAAGCTTAGGTCGAATCGGGATATTTGTTGGAAGTATTATCGCGATCGCTGTTTTAATTTTTTTTTCCAATCCACAAGCCAACAGCCAGCGACCAAATCCCTTACCCCAAGATCCATTTATTCAGGTTTACTTTAACCATAACGCGGCTAAAGGGGCTGATTATACCGATCCCTATCGCAACATTAAACGACCAGGGGATAATTTAGAGCAAATTATTCTGGATACGATTAATAACGCTCAACAAAGCATTGATGTAGCCGTACAGGAATTGCGTTTGCCCTTAATTGCTCAGTCCTTAGTGAAAAAGCAACAAGCAGGGGTAAAAGTCCGCGTTATTTTAGAAAATCGCTATAACCAACCGATTTTTACAGGTAGTAATGATGACGCAATCGATGAAAACCAACGAGAACGCGATCGCCGAGAAGATTATATTGCCTTTGTTGATCTCAATGAGGATGGTCAATTAAGTCCAGAAGAAATGAACCAACGGGATGCTATCACCATTTTACGCAAGGGACAAGTTCCCCTGATTGACGATACGGAAGATGGCTCTAAAGGTACGGGCTTAATGCACCATAAATTTTTGGTCACAGATGGAAAAACGGTACTGGTCACCTCCGCTAACTTTACCCTCAGCGATCAACACGGAGACTATACCCGGCCTGAAACCAAGGGCAATGCCAATAATTTGTTGGTTATTCAATCTCCTGAACTCGCCCAACTTTTTACAGAAGAATTTAATGAAATGTGGGGAGATGGAGTGGGAGGTCAAAAAGATAGTCAATTTGGAGTGGATAAAACCATTCGTCCTGCTAAGACTTTTTCTGTTGGAAAAACTAAAGTTTCTGTTAAATTTTCTCCTGATTCTCGTACAGTTGACTGGTCAGACACCAGTAATGGGCTCATTGCCCAGACTCTTTCCCAAGCGAATCAATCTGTTAACTTAGCCCTCTTTGTTTTGAGTGAGCAACGCCTAGCCGATGAATTGCAGACTAAACACCAGAAAGGGGTTGAGATAAAAGTCTTAATTGATCCTGAGTTTGCCTATCGTCCCTACAGCGAAGGATTGGATCTTTTAGGGATCAAAATCACCCAAAATTGCCGAACAGAGCCGAATAATCGTCCTTGGTCAAATCCCATTCAGACCGTTGGCATTCCCAATTTACCGAAGGGGGATAAGTTGCACCATAAAGTTGGCATTGTGGATGATCATTTGGTGATCACGGGATCTCATAATTGGTCGGATGCAGCAAATCGGCTCAATGATGAAACGGTTTTAATCTTGGATAATCCGGTTATTACAGCCCATTATCAACGGGAATTTGAGCAGTTATACAACCAAGCAACTCTGGGAGTTCCCGATTTTGTGCAAGCCGCGATCGCCAAAGAAAAGCAAACTTGTGGAACGAAATCAATTAATCCGGTTCAAGCATCAAGTCCAGTTTCAACACCACCAGCTAATTCAAGCCAATTGGTTAACGTTAATACTGCCAGTAAAGAAAAGTTAGAAAGCTTACCTGGGGTTGGTTCCAAATTAGCGGATCGGATTATCGCAGCACGACAAGAAAGACCGTTTTCTTCCTTAGAAGATTTGAAACGAGTTTCGGGAATTGGAGAAAGTAAATTACAAAAACTTACGGGAAAAGTAACTTGGTAAATTGTAAAAAATTCAAAAGGAAATTAATAAAGCAGAGGCAAATTTTTAAAATAATAGATTTTATCAAGAATCAGTTATGCTTCTACTTTAGATACTAAGGGGTGATGTTATCTTCAGCCTGATTTTTTAGAGTAGAAGGGATGTACTTAAAAATTTTTTGGCTATGGCTTCTCAAGATCAGTAGATCGAAAAAGCGATCAGGAAGTGGGTAAGAAGAGCGTGGTAGTGGCG
>CAYZWO010000199.1:0-4732 GCA_964482215.1 uncultured bacterium
ATGCACATCATTAGTCGTAAAAGACTGCTCCCGTTCTCCCAAAGGTATCCTGATTCTTTCACCCCTTTAGATAACTGGTATCGAATTGCAAAGGCGGCTAAGTGGCTCCATCTAGAGCAGGTCAAGCAGTCGTTCCCAAAGGCTGAGGCGGTTGGAAATTTTACGGTTTTCAATATCAAGGGCAATGCCTACCGTCTCATTGTCAGCATCGACTATGAGGCTCAAATCATTTACGTGAAGTATGTTCTCACCCATGCGGAGTATGACAAAGATGACTGGAAGCGCGACTCTTTCTTTTAACCTGGAGTCCTATGGGGCTTTACTGAACAGGTATCTCCCTATGCCTATTACCTCTGAAGACGATAATGAACGGGCTTTGGAGGTGGTTCAAGACCTCATGACAATTACGAACCGATCCCCGGAGGAGGATGCGCTGCTGGCGCTGCTGGTGCAGTTGATTGAGCGCTTTGAGGAGCAGCACTATTCTTTTGATTCAGGGGCTTCTCAAGGCGAGTTAGCCTCCCCGCGCTCTATTCTGCTGCATCTCATGGAGGAGCATGATCTTAAACAGGCTGACCTTGTGGGTATCATTGGCTCTCGCGGGGTTGTTTCTGAGGTTGTTAACGGTAAACGTGACATCAGCAAGGCTCAAGCTTCAGCACTCTCTCTGCTTTTTCATGTCGATGTCGGGTTGTTTATTGCGTAGAAGGGAAACAGCGATTACTCTCTCTGCGTTCGCCCATGCCCATGAACCACTCCCAGAATTTCCGGTGCTTCCCACCTCACCCGTCGCCTTGGCGCTGCCCTCAATGGTGACGGCTCCGGTCTTTCCTCCGGTGGTGCCGATGGTTTCTGTTCCTGAAGGACTGGACGATGCCGATCCGGTTCTGGCTCTTTGCCCTTCAGTCCTGCCGATGGCCTTCAGTTCATTTGTCCCCGATGATTCAGTTCACCGATGGCTGACGGCGGCGCTGCCCCTAGTGCTGGAGGCTGATGAGGGTGGTAAGTCGGTAGGGAATATGATCGCCGGTGTGGGAACCGCGATGGGGGATGATGGCGAGATTGTTAGGGGGCAATCTGAGATTCAGGTGGCGTCTGCTGGCGGCGGGGTGCTTCCGCTTCCTCCGGTGAAGTCTCCTAAGGGGAAAAGGTTGGGTAACGGCGGGGCAGATACAGCGCGGACGACGCCGAAGACCTCTACTCCTCGAAAGCGATCGCTCAAGGGGCTGGCTTTGAGCTAGGGCTGGGTAGCCCCCGCTGTCGATGGTGGGGGCTTCCTAAATGACGATTTCGGGTTTTGACGATTTAACGATTGGTGAGGCTGTAATGAGAATGGCTACTCGTGCGGAGGTGATTCGGGTTTTCCGTGAGCGTATTGCTCAGGGGGCAAGACTCAGGCTCTCTAAGGAGGATCTGGAAGTTTTGATAGAGGGCTTTGTGGGGTTGCTTCAGGGGGTGGAGGCTGAGAAGTCGATTCGGATGCTCTGTGAGGCTGAGATTGCTCTGTTGGAGGAGGGCTATCCTCAGGCTTCGGTGGCGAAGTATCTCACTCGCTACCGGAAGGCGATCCTCTCTGCTATTGAGGATGGAGCGCTGCCGCTGACGGCGGGGAACTGCCATCGCTTTGTTCACCAGCAGCGGGTGACGGGGCTACGGGAGGAACGCCTGGAGCATTGGGCACTGACCTATCTCAAGTATTCTCCTGAGGTGTATGAGAGCATTGACAGGCGATCGCAGCTTGTTAATCAGGGGAAACAGCTTAATCTGCGTCTGGTGCCTGTGGAGCGCTATTTAGGGTTACTGAGGGAGTTTCTAGGAAAGCGGGGACGCTTTGAGGCGCGATGGTTGGCGACGGCTGTAGCGGGGCTGACCGGACGGCGCTTTGCTGAGGTGGTGGCAAAGGGGACATTCTCGCTGACGGATCATCCCTATCTGCTGCACTTTGAGGGGCAGCTTAAGAGTCGGGCGGGGCATGGGGAGGGCTATGACATTGTGACCCTGGTTCCGGCTGCTGAGGTGTTGGAGGCTATTGGACGGTTACGGAAGTTGCCGGAGGTGAAGGCGATTACTAAGCTCAAGGGAGCTGAGCTTTCGACGGCGCTTAATGCCTTTAATCAGAAGCTTAATTCTGTGACGGGTAAGGTGCTGATGCAGGTGGTGCCTCCCCTAGAAGGCAAGAAGACGGTTTCGGTTCATAATCTGTGGAGTCTCTATGGGGCGATCGCTGTTTATCTGTTCTGTCCTCAGCACCAGCATGAGTATGCGTTTGTTCAGCACTTCCTCGGTCATGTGATAGATAGTCCCGCTACCGGGCACTATTTTCGATTTGCGCTGTGTGATGACCAAGGAGGGCTGTTGAGGGATAAGGGGGTGTTACTCGACAGGGTACCAGAATTGCCGATAGAAAGGACTCAGAGTGTTTCAACAGATGACGGGCTATCTCTTGAGGTTTCCTCTTCTCAATCTACGGTCACTCCTCCTTGGCAGATTTTGTTGGAACGGCGATTGGAGGGGCTTCGGGCTGAGTTTGAGGCTCAATTAAAGGAGGTGCGCAAAGAGAGTGAGGCAGGGTGGTTTATCCAACGGATTGAGAGGCTGGAACGTGAAAATCTACATCTGCGTTTCCAGATAGAACGCGCACAGGCAGGACTGCCATCAGGTGAATCAACCCATGTCGCGCAGATAGAGCAGGATCTGGCTTTGCTTCGTGCTGAAAATTTATCGCTCTCTCAGCAGTTGAAACTGGCTAACGATACACTCGATGGCTTTCGACGGCTCCTCAATGGGACAGATAGGACGGATGGGACGGATACTGCTGCCAATCTTAATGTGAAGGTGTCTGAGTCAGGGGAAGAAGCAAATCCGATCACTGCGCCGGCGGAAACGACAACTTCTGTTACCCCCGCTGCTATACCAAGGTCGCATGGTGCTGGGAAGGCTTTCAAAAGGGCTGCGGCGATTGTGGAGGCTATCAAGGTGTGGAATCAATACCATCCTTCGGAGTCTTTTGCTATCAGTCCAGGTTTACTGGAGACGGTTTTTAGGATTCACCGTCAGGCAGCGAAGGAATTTTTTGAGGCTTATCAAAATGAACTCTGGGACTACCATCAAGAAATTGGCGTGGAAAGTCCTCGATGGCACAATCGTGGTAAGGATTCGGAAAAGCTCAAGATGTTTGTACAAGAACGGTTAACATAGTATATACAATATACAATTGAAGAGGGAATGATTAAAGTATACAACTTACATGAGAGGCGATTTCGTTTTAGAGATAGGGCGATCGCCCTGCTAATGAGCAAAGAGACTGACTGTTTAATCTAACTCTGACAAGCGCATCCATCTTTCTGTGGCAGTCTCGATCGCTAGATCCAAGGCGGCCAATTGTTCTGAAAGCTGGGTAATGGCTGTAAAGCCAGAGGGGGGATTATGGTACAGTTTGTCCTCGATCGCTGCTTTTTCGAGTTCCATTTGAGGAATTTGGATCTCTAGCTGTTCTAGTTCTCGCTTTTCTTTGTAGGATAGTTTGCGAGGCTTTATAGACTTGATAGGTTGTTCTGGGGGTGGAGCCGTTTCTGTAACTATTTCAGCGGCGGTTGGGTGGACTGATGGTGTTTCTGGGTTGGCGATCGCTTCGGCTTTCTTAAAGTCTAGGTAGACGGAGTAATTGCCAGGGTAATGACGGAGTGTTCCGTCGGGCTGGAAGACAAACAGGGTGTCTACGGTTCGATCTAGAAAGTAGCGATCGTGGGAAACGACGATGACACATCCGTTGAAGTCTTCTAGATAGTCCTCTAGGACGGCTAGGGTCTGCACATCTAGGTCATTGGTGGGTTCGTCCAACAGCAGGACGTTGGGAGCGGCCATTAATATTTTCAGCAGAAATAGACGCCGTTTTTCGCCTCCCGATAGTTTATGGATGGGTGCATACTGCTGATTGGGGCTAAATAAGAACCGCTCTAGCATTTGAGCGGCAGTAATTACGGTGCCGTCTGTTATCGGAATCAAGATTGCTACGTCTTTGAGGTAGTCGATGACCCGCTGGTTAGGGTTTAGCGCTAGGTCGTCGGAATGTTGATCAAAGTAGCCGATTTCAATGGTGCTTCCTATTTCTACGGTGCCTTCATCGGGTGCTAGTCGTCCTGTTATGAGGTTCAGGAGGGTGGATTTACCTGCTCCGTTGGGACCAATGATGCCAATCCGATCATCTGGGGTAAATTCATAGGTGAACTCCTGGATGAGCGATCGCCCGTCTAGGTTTTTCTGAATCTGGTGGAGCGCTATGACTTTTTTACCAATCCGTCGCCCTACGGTTGACAGATCTAGGGTGGTTGGTTTGTCTTTAAAGGTTTTGTTCTGCAGGGCACGGATGCGTTCAATGCGGGCTTTCTGTTTGGTGCTGCGGGCTTTGGGTCCACGTTTGAGCCATTCTAATTCGCGGCGCAGATGGCTGGTATGTTTGTGCTGACGGCTGAGTGCTGATTCTTCGGCTAGGGCTTTTTTGTCTAGGTAGTAGGCATAGTTGCCGTCGTAGGTGTAAAGATCGATCCGATCAATTTCAAGGATGCGGGTGGTGACTTGATCGAGAAAGTAGCGATCGTGAGTGATGAGCAGTACGGCGCCTCGAAAGTGTTGCAGGTACCCTTGCAGCCATTCGACGGAGAGGGCATCTAGGTGGTTGGTGGGTTCGTCTAGCAGCAGGACGTCTGGGTTAGACAGGAGGGCGGCGGCGAGG
>CAYZWO010000200.1:0-4598 GCA_964482215.1 uncultured bacterium
ACAATCTCTCTGTTAGCTACACTTTATTAGCATTTTGTCAATGCGTAACTCCTAGCGTTATGTTTTCTGGCAGAAACAAGTTAGATGCTACTAGGGGGTTAGTGGGTCTAGAAATGGGGATAAGACAGATAATCAGGACGATTTTGAAGAGCGAGAGCTAGATTTTTTGATTTTATTTTGCCACTGAGCCTTCCATCACACTACTTGGCACAACATTTGTTAAGAACGTCTTTTATTCTAGGTGCCCTGTTGTTGATCCTGTAATTGAGTTAGCAGCGTTTGAGTAACTTGAGTTGGGTTTTCGGCTTGCATAATCGCTCGTACTACCGCAACTTGTTTAGCCCCTGCATGGAGAACGTCTCCCAAATTGCCTTGATCAATTCCGCCAATGGCAAACCAAGGAACGGTCGAATTTTGTGCCGCATAACTAACGTAACTTAACCCTGCCGCGGCTTTGCCCACTTTAGTCGGGGTTTCATAAACAGGGCCCACACCAATATAATCTGCTCCTTCTGCCAAGGCCTTTGCCATTTCTTCGGGGTTAGTGGTGGAGCGGCCAATAATCCGTTGAGGGCCCAGAATTTGACGGGCAACGGCAATGGGAAGATCCTGTTGACCCAAATGAATTCCATCCGCATTGACCGCAACCGCTAAATCAACGCGATCATTAATTAGAAACAAAGCATCGTAATCATGACAAAGTTGGCACAGTTTTTGGGCATTCTGGAAACGGATCAAATCGTCCGTATTTTTATCTCGATACTGGACGAGGCTTAACCCCCCTTTGAGGGCAGCTTCGACCGTAGCCAATAAATTATCAACAGGAGAGGTGACTAAATATAAACGAGCAGCTTTTAATTTTTCCAAACGACGGGCCGATAGCAACTGACTTTCTAGGCCATAAACTTGATACCGTAATTGCTTGAAACTCGCTCCCATGTCGGGATGATAGAGTTTACCGTATTCTTCGAGTGCCCGTAATGCTTCTTGGACTCGACAGAGATTGGCTTGCAGGAGGTGATCCACACTCGCACGGGTTTCTTCCTGGGGATGGGATAAATGGGTTCCCACATCATCAGGGGTATTGCGTGCTAATCGTAATTCTGCCGTGTGCCATCGCCCCAATTCCTGCCGCATCTGTTTACAAGTCTCGGCTAATTGACTATGATCCAGCCCAAAGCGACACCATTCTTCAATAATGCGTAATCCTTCCCTGGCTCGGTCTAAATTGGCATCTAAGATACGCGCGATCGCTAACGGATGGGCTTGAGCGTCCATTATTAATAAAGAATAAATTATCAGCAATTATTAATTATTAACTATTAATTATTAACTGTCACCTATGCCAAAGCCTAAACCCAGTCAAGATTCTAGCGAAACAGGCGGCCGTTTATTTGCCCTATTAATCGCCTGTTTTTATGCCCTTTTTACTCTGTTACCCAATAGCAGCAGCTTAGTGGTGTCTTGGCCTTGGGTTTTTATTTGGCAAATGGCCTTGTTAACGCCCATGCTTTGGTTGTTGTGGCAAGTGTGGCAACAGGAACGGCTCCAAGGGTTAGGGCTAGGCTTAGATTGGATCATCGCGATCGCGGTTTTAGGATTATTCGTTTCGACACTAGGGGCAGAATTTCCTAATCAGGCGAGATGGTATGCCTGGGCAACCTTGGGATTTGTGGCAGCCTTGTATGCCCTCCGCTATTGGCTCAATAATAATCCGAAAGCAGGTTATGGGTTGCTGGTTAAGCAGGGCTATCTCAATATTGCTTTTATTGTGGTGAGTTTAGGGCTGTGGATAACCCAAACCTGGTTACCGCAACTCGCTTTGATTAACCAAGCCAAACAACTGGGCGTAAATTTATCGTTTAATTTTGCGACTCTGGAATTGCGAAACTGGGCTCCCTTGGGTCATCAAAACTACGTCGCAGGTTATCTTGTGCTGGCCTTACCGTTATTAATTGCCCTGAGTTTAATTGAGTCAGGAAAAAAACGTTGGCTTTGGGGTGCGGCAACCGTTCTCGGTTTAATTAATTTTTATACCACCAGTTCCCGTGGCGGTTGGTTAGGACTATTAACCTTTGGATTGTTCGCGCTATTGGGACTATGGATTCAAGGTCAAGTTCCGCGTCGTTGGTTAGGGTTTGCCAGTTTAGGCATCATCGGCGCGATCGCGATTTTATTTATCTCCAATAATCGGCTTCAAAGTAGTGTGATTGGACTCTTTCAAGGGCAGGGAACAGGAGAAATTAGTTATCGGTTACTCAATGCCATCGTCGGTTGGCGGATGGGAATTAGTCAGCCCTTCACAGGAATCGGATTGGGCGGCGTGCCGATTTTATATCAAAAATATCGACCCCTTTGGGCAGGGCGGGAATCAGAAATTACCTATCAATTGCATAACACTCCTGCTCAACTGTTCGCTGAAATGGGCATTTGGGGCGTGATTATTCCCTTAGCACTCTTAATTTGGCTAATTTATCAACTTTGGCAATGGGTAAAACACTTTAAGGCTAAGCCATCTCAAGTTAAAAGCGCGAATCAAGATTTTATTATCGTTTGGGGACTATCGGGGGCAATTCTGGGTTATGGCGTGACCAGCATTACAGACTACCAACTCGATATTATTGCCATCAGTGGAACTTTAATTATCTATGGGACGGTTTTAATAACCCTATTTCACGCCTGGCAGCCTGTTGCAGTCACCGCTAAAGATGAGCGATCGCCTCAAGGGGAATCATCTGCTCCGATCTGGTCTCAGGTTTTAACTAACCCGAAGACGAAAACGGTTTCCTGCTATGGCGGCTTAGGATTAATACTCGCCATGCTGATCTGGTTAATCCCAATTCAACGGGCTTGGCAATTATCAAATCAAGCGTTTAGTGCTTTAGACGCAAAAAAAGTTCCCCCTTTTATCCAATTACTAACCAATGCCCATCAACTCGCCCCCTGGGAAGCCTATTATCCCAATCAACTGGCATGGAATCTGGGCAATATTGGGTTATTAGCACCGAATGAAAACCTGAAAAATCAATTTACCGAAGAAAGTTTGAAATGGTTTAAAAAAGGTTTAGAAATCTCTCCTTATCAAGAATTTGCCTATACCAATTCAGGCTGGTTGGAACTCTCGCGCAATCCCCAAGCCGCTTCGGTTGCCTTTGCCAAAGCCTTGCAATTAGTTCCTGCTAAACGGGGGGTCTTTTACGGTCTGGGCTTAAGTTTGCTGGCTCAACAAAAAACGGATTTAGCGATCGCGGCATTTACGTTAGAATGCCTACGCGATCCCCTATTTATCACTTCTCCGTTTTGGCGCGGGCCCGTTTTACAACCCATTTATCCGTTGGTTTTAAAAGAAGTCGAAAGCCAGTTAAACCAATTAATTAAAGAGACTTATCCACAATCATCCAATCTGCGATCAACCTTACATCAAATTCGTGGCGGACTCTATTGGTGGCAAGGACGCTTAGAGGAAGCTCAGAAAGATCTTCAACAATACGGCAATCCCACTGCTCAAGCCTTACTCGCCATTTCTCAAGGCAAATCGCCCTTACTAGACTCCTTGCCCCATCCTTCAGCGTTAGTGCTACAAGCTTGGAATCAACCTGAGCAACGGGAAAAATTATTGGAACAGGCCTGGCTGGAAAAAACGGAACTACCTTTACCGCCGAATCTTAAAGATCAGTTAATGGCTTCAATCGCACAAGCCCAAAAGACCAACGGCGTAACCTTTGACCAATGGCTTAAACAAAACAATAATTTTTTACAATATCGACGACAACGGCTAGGCTATGGGGTTGTTAGTCGTCATATTGACGGGCCCAACCCTGAAGACTTCTTTTTAGTAGTTGAAAATTTACCCATTAATACCTGGTTTACTGATATATTTCCTTCTCCTTTTTATGATCCAGAATTTGATCTCATGCTTCAACCACTCCGAAAGCAATTATTGACCAAAATTTTACGATAACAACCAAATAAACCACTATTAAGAAAGGAGTAGAAGTCACTAAATTTAGCTAACTTTCGGCAATAAATTTTTTGATTCCGTTTAAAAAATTTTGAAAACTATGGGAACTATTTTGGGTTAAGGATAAATGGGGAGCAATGGTTTTTGAGTGAGTTTTAGGATAGTATTCGCCATTGTATTTGCCCGCCAATTTCTTGAATTCGGTAGTGATTCGATAGTAGTGGTGGTCTAAAGAGTATATAGAGCAAACATTACATAAAATATCAACTAATATAAATATTGCTCAAATCTATCTCCTCAATCAACATTTTTATGACTAACATTTTCACCCTATTACTTTTTATCGTCATTCAATATTCAATTGAGAGTAGAACAGCAGTTAGTTCAGAAATATTGTCCCTCAAAAATGGATCTTAAACAGCCTTGTCCGAAGTGTGGTTCCCTTCAGACTATCAAGAATGGTTCTAGCCATAATGGTAAGCCCAAATACCAATGTAAAGAATGTGGTCGTCAGTTTGTTCTTAATCCTAATCAAAAGAAGGTTTCAGATGAAACAAAACAACTTATTGATAAGCTCTTGTTAGAACGGATTTCTCTACGAGGAATAGTAAGAGTAACAGGTGTTAGTTGGTCATGG
>CAYZWO010000201.1:0-4562 GCA_964482215.1 uncultured bacterium
TGATATTGAAGGCGTAAGTCTCGACCCCAGTGT
Organism: uncultured bacterium; assembly: GCA_964482215.1. Taxonomy (GTDB): domain Bacteria; phylum Cyanobacteriota; class Cyanobacteriia; order Cyanobacteriales; family Microcystaceae; genus Snowella. The sequence continues at coordinate 34 of CAYZWO010000201.1, forward strand.
GCTCTATTTTGCCCAAATGGCCCAACGCCAAGGAAAATCGGGAAGCCGCACCATTATTTTTTCTGAAGACCGTGGCCGTTACCTCAAACCCATGTTACCGAAAGGGAAAGTCAGACGGATCGCGATCGATGCAACCCTGCGATCTGCTGCCCCTTACCAAAAAGCCCGTCGTCTCCGTCATCCTGACCGTAACGTCATCGTTGAACAGGGAGACATTCGCGCCAAACGCCTAGCCCGTAAAGCAGGAGCCTTAATCGTCTTTGTTGTGGATGCTTCAGGGTCAATGGCTCTCAATCGGATGCAAGCTGCCAAAGGTGCGGTGATGCAATTACTAACAGAAGCCTACGAAAATCGAGATCAGGTCGCCCTCATTCCCTTCCGAGGAGAAAAGGCCGATGTCTTGTTACCCCCAACCCGTTCCATTGCCCTAGCCAGAAAACGGTTAGAAACTTTACCCTGTGGGGGTGGATCTCCCCTTTCTCATGGTTTAACCCAAGCAGTTCATGTGGGAATGAATGCCAAAATGTCAGGTGATATTGGTCAAGTGGTGATTATTGCCATTACCGACGGTCGGGGAAATATTCCCTTAACGCGTTCTTTAGGAGAACCTACACCTGAAGGTGAAAAACCCGATATTAAAGCTGAACTTCTGGATATCGCCTCCAAAATTCGTGGCGTAGGAATGCAATTATTAGTCATCGATACCGAGAAAAAATTTGTTTCTACAGGTTTCGGTAAAGAATTAGCCCAAAAAGCAGGCGGTAAATACTACCAATTACCCAAAGCTACGGATCAAGGGATTGCAGCAATGGCTCGCCAGGCGATCGCGGATTTGAAGTAAGAACTTGTTGAGAACTCCAATTTATAATGGATTTACAGCGAGGTAGGATACAAGCTCTAGGGAAAGGGCTTGAAAAATCTGTTATGACAGTCTACGATCACTTTGTTTTTTCTATCTATCGTTAGCTAAAATATAATATATAAAACTTATTTTTAGAGAAAACAAAAACAAAAGTTTGTCGCTTTCAATCAAAAATTAGAAAACATTAATCCTAGTTCAGACGATATTTATTGTAAAGACGTTGATTAAGTTATTAAATTTTGCTTAACAAGACAAATTTTTATCCTAAGAATTATTTATAAAACTATTGAATTTGCAAATCTCATTTAACATTTATAAAACTTGAAAGTTGATTATGAATAAAAAATCGGATATTTTTTGATAAATTTGATGATACATAACATATTATTTTTATTTTTTAATCAAATAATAATAACTTAGCTATAAATGATAAATTCTAATTCCTTACCCCCCCAAAATATTGAAGCAGAAGAATCCATTTTAGGGGGGATTTTACTTGACCCAGAAGCAATGGGACGAGTGGTAGATGTTTTAGTAGCAGAAGCTTTTTACGTGAGAGCGCATCGAGATATTTATGAAGCGGTATTAAAACTCCATGCCCAGGGCAAACCAACCGATTTAATGACTGTTACCAGTATTTTGCAAGACTATCATTTACTGGATCAAGTTGGTGGCATTGGCAAATTAGCGCAATTAGTAGATCGCACCGTTTCGGCCGTGAATATTGACCGTTATGCCGCCTTGGTAATGGATAAATATCTGCGTCGCCAGTTAATCAGCGCAGGTCACGAAATTATTGAACTGGGCTATGATACCACTTTAGATTTAGATGTGGTTTTTGATGAATCGGAAAAGAAAATTTTTAGGCTAACCCAGAAACGCCCGCAAGAAGGCTTAATTTCTATTTCTGAAACCCTAATTACGACATTTAATGAACTGGAAAAACTTCATCAGAAAACAGCCAGCCCTGGGTTAGAAACCGAGTTTTATGATCTTGATGCCATGACGGGGGGATTACAGCGTTCTGATTTAATTATCCTAGCAGGGCGGCCTTCAATGGGCAAAACAGCCTTTGGTTTAGCGATCGCTTCAAATATTGCCAGAAAACATGACTTACCTGTAGCTATCTTTAGTTTGGAAATGTCTAAGGAACAATTAGCCCTACGATTATTAGCCAGCGAATCTAAAATTGATAGCAATCGTCTTAGAACAGGTCATTTTAGTCAGAGTGAATTAGAACCCCTCAGTATCGCTCTGGGCAATTTATCTAGCCTCCCTATTTTTATTGACGACACCTCGAATATTTCCGTCATGCAGATGCGATCGCAGGTTCGGCGACTACAAAGTGAGCAAAAATCCAATATTGGTTTGGTGTTAATTGATTACCTACAATTAATGGAAGGCGGCAGTGACAATCGAGTTCAAGAATTATCTAAAATTACCCGTTCGTTAAAAGGTTTAGCTAGAGAAATTAACGCCCCCGTTATCGCCCTATCCCAATTAAGTCGAGGCGTAGAATCCAGAACCAATAAACGCCCAATGATGTCGGATTTAAGGGAATCAGGCTGTTTAAGTGGAGATAGTTTAGTCACCTTAGCGGATAGTGGAAAGCAAGTCCCTATTCAAGACTTAGTAGGTCAATCAAATTTTTCTGTTTGGGCATTAAATGAAGCAACGATGAAATTAGAAAAAGCGGTTGTTAGCCATGCTTTTTGTACAGGAACTAAACCTATTTATTCTTTGAGAACTCGCTTAGGCAGAACGATCAAGGCAACAGCTAATCATAAATTTCTAACGATTGAAGGTTGGAAAAGATTAGATGAGTTACAAATAAATGACCATATTGCCCTACCTAGAGTCTTGCCCAGCACATCTTTACAAACGATGGACGATTCAGAGCTAGCCTTATTAGGGCATTTGATAGGAGATGGTTGTACTTTACCCCGCCACGCTATTCAATACACCACACGAGAAAAAGATTTAGCTGAATTGGTTGCTTCCCTAGCGACTATTGTTTTTCGCGATCAAATTGCACCTAGAATTCAGCAAGAGCGTCAATGGTATCAAGTATATCTAACCGCAAATTATCCTTTAACTCATAATGTAAAAAATCCAGTTGCTAAATGGCTAGAAAATTTAGGAATTTTTGGCTTAAGGTCGCATGAAAAATTTATTCCTCAATTAGTCTTTGAACAACCTCAAGAAGCGATCGCTATTTTTCTTAAACATCTATGGTGTACAGATGGCTGTATTCAACCCAAAAAAAGAAAAACAATTTATCCTGCCGTTTATTATGCCTCTAGTAGCGAAACTTTAGCGAAAGATGTACAAACTTTATTATTAAAGCTAGAAATTAATGCGCGCTTATCACAAGTATCTCAGGGAACAAAAGGACGCGCTCAGTACCATGTTTCGATATCAGGAAAGCCAGATTTAGAAAAATTTGTGAATGTAATTGGTGCAGTTGGTTCCTATAAAAGTCAAGCTCTCGAAAAAATCAAAAATCATATTAAGGATTATTTGGGCAATACAAATCGAGATATTATTCCAAAACATATTTGGAAAATGTATGTCGTCCCTGCTTTACAAAAAGCTAAAATTACAACAAGACAATTACATAAAGAGCTTGGTAATGCTTATTGTGGAACTATTCTTTATAAACAGAATGTCAGCCGAATCCGAGCAGAAAAGTTAGCTCAAATTACTTCTTCTCAAGAAATTAGCATATTATCTAACAGTGATATTTATTGGGATTCAATTAAATCAATTGATTTAGTCGGAGAAACAAAAGTTTACGACTTAACAGTTTCACAGTTCCATAATTTTATTTGTAATAATTTTGTTGTTCACAATAGCATTGAACAAGATGCCGATTTAATTATGATGATTTATCGGGATGAATATTATAATCCTGATACTCCCGATCAAGGTATTGCCGAAATTCTAATCACGAAACACCGCAATGGCCCCACAGGAGTCATTAAACTCCTATTCCAACCCCAGTTTACCCAATTCTTAAACATGCAAAAATACGACAACAGTAGTTATTAACAATAACCTGATGTCGTTCAAGTAATTCATTAAGTTACTGAATCTTGGGTAAGGGAATTAACAAGATCCACATCTTCATAAAGATCGGTAAAGTTAATCGTTAAGTCAAGACTTTGGAAAAAAATTGTTGACACGACTTGGAAGGTTAAGGGTTGTCGGATAAGAGAGAATAATGAAATAGTCATTGCAGGAGCGACCCCAATGTATTGCCCATTAGTAGGACTATGCAAAACAGTGGAAAAAGCAATGGAAGGCTACAGACTGGAGTTTAGACTAAGCAAAAAGACCCCAGCTTACAAAAAAAGCTGAGAAAGCAAAATAAAAGCTGAAATTAGCAACTAAGAAGAGTCAGTTGTCTTCTTCTTTTTTGGTGAAAAACGTTTTTTGACGATAGGAAAACGAATTTTCCGAGAACGTGACTGACCTTGAGGCCATCCCAAAGACTTTCCACGGGGTTTAGGAGAAGAGGTTGGAGTCCCAATCACCGCTAAAACTCTTCCCATAGATTGGGCAACTCTTCCGGGGGTAAAAGAACTGGAGGCTTGGGGTTTCTGCCAAGGGAAAGGGTTATCCTCAACTATCTCACGAGCGAGCCAAAGTTGCCATGTCAGCAAAG
>CAYZWO010000202.1:0-4322 GCA_964482215.1 uncultured bacterium
AAACGTTCTACACAAAGAACATCCTATTAAATGAGGGGATGCGTGCTTGGATGGCTCCTCAAGACCAACCCCACGAAAACTTTATCTTCCCTGAAGAAGTTTTACCTCGTGGTAATGCGCTCTAAATTTGTAAATTAGATTTTATATTGATAAGGGTGGTGAATAACTGCCCTTTTTTATTGTTTTTAATTAGCACTACGCGATCGCTAATGTTTTTTTCAAACACAGCATTTAATAAACTAATATTCAGGAAACTCAATCAAGTCATTGACATTTATGACGCAAAAAAAAGACACATTAGTTTTAATTATTTCACTGTTAACCACTGGGGTAATTGCAGGGGGCGTTTTGCTGTGGTTGCCAGGCCTCATAGGGGGTAGACCCCCTGTTATCAATCAAATTGTGAGTGATTTAGACAAACGCTTCAGTGAAGGGGCTAGAATTTTAGTTCCGAGTAATGATAATGAAACTAAACTGTTTGCTGCAAAAGCGATCGCCGAAGGAAATACCAAAGAAGCTATCAATCTTTTTACGACTTATTTACAAAAACAATCAAATGATCCTGAAGCACTAATTTATTTAAATAATGCTAAAGCCATCAATCATAACCCGCTCAAAATTGCCGTCGTTGTTCCCATTACCAGTAATCTCAACGTGGCGCAAGAAATGTTACGGGGTTCAGCCCAGGCTCAGGATGAAATTAACAAAAATGGGGGCATTAATGGACGCTATTTATCTATCATGATCGCGGATGATTCTAATGAGCCAGACATCGCCAAACAAGTGGCCCAAGCGATAGTGAATAAGCCTGAAATTATAGCGATCGTTGGTCATAATGCCAGTAATGCGAGCCTTAGTGCTGCGCCAATCTATCAATCAAATCAATTAGTGATGGTCAATCCCACCAGTTTTGCCAATGGGATTGCCGACGTGGGGAATTATATTTTTCGGGTGGTTCCGACAACTCAAGTGCTGGCACAATCACTTGCAGAAAATGTTACTAAAAAGCATAAAAAACTTGCGATTTGTTATGATTCCCAAGCTCCTGATGGGGTTTCCTTTATGCAAGATTTTATTGCTAGTTTCTTAAAGTTAGGCAGTCAACAAGCTCCCATCGCCTGTGATTTAAGTAATGTTGCCCTCAAGCCTCAACAGCAAATTCAAGACGCGATCGCTGCCGGTGCAGACAGTTTATTGTTGTTACCCCATATTGACCGCTTAAGTAAAGCCTACGATGTAGCTAAAGCTAATAAGGGAAGATTAAAACTTTACGGGAATAGTACCCTGGCAACCATGAAAACGCTAGAACAGGGCTTAGCAACTCAAGGTTTAACAGTTGTTGTTCCTTGGAGTTCTAAAACGTTTGCTAATCGTGTTTTCGCTCAAGCAGCCAAGAAATTTTGGGGTGGAGATGTGTCTTGGCGAACGGCAGGGAATTATAATGCAACCTACACCGTCATTAAAGGATTAGAAAAGGCTCAAAGTCGAGACGGACTACAACAAACGCTTGGCAATCCTCAATTTGCTGTTGAAATGCTCAATGGTAGAGTTAAGTTTTTACCCAACGGCGATCGCGCAGGCCAAGCCATTCTGTTACAAGTGAAACCGTCTGATAAACATCAAACAGACTATGACTTTACTCTCATTTCTCCTTAATCGTAAATCAATTTAAATTGCTTATGGTCTATTCGATTCACGATTGGGTTGATAAATTTTATGTAAAGCCGAACAGCCGTTAAAAGGTTGATTCAAAGCTCGCTTCTAGGGGGTCAGTCGGAATCATGAAATAAAAAGTGCTGCCTTGCCCTAAAGTGCTTTTGACCCAAATGCGTCCGTAATGCTGCTCAATAATATTACGACATATCGCCAATCCAAGTCCCGTTCCTCCCTTTTCACGAGAGTCAGACGCATCAACTTGTTGAAATGGCTCAAAAATTGCTTCTAATTTTTGATGGGGAATTCCACGCCCCTGATCACTAATGCTAAATTGAGTAACAAAAATAGATTCTAACGGCGTTAATTCTGTTGACATAAAAGTTTTAACGGCTAACGTAATTTGAGAATCACTCGGAGAAAATTTGATCGCATTACTTAATAAATTAATGAGCACTTGAATTAATCGATCTTTATCTGCATAGAGAGAAAAAGCGGTTGCAGAAATATTAATTTTTATCTCGATATTAGCTTGTTTAATAAGTTCTTGAATTTGCCAGATAGCCTCATTGACAATTTGCTGAATATTATAATAATTTTTTTCTACGCGAATTTTTCCTGACCGCAAGCGTTCCAAGTCTAAAATATCATTGACTAGACGAACTAGACGATCAACCCCATCAGTAGCAATATTAATCGTTGTTTCCCCTTCTTCTGAATTGGGATCAATCACTTTCTCATGAAGCAAACTAAGAGACGCTTGAATAGTTGTGAGGGGAGTCCGCAATTCATGGCTTACCGTAGAAATAAACTGAGATTTCATGCGTTCTAAATGATAATGTTCGGTGATATCTTCCCCCATTGCAATCATGCCAATCGAGTGACCGCTATTATCCTTAAGCAAAGAAATTCGCCACCCAATCATTCGTTCTTCTCCGGATTTTGTTAAAACAGGACTGACATAATATTCAGGAGTTTGTCCGTTTAAGATTTCATAAAAAATATCATTTAGGTTTGCAGAAATTGGTTGAGGGGTAAAGTGAGTTACCCAATGTTTACCAATCACTTCTTCAGGCGTAAATTGGGAAATTTTTTGGAAAAATGGATTAATATATTCGACAATTCCGTTTTCATTAAGTTCAATAACAAGCATTTGAATATTATCCAGAACGGATCGCCAACGACGGTTAAATTCTTGAATTTCGGCTTCTACTTGCTTCCGCTCAGTAATATTTTGCACTAAACCTAGCATTCGCAAAGGCTCACCTTTGTCATCAAGAGATACACGTCCATAGCCGATCACCCAATGCACTTTATTATGATCTAAAATAATTCGATATTCTTCCGTAAAATCTGAATACGTGGCTTGTGAATGTTGAACTGCTGCTTCTACTCTTGCTAAGTCGTTTGGATGAACTCGACAAGCCCACTCTTCATAGGAACGTTCTGGATTACACGGTTGATAACCCCATAAAATTTCGTGATATAGACTCCAAGTGATTTTTTGAGTTTTTAAGTCCCAATCCCACGAACCCATTTTGGCGGCATCCATGATTAGGGCTATCCGTTCTACATAATCTTTGACTTGAGCCATTGATGTTTCTAATTCAGCCGTGCGTTGGGCCACTTTGGCTTCAAGTTCTTGATTGAGTTGACGGATCTGGGCTTCTGCTCGTTGGCGATCGCGAATTTGTTGTTCTAAATTTTGGTTAATAATCGTGAGTTGGGCTGGACTCGGAAGTTCCAAAGCCAATGGCATTAACTCTACTAAGGTAAAAGCCGTATAAACAGAAACTAAGGCTGTTATTGCTTTAAGGATTCCTGATAACCAATAGGTGGGATGCCAAAGCGTCCAAACCTCCATTATGTGGGTCGTGCCGCAGGAAATAATAAAAGCACTGAATAAGAGAAAAACCCAATCAAAGGGTAAATCCTTGCGTTTACGCACAAAGTAAATCAATGTAAGCGGAATGGAATAATAGGCTAAGGCAATGAGTGAATCCGATAAAATATGCAGCCATACCAAGTCTGATTGCCAAAGATAACAGTGTCCATGCGGAATAAAGGTGTTAGATGAAAATATTTTTTCTATCAGTGTTGGCATAAAGCTTCTGAGGGTATTAAGCTCCTATTTTATTCATTTTCAAGGTTTACCAGTTTAGTATAAATACTTGAAAAATTGCTTCTTGTCGGTGCTTATTTTACTAAGAATTATTCAATTATATTAAATTTTAAAAGCTATGTAATTGGTAAAAACTGAAAATTCTATAAACTTTGACTTGATTTCTTTAATTTTTTGCAACTTTAAAAATTTAAAATTACCGCTTTTAAATACCCACAATTTGTTAATACGCTATTTTTAGTATAAATAATAATCAATCTATTTTCACCATTCTATGGAATGATTATAAACGAATTTTTTAGTTTTTATTTTTGACAAAAAATTTACGGTATTCTTAAATACTCAGCAATATCGCTCATGTTGTCAATTTCTACGAAGACCTATCCCTCGGCTCCGCACAGCACTACCATAATAGCTATAGTGATAATATTTATTAGCTAGTGAAATAGATTGCCATTGATTCTTAGCTCTTATATTCCGCCTAAACATTTCCTAACACGACTTGGAAGGTTAAAGGTTGTCCAATCTGAGAGAATAGTGAAATAGT
>CAYZWO010000203.1:0-4244 GCA_964482215.1 uncultured bacterium
TGTGGGGTAAGCCCCGTTGAATCATCTCACCGTTCCCCTGCCAGAGGGGTTTGAGGGCGTACCATGGCGAGGTTGCGTTCGCCGCTGGTGGACTTTGGGAAGTCTGGGGGGTGGGAAGGGTGGCAGTCAATGGCTTTACAGAACTTAACCTCAATACCATCATAAAACCCTTTCCTCTGATTTTGGTGTCGGTACGGTTGATTTAGCGACACGGGGCAAGGCAAATCTTGCCACTGGTTGGAAATCTGCGGTTTCCCTGGGAATAGCCAAACTGGGCTGGTTGAGTCATGGTCGAGTCATGCTGGAGTCATCACGATTCCTCCTGGCGGATCATTCCATGGAGGGATGGCATGATTGGCCTGTCCCAATTTATACTACAAATGTAGTATAAATCTATGCCGGTAGTTTACCGATCACGCTCTCATCCCATGAATACCGTCACCAATTTGTGCCGTTCGTCTAGCAGTACCGCCAGTGCCATCCCCTTGCCACCCCAAGGGAACTCGCACACTCCCAATCCAACACCCATCACCATCCCACCTCAACAACCGACCATAACCACTGCACGGTTATGTTTGCGCCCTTTTACGATCGCTGATGGGCCACGGGTGCGAGAATTGGCCAGCGATCGCACCATTGCCACCAATACCCTAACCATTCCCCATCCCTATCCAGAGGGGGAAGCCGAGGCATGGATTAGCAAACATCTCAGTCATTTTGAGCAAGGTATAGGCGTAAATTTTGCCATCGTTTTAGCCGCGACCGGAGACTTGATCGGCTCCATCGGCATGGGGATCGACCAAGACCATTGCTGTGCCGAAATTGGCTACTGGATTGGTGATGCTTACCGAAAACACGGCTATTGCACCGAAGCCGGACAGGCATTGTTACGGTTTGGCTTTGAAACCATTGGCTTAAATCGAATTCAAGCCGAACATTTTGCTCACAATCCAGCCTCTGGGCGCGTGATGCAAAAGTTGGGGATGACCTATGAAGGCTATGCCCGCCAAGCAATTTTCAAGTGGGGCGAGTTCCTAGATACCCACCATTACGCCATCTTGCGTTCCGAGTGGGTGGCCATAGTGGCTTGAGGATGCGAGCGGCAGGGGCGATCGCCAACAGTTCACTTGGGGAGTGATTTGGGGAACCGGTTGAGGATTGCAAAGTCACCTAGATAAACAGAACCCCTATGCTGTCGATAACAACATAGGGGTTAAAAACTGCTTTTTGTCATACCCCCAGGGGAATTCGAATCCCCGTCGCCTCCGTGAAAGGGAGGTGTCCTAGGCCTCTAGACGATGGGGGCGTAGGCTGCGGTTGCGTCGCTTCAGTGCATCACTCAAGCTTGGCATTTATTAAATTAACGAATCATGGCACCAATGTCAACATTTTTTTGCACCTGACTGTTTTGACAGGTATTTTTAGTCGTTACTGACTAGTGACTGGACTTGGCGATTGGCCACGATAGCGTCAAGACCAAAATTCAGTCCGGTGCAATCAAGATGAATCAATTATTCCACGATAGGTTACGGTTTGCACATGGCTATCATAACCAGTACCCCACCAGCAACCCCGAATCTTGGTTCGTTCAGACTTGAATCGGTGGGATACCCGCCTGATCCAAGATTTCTGGGATCAGATCTTCTCGCTTAATCGCCATCAAGTGCACCCCCTGACACAGATCCCGCGCCAAGCGTACTTGCTCAGCCGCGATCGCCACCCCTTCCTTCAGCGGATCCCGCGCCATTGCTAACCGATCAATGGTCGCTTGGGGAATCTGCACTCCTGGTACGCAACGGTTGAGAAACTCGGCATTCTTGGCGGATTTCAGCAGAAAAATTCCGGCCAATAGCGGCTTGCCAAATCCAGAAGCCACTTGATCCATAAACTTCTGCAACCGTTCAAAATCGGAAATCAGTTGGCTTTGAAAAAATTGCGCTCCCGCCTCAACCTTGCGTTCATACCGTTTTTGGAGACTTGACCAACTCGGTAACTGGGGATCAACCGCTGCCCCTGGGAACAAGTCCAATGCACCATCGGTGAGCGGTTTATCATTGGCATCCAACCCAAAGTTGAGTTTTTGGATCAGTTGTAACAACCGCACCGATTCCAGGTCAAACACACTGCGGGCATCGGGATGATCCCCTGCTTTAACCGGATCTCCCGTTAAGGCCAAAATGTTATTCAGCCCCAACGCACTGGCTCCCATCAAATCTGCTTGCAGAGCAATCCGGTTGCGATCGCGGCAGGTAAGCTGACAAATTGGCTCGATCCCGTCCTGCTTCAGCAACAGAGAAGCCACTAAAGACGACATCCGCAACACAGCTCGACTGCCATCGGTAATGTTCACCGCATGGACTCGCCCCTTCAATAGTCGCCCCATCTCCAACATCCGAATCGGATCAGCCCCCTTGGGCGGGGTAATTTCTGCCGTAATTAGAAATTCTTGGCGTTGAACTGCTGTGCGAAAAATGGTGGACACTGGATGGGTGGGATGATCGGACATGGGCGATGGGGAGTTGGGGAGTGAGAGTGTGGGGATCACGTTTAGGAGATACTTTACCGCAGATTTTGCATCGGTCTGAGAAACTGGGTTTCTCGGCATCAACCATTTGTTGTGTTAATCAACTGTTGTGTGAATCAAAAAAGTTGATTAACACAACAGTGTAACCGCCTGTAATAATCGTACTTCCAGGCGCATTACCCGCGATCGCTACAGCCCTTTCTCTAGCAGCAGTAACTTGTGTGTACACCGATGCTGCGAGTATCACGGTGATATCGCACTTCTGCACACCAAACAACGGATGGAATTGTAGGGGGTTGGGGTCTCAGCCTTTTTAGATCGAGCAATAGAGCGTTGATCAACCTGAATACTTACTCTAGAAGCGAAGCATTTCGCCAGTTGATCTATGAATTTGCTCAAAGAGCATGGCCGGAATGCTATACGGTATCAACTAATAAATTTTAGTTTGTAGTTCCAACTTCAGATGGCTTACGGAAGCACGCACTACGAACAATTGTCTTCTGTACTGAATTTATATATCACTTCTCATATTTATGAGGGACGGTTGATCACGGCAAAATCTTTGCTGGAATTGGGGTTGAGTGGTGTGGGTTGGGTATAACCCACACCACCGCAAGCGGCTATATGCTGATCAACGTTAAAACCACCACATCCGGTTCCGACTGGCTAATCTCTACCCGAATCCCAGGGCCAAAATAGCGTTCCATTTTTTCGATTTGCTGTTGCCAATTCTCTAGCGGCACCGAGTCGGATTCAAAGGTGAGGGTGAGGGCGTAGGCGTTGGCGATCGCCGATTCCTGCAACTTCACCAACACGGGACACTCGTCTCGCCCTGGATTCAAACCCAGATATTTCAACGCCTCATCCATGTGAGCATTTTGGCCGTAGCAATAGCGGGTGACATCCTTGCGGATTTTAGTTTGGGTGACAGTAGCCTGTTGTTCTCGCAAGGCCAGCACCTCTGGCGGCGTGGGCGGATCAATGGGCACGGGTCTGAGTTCAGTGGATTTGAGGGCTAAACCGCCCAAAATCAGCGGCAGACCATAGAAAAAGCCCGCTAAGTTGAGGACGGGATTGTCGATCGCGTAAGCAACCGTCCCCACCACCGTCAACACAATCCCCACACGCAACCCCAAATTTGCCAGCGAAATCTGCCCAAACATTTAATTCGTTGCCTCAGTTACGGTGGTCTGATTCAAAGGATTGGTAGGGGCGCGATCGCCCTGATTGGCCTGATGACGAATCAGCCGTTGCACACTCACCAAGGCGCGATTCAGTTCATAGGCGCGACGTTCGGGATGCTGCAAATAATAGTCCTGCTCATCCCGAATCATTTGTACATCTTGTTCAATCAACCCTTCCAGTAAGCCCCGTGCCGTGCCAAACAGGCTGTCTTTGACGAAGCGGCGGAACCAGATGGGCAATTTGTGCAGTTTGGGGAAAGCATTCAGTGACGTGAAGTGCAGCAAATAGGCGCGGGTATGGGTTTCGTCCTCTGGACAAAACAGGCAGTAAATCTTAAAGTCATCGCCGAGCCGTGCCGCCCAGTGGGGGTAGACATAACTCACGTCTAGCGGTTCCGGATGCAGTTGGCGCAGAGCCGGGATAAACAACTGGGAGACTGACCAGATTTTGTCAATTCGGTAATAGCTCTGGGCTTGGTAATGGGCATCGACGCGATCGCCCGACTCATCAATCCCTTCCAACGCTGCCGAAGCCC
>CAYZWO010000204.1:0-4162 GCA_964482215.1 uncultured bacterium
CAAGCATGAAAGCCAAACCCAACCTAGAAAACTTCCTGGCCGGTGGTGCTGCTGCTGCCGCAGAGAAATCCGCTGCGCCGGCATCCGTGCCGGCTGCTGCCGTCATTGAGCAGCGCCGAACCAAATCCATCCGCATCGTCCCCGCGCTGGATATGTTCCTCAAGGAGGAAGCCTTTAAGCGGACGATGGCGAGCGGCAAGCGGGTTAACGAATCCGATCTGATCGAGGAGGCATTAGCTAGTTATTTCCATATTGAAATAACGAAATAACGCAATAATTACGGATGGTATTCATCGGCGGATTGCAGATAGCTTCCTATGGAGTCCCATAGTTTTCCTTTGGAAATCTAAAGGTGTAATATGTACCCTGAAGTTCAACACAAGGGCGCATAAAATGACAAAGAAATATTTCCCCGACTCTTCCACCGTCAAGTTTGTGGAGGCCAGCAGTCCGCATCCCCCGAATACCCAGTACAAAATTTCCTTGGGTTTGGAGGCATGGGAAGACGGCAATCACGAGGTAGTCAAAATTCAGATGGTCTACAACGGCGAGATAGCCGGTCGACGTAGCCCGTCCTATCCCTCGGGTTCGGACGATTTTGAACGGGTTACGCAGGCAGTGCGGGGTCTGATTAACCGCCGAACGGCTAGTCAGTAATCGCCTCGACGTCGACCTGCTGTCCTGTAGCCGAGAAAATTTCAGCCCCGGCCTTGCTGAGTAGACGGGTTCTCAGCAACCGGACGGGAACTGCATAGCGTGTGTCTGTCATATCCATAGGTCTGTCAAATGTAGGCTTATGCTTGTCCTCATTCTTAAGCAGGAACGGGTTGTCTTTGTTGCTCGGATACCGCGGATCAAAGACAACCTCCAAGACAATTTTTCCTTTCTCAAGGAGTTCGCGCGCTTCATTTTTCCCGACTCGCGTAGTGAATGTTTGCCGTAGATCCTTGCCATAGTCCTTTGTGGCTTGGCTGAGAATTGCCAGGCCGTATCTAGTAACGGCCATTTCGACAACGTCGATCGATGCGCCAAGTCGGTTACTGGCTTTGTATGTTCTGAGCTTATGGTCAGTCGAATCAACCTGAACAAACGAATAATGAATCCATTTCAGATTATTTTTCTCTCCCGTGTCCATCCAAATCAAGTCTCGGCTGATTCTCGGCATGGAGATTTGTAGTTCTTCAGTATCGGGGTTGAAATAGACGAGCTTGTCTTTCTTGTTCTGTGCGTTGTCAACGTCGAGAGTAATCCGGTATCCCTTGCCCTTCCTGAACTGATCGAAATATCGTTGCTTCCTTTGTACATATTCGGCATTGGACTCGAAGCCGTCTTTGGCCAATTTCTCTTTCCGCATGGCCTCAATATCTTTGACAAGTGTTTCGTTATTGCCGAAAACAATAGTTGGTGGGGCGGGCGCAGGTGGCGGCGGTGCCACCTTTTGCGCTTGAGGTGCAGTTATTGCCGGTGATGGTGTGGTGGCCTTTGGCTCGGCCTTTGGCTCAGTGGCAACCACTACGGAGTTAGTTGGTCTCGGACTATCAGCTGTGTTGCTGGCAAGGTCGAGAGGGATGGTCCTGAGTTTTCCCCGAGCATCACACCGGCCAACTTTTCTCTCACGAAGAATTTTCTCGATCTGGCGTTCCGTCTGCGGTTTGATCAGCGAATGGTTGTAGGCATGGCAAAGTTCTGTATCCGTTTTCGATGACAGAAATCCAAGCCTATCGCCGTCGCCCATGTCTTCAATATTGGCCGCTTGCATTGCGCCGCAAGCGGAAAGAACAATGGTCAACAACCCAAGCGAAATCGTATTCACCAGCTTCATGATGACGTTCTCATAGAGTTATGTGGAGCGCGCTACCTGTGTTGATAGACATTCTTTAACCAGGCTGATTTTTCTCGCCAACCTTGCCATGAGCCATTATCCGACTGCCGTCGCGCAAAACTTGGAAATTCCTTTCCAGCAGCCTGCATTTCTTGCATCGCATCAGATGAAAAGACAGCTTAGCCTTGTTGGCAAGGCTGAGCGGCATATCCATTTTTTGTGAGATCAGCAGGCTGGCCTGTTTACATTTCATGCGATGGGTCTTCTCGTTGAAACCACTGCTCATTGAGGCACAGCCTCAACGTCATGCGGGCGCGATGCAGAGCCACCCAACAATTGGACGGACTAATCGCCAGTTCCTTACAAATTTCGCTTGTTTCGAAGCCGAGCATTTCGCGCATCGTGAATACTCTGGCCGTGTTCTTCGGGAGACGGTTCAGGCACAACTCGAAGATGTTCCAGAACTGCTTGTTCGAAAAACTATGTTCAGGGTCTCCCCAATCTGCTGGGGTCGCATCCTCATGCCAGTCATCGTTTTCGTCGAACTGTTCATTGCAGGCATCATCGATGGCATTCTCGTGACCGTTGTTGGCCCAGCGCTGGCGGTCCCTGATGACGTCGATAATTTTGTTTCTGAGTATCGAGAATACCCAAGTCTTCAACTGTGACTGATTCTTGAACTTATCGAGTCCATTCAACGCGGCTGCCAGCGCATCCTGTACCGCATCTTCCGCGAGTGCATCGTCGCGCAGCTGTAGCATGGCGAAACGCAGCATGTCGTTACGAAATGCTGCAAGCTCATCGCCGTGGCCGCGTATCGGCGGGAAGGTGATGGCCGGTGTTTCCTTCAACGGCCTGGTATTCATTGCATGACAGTAAGGTTTTCGCGAGTGCGCCGTCTAATCAGTGAGAGCTCAAAAAATGGGCCATTTCGTTTGTGATGACAAGAAAGGGTAGAGCATGGGCAATGAGATCGTCTTAAGAGAAGTGGATAAATCGTCCTTCCAGAAAGCGCTGGATTATTGCAAGAACTGGAGTGCGGAGCATCAGGCAGAAGTCGGGATCGCCGAAATGGCGCTGGGTGCCGGCGTCTTGTCATGGGGGGTAATGAATGGCCATATCTCTATCGGGCAAGATGTGTTGGCCAGCAGTCTGGCGGAGATCGGCGGGGTAGCCGGTATGGGAGCCGGGGCGGCCGGCTCCAGCATGGTTGCACTAACGCTGCTGAAGGGTCTGTTCGTTGGTGGCGTGACTGGCATTGCCGGTGTAACGGCAATTCCGGCGATTGCGCTGATTGGTGGGGCAACGGCCATTCTTGGCGCATTCGGCTATGTCGGTGGTGATTTGCTGGAAAAGGTTATTGATCCGCCGATGGGTTTTGGTGAGTTCTTGGGAAGTGCTTCGGCCATCGCGATTGGTGTAGCCCTGATGATCGATGGCGCGCGTCGAATCATCAACGATGACAGGGTGCTGGAACTGGCATCCAGTTTCAAGGATGGCGTGATTCGCCTGTCATCGCAAACGACAACGATTGTCGCGCGCACGAAGGAAGAATTCGAAAAACTTGTCAAAGAATTTGACGAGAGCTCGAACGCTAAATTGATGGCGCTGGCATGTGCCGGTAGCGGGATGGCAGCCGGAACCCTACTCGCCGGATCAACGGTGACTGTCCTTGGATCAAAGGCACTTGGTGCAGCAGCGTTGTCTCTTGGCCTCGTGTCGGCGCCTGTGTGGCCTGTTGTTGCAGGCGCTGCGGCCGGGCTAGCTATTGGCGTAGCGGCTTGGAAAGGCGTCAAGCACTACACAAGCAAGCAGGACAGCAAGGATACGAAGCCTGGGCTTCTCCCCAGTCCCGAACAAGACAACGATCAAGGAGCGTGAAATGATCTGGATTGCAGCGATGGCGATGGCAGCCGTGCTAGTGAAGCTCGGCATGCTGATGGTTATGGTCAAAGTTCTTACCATTGGCATGTGGGTTGCGATTTCGGTAGGCGTTGCGTTTGCCATCGGTTTTTGTTGGCGGTTTATCCGTAAGCTATTTAGCCCGTCGGTCGCCTGATTGTTTCTGCTTTTCTGCCACTGATGCTATCTGTGCCGTCCCGCCAGCGCCGACTTTTCACAGGTCTAGCCGGCCCTGCGGGTCTGGCCTGAACTTGAACACCAGGCCGACCACTTTCCGCCCCGCGCGATCCGCTTCCCACTCAATGACCAGGCTTTCCTTCTCGCGCAGTTCGTTGATGGCCGGCTCGATGATGCGCATGCGCAGGTTCCCAAAATCCTTCCGACAACTGCTCGGCGCATCCATCGCCGTCATGAATTCCTCGATGCTCGGTTTCCATT
>CAYZWO010000205.1:0-4116 GCA_964482215.1 uncultured bacterium
ATTGCCGATGGGGTCGGGGTTACGCCTGGCAATCCTTCTAAATTGGCTCTGACGGCCAGCAAAATACGCAATATCGCGATCGCTAGTAGTCAAAGTGTAGAATCTGCCCTGGTTGCCTCGACCAGTACCAACTTGGTGGCGGTTTTACCCTTTTTACTGATTGGGGGTTTTATTTCCCTCATTTTTAATGAACTGATTTTAACCATCAGCTTTGCGGTGGCGGCTTCGATTTTAGTGGCGATTACCGTCGTCCCAATGCTGACTTCTCGTTTGTTGGCCATTCGCCAAACCAGTCATCTCAGTCAATTTCCACCGTTAAAGCTGTTTAACCGTAGTTTTGCTAGGGCAACCCTGGGATATGCGCGATTCTTGGGCTGGGTTCTCCGTCATAAAATTTTCGCGATCGCCTTAATCGTTTTATCTCTCGGTGGCAGTAGTTACTGGATGGTTAATCAAATTCCCCAGGAAATCTTGCCCCGCATCAACACAGGCCAAGCCGTTCTCTTTGCCCAATTTCCCCCAGGTACGCCCCTCGAAACCAATCAACGGTTAATGAAAATTGTCGATAATATCGTTTTGGAGCAACCCGAAACCGAATATGCCTTTACCACCGTGGGAGGCTTCCTCTTTGGCAGTAATACCACCGCTAACCCCTTGCGTAGTTCCAGTACCATCACCCTCAAACCCAATACCGATGTGGAAGCCTTTGTGGAACGGGTGAATCAACAATTTAACAAGCTCAATTTAGTTGATATTCGTTTACGCCTAGCCCCAGGGCAACTACGGGGGTTAATCCTCAATAATTCTCCCTTACGCAATGCCGATGTCGATGTCATGCTTGAAGGCAACGATCCCATCGCCTTAGCCAAAGCAGGAAGAATGGTTTTGGGGACGCTTGGTGAAAAAGTTACCCTAGCGCGTTTTCGACCTGATGTGGATACTCGCCAACCTGAAATTCAAATTCGGCCCGATTGGCAACGATTAACCGAGGTGGGCTTAACGGCTCAGGATGTGGGAGCAACGGTACAAACGGCTTTAGAAGGAACTATTCCCACCCAACTCCAACGCAACAATCGTTTAGTTGATGTCCGCGTCAAATTAGAAAGGGATATCATTCAAGATCCCTCCCAATTAGCGCAATTACCCCTATTTATCAATAATGGCCGTCCTATCCGCTTAGGAGATGTGGCCCAAATTCGTGAAGGGGCTGCCCCTGCGGAAATTCAACGCATTAACCAACGACCCGTCTTTTTAATTG
Source organism: uncultured bacterium (assembly GCA_964482215.1). Lineage (GTDB taxonomy): Bacteria > Cyanobacteriota > Cyanobacteriia > Cyanobacteriales > Microcystaceae > Snowella. The sequence continues at coordinate 1,259 of CAYZWO010000205.1, forward strand.
CAGGAACCCTAGCCGAAGGAGCGCGATTGGGGGATGCTTTAGCCCAAGTTGAGCAGGTTTTATCTGAGATCTCCTTACCCGAAGGGGTGTCCTTATTACCCAGCGCGGCCGCTGAAAGTAATCGACAATTACAAAGTTCTTTAGCCCTGTTAGGGGGATTAGCCGCTTTTTTAGTCTTTGTGGTGATGGCGGTTCAATACAACTCCTTGATTGATCCGTTGGTGATTATGTTTACCCTGCCCTTGGGGTTAGCAGGAGGCATTTGGGGGCTATATTTCACTGAAACGGCCATTGGGGCAACCGTAATCGTCGGTTCTGTTCTGCTAATTGGAATTGTGGTTAATAACGCCATCATTATGGTTGAGTTGGCCAATCAAATCTGGGAACAGGAAAAGATCAGTCGGCAAGCGGCCATTTTAAAAGCGGCTCCCCAGCGTTTAAGACCCATTTTGATGACCACGATCACCACCGTTTTAGGGATGTTTCCCCTCGCCGTCGGCACAGGGCAAGGTGCGGAATTATTACGACCTTTGGGGATTGTGGTCTTTTCAGGGTTATCCGTCGGCACTTTTTTAACCCTATTTTTAATTCCCTGCTTCTATGTTTTCCTGCACCGCGATCTCGCCCCCCAAGTTTCAGGGGTAACGCTACCCCATACGAAGGAACGGGAAAAAACGAAATGTTAGCAGAATTTTCTTAATTTATTCACTGATTAATAACTTTAACGACTTAACTTGTTTGTTAAGATTTGTGTATGTTAGTAAATCATTCCTGGTTTGGTGTGGCTAAAAATCGTGTCCCTCGCTCGGTTGTAACAATCTGCGGATTCCTGCTGTTGGGGACGGTTCTTGGTGGTTGTGGCCAGTGGGATCAGCCCAAAGTTGAAGCTCAGCCATCTTCAGGACAGGAAAATGCACCCAATCGGCCCAGTGCGGTGGATGTGATCTCCGTGCAGATAGGGCAATTGCGTCAGGCAACGGAATATACAGGAACAACGGCCCCGATCCGTGAAGTTTCGCTTCGTTCCCAAGTTGAGGGACAATTGCAAACCTTAACAGTGGATGTCGGCGATCGCGTGGTATCAGGACAAATTTTAGCTCGTCTTAATGATGATTTACTCTTAGGGGCAGTGACCCAAGCTCAGGCAGAAAAAGCAGCGCAGCGATCACAGGTGGCCACGGCCCAGAGTCAGGTAGGAGATGCTCAAATTAAAGTCGAACAAGCCCGCCTCCAGTTACAGCAAGCCCAAGCCGATATAGTCCGCTTACAAACCTCTCTCCAAGCCCGCATTGAACAAGCCCGCTTAGAAGTCACCCAAACCCAAATTGACGCAGAACGGTTTAGTAAACTAGCTCAAGAAGGGGTAGCTGCGGCCCAAACGGCGGAACAGTCCCAAACCAAAGCCAAGCAGGCCAAGCAAGTTTTACAAAACGAAATTGCCAGTGCCGAGCAACAAATCAGCCAAGCAAAAACTGCGGCCCAAACGGCAGCTAAAATTCTCCGTTCAGCCGAGGCCCAAGTGGCTATCGAACAGCAACGAGTCACTGCGGCCAGTTCCCAAGTGAGTGCCCAAAAAGCCTTAGTTAATCAAGCTCAAACCCGTCAATCCTATGCAACCTTGCGATCGCCGTTAGCAGGGAAGGTCTTAAGGCGTTCTACCGAGCCTGGTAACTTAGTGCAACCAGGAACCGAAATTTTAAAACTAGGGGATTTCAGCCGAGTCAAAATCAATGTAGAAGTTTCGGAACGGGAGCTTAATAATATTCAACTGGGCCAAAGTGCAGACATTACCCTCGATGCCTTTCCCAAACAACGCTTTACAGGGAACGTTTCTCGTATTTCACCTTCTGCCGATCCTTCAACCCGACTCGTTCCCATCGAAGTTACCCTCAATAATCCTGACGGTAAAATTGGCAGTGGGTTATTTGCGAGGGTCAGTTTCTCCCAATCCCAAGGCGATACAATTGTTATTCCTGAATCGGCTCTACAAGAGGATGGCTCTGTATTTGTGGTGCAAGGAGACGGAAAAAAGTTAACCGCCATTCAGCGATCGGTTCAAACAGGGCAAAAAGCCAACGGTAGAGTCGAAATTCTTTCAGGCTTATCTCCCAATGATCGTCTGGTTGTGCGTAGCAGTCAACCCTTAAAAAATAATATTGAAGTTAGACTAAGTGTCCTTTCAGAAACTAAGCAATATCATTATTAGAAAGTTACCATTCCTTTAAAATATCGGGAGTAAAAGGATTTTGTCCTGATTGTAAACTGACGAGGTAGCCTTGCACTTTTTGAATTTGGTCTGGAGAAAAGTTACTTAAAGTTAATGAATTTTTTAAGTCTGCAATTGCACTTGTTAAATTGCCCCGTAAACTTTTGGCAACGCCTCGCCAAAAATAAGTTATTGAATGTTCTACTCCCTGAACTGCTTTATTCCCCGCATCAAAAATTTGCTCATTGGTAACAACTAATCCATTTAGGCAACCTTGACGACACAACGAATGCCAAAAATCAGCATCAATTTCAAAGGTTGGATCAATTCTTAATGCTTTTTCGGAGGAAATAAGAGCATTTTCTAATTTATTTTCTTCAATGAGGCGATATCCACGGCTGAGAGCCACGGCAGCAATAAAGTTAGGAGAATTCTGAAAATTATTACTCATCCCAAAAATTTTTTCTAAATTTCTAGCATTAGCCCATTGTGTGGAATCATTCCAATAAATATCGCTGAGGTTAGCGTTTCCGAAGTTGGCATTTTTGAGGTTAGCTCCACTGAGGTTAGCTCCACTGAGGTTAGCTCCACTGAGGTTAGCTCCACTGAGGTCAGTGTTTCTGAGATTGGCCCCACCAAGGCTGGCGTTACT
>CAYZWO010000206.1:0-4009 GCA_964482215.1 uncultured bacterium
AGATTTCGATCAATGGCAGCTAGAGATCTCTTTGCAACCACAGGCAGTAGAAATAAAGATGTTGAACGGCAAATTTTCATGAACATAGAGGATGAACTGGACTTATCGGAGATAGGCGAAGATCCTGATCCAAACTTATTTTTTTAAGGCTGTGCATTCTTTTGCAGGTGTACATATACTTCTACCAGCGGATTGGAGGACGATCAATGTGGTTTAGCAGTAGGACAGGAGAAGCAATTGGTGACTTCTTGCCAGAAGAGGTTCAGATGGTACGAGAGCGTCTGCCGAAGGAGTTACAGGAATTGGGGGCAGATCATACCGATGTGTTGATTCAGATTGCCTATAGTCTGGAAGTGCCTGAACTAGCGGAAGGTCATGTTGTTCAGACTATTGATGTCTATGCCGATGATGAAGAACCAAGGTTCTCTTGGCGATGGGAAAACGGAGAAGGGAAAGTAACACATATTGATTTGCAGTTCTTTATGGAACCTCATTCATCATTGCTCATTGAAGTAGATGGAGCGTTTCGCTATGCCGAAATTCGAGGGAAAGAGGTATTCAATCGTTTAGGGAAAGCAGTCTTCCCAAAGGAATTCAGCAATCTTGTAATGCAATATCAATCCTTGCTGCCCTATACACAGTAGAAGCTTTCTATTAATTGTTTTTGAGATAAAAGGAGAGATCTATGGCTGACTTAGAGAATGTAGTCAATGCTCAAGATAGTCAAAACCTTCAATCCCAAGCAGGTCATTTGTTAGAAACGCTAATAGATGCAATTAAGCGTAATGACTTATCAGGATTGAAAAGTAAAACCTCTGTAATCCCCTTAGAGCCGACTTTTGAGAGTGTTCAAGCAAGAGAGTCAGATGTGTCTAAGTCGATTGATTTCCGTACATCAGGTGTTAGTACGTATATTGCTGTAGCTGATCCATCTGAGGAAAACAGCTATATGGTTGTACCTAATCCAGGTACTCAATTATCTTCACAGCTTAGTAAAGATATCTTGAGTAGTACCTTTGAAGTTAAAGAACTTGAATCTCAAGATGATTTAGTAATTGGAGAAAATGTAACAATTTCTAGGCCAGCTAAATTCAATCTAGAGGATAAAGTATTTAAATTATCTGAAAAAGGTATTGCCAATATTGAATTAACACAAAAAATTGATGATATGAATCTGGAGCTTTGGAACAAAGTTAAGTCTGGACAAATTCCAGAAAATGCAATTCCTATTAGTGAAACAGAAAGTTCTGTCTCAAATAGACGTAGAGATACATCCTTGTCCCCTAGGTTAGGTCAGGCTTCAAATCATAGTTATCTTGCCATTCCAACTCAGGATCCCAATGTCTATTTATTGGTGCCAAAGCTGGGATTGAAGCTCTCTGCAATGAGTTATGATACTTTTCAGTCTATTTATGATACTGCTGAGTATTCAATTAAAGATCCAATTAAAAATGTTGTGCCTGCAAAGTTGAAATTTGATTTAGATAAAAATGAATTTCATCTTATCGAAAAAGGAAAAATCAATCCATCTATTGTTGAAACTCAAGAGAAGATTGCAAAAGGAGAAAAACAGTCAGAATTGAAAAACAGTAATAGTGAACAAAATAAGTTTACAAATCAAAAAAATAATCGAAAAGATGCTTTACTTAAAGAAGGTAAAGAGCGTCTTCAAAAGTCTCAAAAATTAGCTGATTTGGTCTTATCTAAGATTAAATCTTGTTTGCCGTTAGATCGGAAAGCTGAGCCTGTTCGAGTTGTGGTTGGGAGTTGTAGTGTTATTAAGGCAGATACACAAGATGTACTGATTCCAATGATGACTGATGGACAGCAATCCGCACTTGAAGGGTTGCTAAAACAGGATAGCCCCAAAGGAACAGTAAAAATATTTGTTGGACAGGAAGAGCTTTTTAAGATCAAAGATGGGGTGATTCAGAGAGATGATTTAGGATTATTCCCAGACCAAAACAAAGATATTATTAAAGGCCATGAAAAATCTTTGTCTAGTGAATCACAACTTAAACTCTTAAGTGATGAATTAGCATCTCAATCTAGCCGCATAGAAGTTTTAGAAAAACGACTTAAAGAGCTTGAAAAACCGAGACAGCTATCTGTTAATTCTAAGATCAATGAGTTCTTGAATTCTGTGCGTAGTGCGGCTGCTACACAGTTAAAAGAAACGACTACGTTTATTTCGCAGCAGGTCAAAGAAAAAGCAGATAAAGATATACAGTCTGTAAAATCAATTAGTCTAGAAGTCCGTCATAAAGTTACTGCTAAAGCTGCAAACTGGCTTGTGAAAGTAGCTGAGCCAGGTATTTCTAAGATGTTAGATCGGGTTGGAGAAAAGAGTGATGATGGTTCGTTGCTATTCTCTAGTAAGGAATATGATTTCTCTAAGAAGGATGGAGAAATATCAATTCGGCGCAAGGTTGATGGCAATATCCTGACTGCTGAAAATATCACAGGGCGAGATCAATCTGTAATGAATAAGATAGTAGATACTGTAAAAACTCTTGAATCTGAGAGTCAATCTGTATCTCAGTCTCAAAAGATTAAGCCTCAGTCAGTGAAACCAAAAATGTAATGATTTCTGAAATCCACTGTCCTCATTGCAAGCATCCAATCTTTATTGATTCTGAGGTTGACATCTGCTGTCCCAGGTGCAAAATTGGATTCATGATTAGTTATTCAATACTTTGCTCTTTTTCCTGGTATTTAGACAGGGCTGTTTCATTCTAAATTTCGGCATTTTGTGCATTTACGAGAATGCGCCATTCCAGGTGTCAAAGATTTTCGCCTTCGATGGCTGAAACCGCCTAAACTCGTTTCCTAAATCTAGAATGAAATGCCCCTGAGATCATTTAGAATTGATAAAAGTTGTCGGAGAGTGACAGGGAAGCATCCCACTTTTGTAATGAGTATAAATGCTTAAGCGTAAAATCAAGCTTTTTCAGACATGATCCTGAGCAATGATCTCGATCAGGGATCCCTTCTTGAAGCCTCTAAACTCTTTAAATCCCTTGATATGAAAGGATTTTGCTTTTAAGCACAATTACTTAGTGCAAAGTTGGGATGCTCCCGAGTGACAGAAGAGGGGTATTCTTTCTCCTGTTATTATTTTCTAACCCAATCTGTAATGATTGTATTTCTAGGAACCTTAGCAATTTTATTTACTGAATGCCAACTTTTACTTTCTATCTTCATAAGAATTATTCTGTTTGGCTTAGGACATATTTTTTGGATACATTTGTAATTACCATTGTCATTTTCGTAAAGACAAAGCTCACCTCCGTAATCTTTATCCCAATCTGAAATATAGTAGATTGTAGCATACTCTCTGTCTTTATCAAAATCTGTATGTATTGGCAACTGAGAATTTTCTTGACTGAAACGGTATAGTTGTGGTACGCAGTACGTAGGTGAAACCTTGAGTTTGTATGTTGTTATATTTTCTAGTAAGCTGCAAAAACTTTTGCTATAAAGTGTCTTGATAAGAATCAAATCTTTCCATGCTCCAAAATGATATCCTGAGGGATGTAAAGATAGTGTTTCTGTTGAAATATCTTCTGCCAAACTTTTTATATTTACATATGATTTATTGTCAAATATATCATCAATAATTGCATGAAAAAAGGGTTTATCAAATGTATAAATTTTATTGTTTTGATTTAATTTGTAGAACTCATTACACATCTTCAATACTCCGGACAGATTTGAGAGAGGGTGCAAAAAAGCTATCCACCGTATAGAGTGCAGAGATAAACTACAACCGCCTGCACCAATGGATAGCTTAAGCAATATTGTAACGGGTCTGCTGAAGACAGCAGGCCATTTCACAAACCTCAGCGAACGTTCCTGGTGACCTTTATTAAATGTCAAGGGTTAAGTCGTGTTGCGACAAGTTATTGTCGGGTTCATGGCACGAAAAAAGTAGACAAGATCGTATCTTTCAAGCAAGTGAGCATGCCTGAATTAATTCCTGATTGAGTCTCAGAGACTGGATCGTAAG
>CAYZWO010000207.1:0-3998 GCA_964482215.1 uncultured bacterium
ACTATTTCACTATTCTCTCAGATTGGACAACCTTTAACCTTCCAAGTCGTGTGAATGATAAATTTTCTTCAGTGCCTTGTCAGATAAGTGTTGCCGAAAAAGCACGAGGAAAATTGACTATCGAATGCGATGAACTTTGGTCATTTTTTTTCTGCAAAGAAAAGAAGTTTTATGTATGGCTAGCAATAAACAGAAAAACAAGAGAAATTGTGGGTTGCTATATTGGAGATAGAAGCCGTGAATCAGCCAAAAAACTCTGGGCAAGTCTGCCTGCTGTTTATCGACAATGTGCCGTTGCTTACACCGATTTTTGGGTATCTTATGAAAAAGTTATTCCCCGTAAACGTCATCGACCAGTCGGCAAAGAGACAGGGCAAACAAATCATGTTGAAAGATTAAATAATACCTTTCGCCAAAGAATTTCTCGATTGGTGAGAGAAAGTCTCTCTTTTTCCAAGAATGTGGAGAATCATATTGGGGGCAATTTGGTACTTTATACACGACTACAATGCCCGATTAGCAAAGGCTTAAGCCTCCACCACTACTATCAAATCACTACCCAGCAGCATTACCAAAATCGCCTTTTTGTTGATTTAGCCAATCTTCTAAACTTGCTTTCAAAAGCACTTCGGTCGAAATACCATGAATTCTTGCTAAATTCTGTAGTTTTTGGAATTGAGTGTCGGAAAAATCGATTGTAATAGAAGCCACAGCGATCGCTCCTTTAGTGTTTTTGAGATAAGTTTAACATTCATGCTTAATTAATCATTTACTTTCTCTAGCTAGAAATTTTTGGCTAATTCATTAGCTTTTTTCGCAAAATCAACATCTTTAACCGTAATCCCCCCTGCATCGTGGGTCGTCATGTCGATAGTGACGCGATTGTAGACATTAAACCATTCGGGGTGATGGCCCATTGATTCTGCAACGATGGCCAAGCTAGTCATAAAACCGAAGGCTTCGACAAAGGATTTGAATTGAAATTGACGGTGTAATTTACCATTAACGATTGTCCATCCTGACAAGGAGGTTAACGCGATCGCGAGTTCATTTTGGGATAGGGGCTGAAGATTACTCATAACAAAACAAAAAGCAGATTTTGCAAGAAAACTATACGTTTAATCAGCTTATCGGATTTTGGTCAGTAAAACGGGGATTAATTTTGATTGGGATCAACGGTTAATCGTAGCGCGATCGCGGTTTGAGATTCCTTGCGATTTTGACGAGAGAGTAAAAAGCGGGTTGGTGTCAGGTTCCATTTAGTTTGGAGATAATCCTGAACCAAGGGCGATCGCTCAGGAGCTATATTTAAATCCTCAATAGGTTGCAAAGCAATAATTTCTAATTGCAGATTGGAATAGGTTTGCAATAGCTTACCGACTCGATCAAGTTTTTGCTGTTGCTCAGGGGTTAAAGTTTCTTGAGTATTCGTGAAGCTCAATGGCTCAAGCTTTGGATTAATACGGGTAAAGGTAACTTGCGTTTGGGGATAGCCCAAGCGATCGCGGATTTCATCGGTGATTAAAGACAGGGCATCGCTTTGAATATCACGGGGGCTTAAATAGGTTACTTCAATCGCTAGGGGAGTGAGCCGACTGGTCTTAATTTCCGTATCAACAATCTGGGCAGGGGCAGGTAAAGCCAGCGATCGCAAAAGCGTAGCCGTTTCACGTAAAAAAGCCTCTTGTAACTCAATAATGGAAGCCGATTCCGTCGGCAGAGCTTGCTGTTCTACAAACTGACTCGTGGGAATTTCAATTAATTGAAGACGGATTTTGTCAGGATTGCGGCGTAGACGTTGGGCCAAGGCTTGGACGAACTGCTTTTGCTCTTTCGGGCTATACAACTGACTAGTCACTACTTGTAATTGAACCCTTAAATTATCAGGTTCATCAGCAAAGGAAAGGTTGTTAATGTAAGAACGAGGAATCGAAGTCGCTGATTGGGTCATGGTACTCTGCCATGTCTCTGAAATTGCGGTTCGCAAACGATTTTGCTGTTGTTTTTGAATAATTTGTTCCCGCACTTGCTGGAGCGATTGGGTTAAGGGAAAAGAAATAATTAAAATACTGCCGAGAATCAGAATTAAACGCCCAGGTAAACCACCAATCCGACGAATTGACTCAAAAGCAGGAATATTTTCCAAAAAACGTTGCACTCTTAAGCTTTCGGGATCGGTGCTTCGCCATTCCCGCACTTGTTTGCGAACAAATGCCGTATCGAGATGCAGACTTAAAAAAATCAGCATGGAGGTAAAAATAATGGCCACCAGATTGGTAAAAAATAGTAATCCGCCTCCTTTTGCCACCTGCCAACCATTCACTTGATCCAGACTAATCATGTTCCCAATGCCGTAACCCACCACACACAAGGGCGGCATCAAGGCAACGGCGATCGCGACCCCAGGAATCGAGGTAGCAATCCCCTTCGTTTTTTTACACAGTGCAACCGTACCGACTGCCCCCGAAAAGAGTGCGACGCTTAAATCTAACAGGGTGGGTTGGGTTCGAGCCGCAATTTCACTGGTCATTTCCTGAAAAGGAGAGATAGAAACCAGGATTAAAGCTAAGAAAACCGCTAAGCCACAACTTAAAATCAGGTTAATTGTAGACCTTACCGCTAAAATGACATCCCCTGTCGCCAAAGCCAACCCATTCGCCAAAATTCCGCCCATCAACGGAGAAATTAACATCGCACCAATAATGACCGCAGGACTATTCAACACCAAACCCAAGGTAGCAATCCCTGCTGCAAAAATGACTTGTAACCAATAACTCACGTCTGCAAGGCTGACGGATTCACAAATATCAATATAAATTTCTGCTTTATGCTCATCACTCATTCCTAAATTTTTTGACAACCATTTACGGGAACGAAAAATTTTGGTTAACAACGATAAGTGACGTTTGGGTTCCTTGTTTGTCATTGGTAGCGTTCAGCATAATTGGCTATTCTATCGTGCCATATTCATCCTTAATTACATCCAATTTAATGATTTTTAAGGGGTTATACTTGTGCTAATAAGACTTGCAGAAATGATGGATTATCTTTTTCTCAGACTTCAAAATTTTGTCAGACTTCAAAATTTTCTTTAACCTATAATCCTCAAGACGGTTAACTTTTGTAACGACTCCAGCGATCGCATTGTCTCCTCACATTCTCATTTTCCTAGCCATCTCAACAGAGCTAAAACCCTTATCATTTCAACCCAGTCAGGTTAATACATTCCCGAAAGAGTTTATTAGCCAATCTCTAATTAAATCTTAAGAAAACTAAATTTTTGTGGAAATTTTGTAAAAAAATTAAGGTCTATTGGTAAACTTTTCAGCATTATGGTTAGGAGTGTTATTCAGGTTAAAAAAATGTCTTATTACAAAAAATCTTTTTTTACGTTAGCAGCATTAGCGGCTTTTACCCTTACACCCAATATTTTGACGGGCGATCCCTCCTCAAAAGTGGTCTTAGCCCAGGAGAATTCTACAACCACCGATTCATCTTCTGCCCCTGCGTCTTCTCCTACAAGCTCCAGCAATTCCTTTCCCCTATGGTTAGTGTTATTGGGAGTTCCTGTCGTCGGTTTAGTGGGCTGGGCTGTCACCCGTAAATCCGAGCCAAGTATTGATGATGCGGCTAATGCGGCCAAAGAGGCGATCCAATCAACAGGAGAAAATATTGGTAATTCGGTCAGTAACCTCACGGAAAGCGTAACGGGTGCTAGTAGCGGTCTTTTGGATTCGGCAACTAACTTGGTCGGCGATGTGGTTAATAAAGGCCAAGAAGCGGTTTCTGGCGGTATCGATGCGGTTCAATCTGTTGGTTCCAATGTAGGGGATACTGCAACAAACTTGGTGGAAGAAGGCACTCAAGCGGGTGGCAATCTATTTGAATCTGCAACGGGTTTTGTTGGTGATCTGATTCAGAAGGGTCAGGATGCCGTTTCGGGTGGAACAGAAGCAGGCGGTAATCTGTTAGATTCTGCTACAGGTTTTGTTGGCGAT
>CAYZWO010000208.1:0-3951 GCA_964482215.1 uncultured bacterium
TAAGATAAGATTTACTATATTAGAGCTTCTTATATGGTATGAAAGTTATAGGTTTTTCCTAATGTTTTAAGGGTTGTTGTGGGCCGAGCTTTAAACTCATTGCTTATTTTTAAATAAAAGAGGGGCTAGACATTGGGTTAAAAACCAGGTCATTATTAAAGATATTGACCTTATCGCGATTTGCGTATTGAAAGTCTCAACGGTTTAATATGCCATCTATCCATCTGCTAGAACTGCAAAATCCTTATCCTGATTGCGTTTTCCTCAACTTGAATGGAACGCCTGATTCCTCTAACTCAGCGATCGCGCTTTCCCTTACCCTCACTTGTCAGGAGCAATGGAAATCCTTATTAGCAGGACGAATCAAATTTGGCATTCGCGCTGGATGGTTTCGGCTAAAAATCGAAGGAGGCGAGTTTGTTCCCCAGAATCTTACTGATAGTGATCCCTATGAGTTAATCAGTATTCATGCTCAAGAATGTTGCTGGAAGTTTGCGGCACCATCGGGTCAATCCTTATTAACCTTAACCAGTCAAGAATTTCCGCTAGGTTCTTTAAATTTGCAGGAAACTCCCTGTTATTTAAAGGGAAGATTAGAAATTAACGTCGCCGATCTGGCCCTTACCGACGCAGAGGGACTCTGGCGGCATGATCTGACTCCGATTAAATATGGCATTTTGGAGCGTGTCTTAGCGCGTTTTTTAGTGCAACAATACTTGCAACCCATTAGTACCATTCAGTTAGCCATTGGAGATTCTCCGCTTCAGGAAACTCAACTCTTAACGCGATCGCCGGAACCCGATTCAGAACGTTTAGCCGAACTCCACAACCTGATTGAAACAATTTATCAGGCTAAAACCCAAAACCTAGCTGAATTAGCCCAGATCGCCAAATTAAACCTTAAAACCGATTTAGCGGGCGGTAATTTTCTAGGGGCGAATTTAAATGGAGCAGAATTAAATAACGCAAACCTAGCCCATACTAACTTTCGCGGAGCAATCCTGACGGATGCAGACCTGAGTGAATCAAATCTGAGTGGAGCCAATTTCAGTGGTGCGGATCTGAGCGGAGCCTACCTAGAAAGTGCGAATTTACGCTATGCCGATTTCCATAAAGGGAGTTTAGCCCTAACGAACCTCATTAGTACGGATTTAAGTCATGCCAATTTATGTCATACGACCGTAACTAATGCTAATTTCAGTGGTGCAACCGTTGCTCAAGCAATCTTTAGTCAGAACACGGGAATTACGGAAGAATTGCAGCAAAGTTTAGAATCACGGGGGGCAAAGTTTTTCGACGGATTGAGTCAACATTGTTTTATATAGATTACTTAGAAGATGATGGGGCATTATTCGGCTTGACCATATTGGGTAAAGAAATTTCGGTATTAAGTCCCCGATCATAGATGACTAGATCCCATTGGCCCGAACGGTTGGTTTCAAAGGCGATAAAACGACCATTGCCGCTAATAGTCGGCCGACGCACTTCACCGATCCAGGTTTCTGTTAAATTCTTGGCTTGAAAGGTTTGACGGTCATAGAACCAAATGTTAGGCTTACCCCCATTTTCGGACACATAAACCAGATAGCGACCATCGGCACTAATATCCGGTTGATCCTGAAGGCTTTGGGGTTGATTCACCCCAGGCAACGGCACTAGACGACGTTCCACTAGGTCATAAAGCCAAATTCCCCGTTGATTGCCCCGATCGGAAGCAAAGACAAGATAACGCCCATCGTAGGAAAGACGAGCATTTTGATCATTGCGAGACGTATTTAAAGAAGAGCCAATATCCTGGGGCTGGGGGGCAATAAATCCTGATTCTTGACAACCAATTAACCCCATTACCAGCGCGATCGCGACCCACAAGCGTTTAAGAATGAGCATTGATTAATGAGAACATCCCAAACAGCCGTGCTTAGGTAAGAGCTTCATTAACATTAGTTGGCGGTGGAAGAATACAACAGTTGACATCATCCAAGCAGACTTTGCCCCACTGTAATCCCCAACGTACTAATTCAACGCGATTTTCCGTTTTGGTTTTGGTGAGAATATTACTGATGTGGTTATCGACGGTACGCTTACTAATTTCCAGTTTCTCTGCAATTTCCGAATTCGTTAAACCAACCGCGACTAATTCTAGAATTTCCAGTTCCCGCTCTGATAATGCAACCGGCAGTTGGGACTTACTGCTCATCATAAACCTCATTCCTCTTGGTATATTTACTCATTCCATTTTTATTGTAGAAGATATAGACCTGAATTAAAGGAGGGAGCCACTAGATTTTGAGCAAATTTATCCAAAGAATTTTTACGGTTTTCTATCATCTGAACTTAAAAATGTTTAACGAATAAAACAAATCGTCATATTGCTTAAACATTAGAATTAAAACCCCTCTTCGTCTTAAAAAGCTACCTCATGGAGACGCTGCTGTAACATTTGCGGAAATAGACTGTAATACTTTTGATTCAACGGAGAAGGGTGGGGTAAGGGCATTAAACTAACTTGGCGTTCCTGAACCCTGCCATTTTCATCAGTGGCTTTAAGCATAATATTTAAATGGGAGGAAAAGCGATCTTCTCGGAGGAAATATTCATTAATTTCTCCTTTTTTTCCGTAGGGCGCGAACCACTTAAAGGCTTCAGTTCCCAAGGTAATAATTTGTGTTCCTTGCCAATGAATCACTAAAAGCCGTTCGATAAAGGGGCGAAATCGTTCTTTAACTGCGGGTAAGTAGGCTTTATTCCCAGGGGGTTTATAGGGAACGGTATTGGTTAACAAGACGCGATCGCAGATGGTCATCAGTTCTTGGCGGTTTTTGGCTTTCTGACCCTGCCAAGCTAAATAAAACCCTTCTCTGACAAGGGTTCCTGCTGCTCCAATTAACGGCTGACTGGCGGCAACTTCATCTTTCCCCAAATCCCGACCAAAAAAACAGAGTTGACTATTTAAATTGCCTGCATAAAGAACAGGGTCTAAGGGATCTTTACGGGCGTATTGATAAACAGGAACATCAATGGGAAATTCTGCCCGTTCAGCTTCTTGGCGGACTTGACGGATGAGGGTAGCAATATCGGACATAAATCCAGAAAAACGAATGAGCGATCAGTAGCATAACATTATCGCCCGTCTCAGGTTATCCCTTGAAAGGGGTTACCCCAACTCATCCGCTAGTTTTACTCCTCCTTTAGCCCTTAACCCATGACCGCTTCACCGCGACGATACAACTCACGGGCATAATCTGTCCAGGTGCCTTGTCCCCAATAGCGAAAACAACTGGTTTGCACCAACAGGTTATACAGTAGGGCTTCTTGATAATCGGGACGTTGGGTGACGCGGGGATCGTTCGCCACTAACCCATCATATTTTTGGTGAAATAGGGCACTGAGTTGATTCATCGGTTCTAACACGTTTTCATACCCCTGTACCCAGGAAAGGTTATTTGTCCAGGATGCGCCGTCCATGTGGAATTGATGATCGGTTTGTTTTAATTCGGCGATCGCATTTTCGACTAGTTCAGGGGTTGTTTGATCAGGATTAACCCGTTGCCAAATCTTGTGTTGATGAACCGCTTGAATTTCAGGGTAATCATCAGGGTTTGCCCCCGCTGCTTCGATTAATTCTAAATATTCTGTTCCGTTGATGGGAACCGTTCCCGTTGTTCCGCCCCCTTCCCCTCGAATCTCATAGTTGGCCTTAAAGTAATCCCTTGGAAACTCATTCATCATCACGCCACCATTTTCCCCGTCCGCAATTTGGGTGCCTAAGGAGGGAATCGTTAAACCACTAAGCTGCTGTTTTCTTAAGCCTTTGGCTTCATAGTAGGGCTGCATTTGGGCCACTAACTTGGTATCCGAGCCTTGGGTTTTAATTAAGGCGGTAATACTAATCACTTCCCCTGAAGAACTGCGGGCCACTAAACGATTAGGCAAATATTTTTGTTCTTGGGG
>CAYZWO010000209.1:0-3915 GCA_964482215.1 uncultured bacterium
CTACCACGCTCTTCTTACCCACTTCCTGATCGCTTTTTCGATCTACTGAGTCTATGCAGCGCGAAAATGTTCATTTATTAGTCATTGAAGATAATCCCCGTTTTTTGGACGAATTATTATCTTGGTTAACTGAAGAATTTGGCTACTGTGAAATCAATACAGCGATTAATGCCCAAGATTCGGAAGAAAAACTTAAAGATCCGTGTGATGTCATTATTTCCGATATGCGGATGGAAAAAGATGATAGCGGTTTTGCTATTTTAGACTTCGTAAAGAAAAATAATCTCTCTACTGTTGTCATTATTTTGACTGCTAACGATACCGTTGCTGACTGTCGCCGTGCCTTTCGAGAAGGAGCCTGGGATTATATTTCCAAAAATATGAAAGGTAACCCCTTTGAATCTTTAGATGCTTCTATTCAAGACGCGATCGCTTATCTCAATCGTTGGGGCAATCTACCCAATCAACAATGGTTAACTGAAAATTTAGCCACATTAGAAAATCATTATTGGGGTCAATGGATTGCGGTTATTAATCAATCTGTCATAGAAGTGGCTGACACCGAAACCGAACTGCTCGCTCGTTTAGAGGAACGGAAACTCAGACGTTTTACGACCACCATTAAACAAATTGGTGATTTACGCCCCATTACCGAATTACTTACTCAAGGAGAAAGTGATCGTCTAGAGTTCAAATCCACGTTGCAATGGGATATCCGTCAAAACCAAGAAAATCAAAAATTACAGATAAGTGTCTTAAAAACTATTGCTGCTTTCTTGAATAGCGAAGGAGGCGTTTTATTAATTGGCGTAGAAGATAATGGCAATTTATTCGGATTAGCGAAAGACATTGAATGCTTAAAAAATGGCTCCTTAGACAAATTTGAACGACATTTAACACAGTTAATTATTAATTGTATAGGAAAACGTTTTTTACCTTTGATTACAATTCGTTTTGCCACCATTGAAGGAAAAGATCTATGTGCAGTCTATGTTCAAAAATCTACGACGAACAAAGCTTTTCTTAAATCTGAAAAAGGAATGGAATTTTATATTCGTACTGGCAACGCTAGTAATGCTTTAACTGTTCCTGACATTTATGATTACTTCTGATCAGGTTTTTCAAAAATCTTTCCGTGAAAAATTACCAAGACGATTAATTAAGAAACTGAACTTCGATAAATATCATGACTTATTAATCCTTATTTTGCCAATGCTGAACACAGGGAGACAAACTAATTAAATCCTCAATATTGATTTGCATGGTTCGACAAATTTGATCTAGGGGTAAATCATTAGCATCATGACCAAAGGGATTTTCGATTTCTTCCCCAATTTCTTCAATACCAAAAATAGTAAAAGCAATGATGCCGACAACTAAGGGAGTCGCAAGTCCAAGCTCATCAATCCATTGAAAAGGTGCGGCAAAACAGTAGAGAAAAATTAATTGGCGTAAATGAATCGAATAAGCCAAGGGAATGGGTGTTTTTAGGATTCTTTCGCAAATTCCTAAAACATCAACCATATTATCTAATAATTTCAACATGGCAGCCAATTGATAGGGATGAAGACGATTCTTTCCGTATTGGGACTGAAGATAATTCCCGATCCAAAAGGCAATTTCTAAAGGCGGATTATTCATGGTTTGCAACTTTTGATAATCTTCTGGAGGAATCAGATCGGCTACTTCCGAGTTAATGTTTTCTGAACGAAGATGTAACTTGGTCGCGATCGCGAAGGCCACTAAAAACCGCAGAATAATAATTTTTTGTTGACAGTCAACGGGTTCGCGTTCTTCAACAGCAATCCAAATCATGCGTGAAAGATTCCGAACGGTATTGATCAACGTTCCCCAAGCCTTTCTTCCTTCCCAAAAGCGTTCATAGGCCGTATTTGTCCGAAAAACGAGCAATAACCCTAAAACAATGCTGGGAACAATACTATCGTTTAGGGGAATGGAAATATTCCAAACGTTTTGATCAATGAGTGTAATGCCCAAGGAAAAAAGGGTACAGATCAAGACCCTTGGAAAAATGGTGGGAACAACCGAGCCGCGTAATCCTACTTTGAGCCAAAAGTGCGGTTGAATAAACTTCAAAGATGAAAGGACAAAACTTTTCATTAAAAATCGTTACTAACAAACGCGATCGCGGATTTGTGACAGGTCTTAGGAGTACAGATCTACTTTCAGCCTAAAGTGTTTGTAAAACTTTGTAAAATAGAAATCACGCCGTTACCCTCTAACCCTACTTAACTTGTTTGCCTAATACCTATGGGATTATCACCAACCTTACTGATTGGACTCAAAGCCGACGAATTCCGCCATCCCCTAGACCGAGAAGCCACCAACACCTTAAAACAATTACCTGGTTTAGATTTAGCGGTACGCAGTCTGCTGGGTTCCGTTGCTGAACAGTTTTTTGCCTTAAATAATTTAGCGGCTAGTGTACGGGTTAGTGAGAAACAACTTCCCGATTTACATAAACTTTTGATCGATGCCTGTCGCGTTCTGGACTTAGAACCGCCCGAACTGTATATCCAACAGCATCCTGTCCCCAATGCCTACACCTTTGCGATGCGGGGAAAACAGCCGTTTATTGTGGTGCATACGTCTTTGATTGATATGCTTACCCCTGAAGAGATTCAAGCAGTTCTTGCCCATGAGTTAGGCCATCTCAAATGTGAACACGGGGTTTATCTAACTTTGGCTAACATTATGGTTTTAGCGGCGGGATTATTACCCAGTTGGGGCAGTGTGTTAGCCCAATCTCTGCAAGGTCAAATGTTGGAATGGGTGCGTTGTGCTGAATTTAGTTGCGATCGCGCGGCCTTGTTGGCGGTTCAAGATCCCAAAGTTGTTATGTCTGTCTTGATGAAACTGGCAGGTGGTTCTCCTAAAATTGCGCCCCAATTAAATCTAGATGCTTTCATTGAACAAGCACGGGATTATGAAGCCCTTAGCGATAATGAAATGGGCGCAGCCTTGAAATCCATGCAAACTGAGCAGTTAACCCATCCTGTCCCCGTTTTGAGAGCCAAAGAAATTGATCGCTGGTCAACCACGCAAGCCTATCAGGATTTGCTTAAAGGCCGTCGAGGAAGTTTAACTTCAGTAGCTAAAGAAGCAGAAAAAGGCGGCTGGCGTAATTGGTAATTGGACAATAAAAGGATTCAGTCGATTTAACTGACCAGTCCCTAGCTCTGCAACTAGCGGGTTAAGTAAATAGGTTAAGTTTTAGTGTATTCATCTTCCTTTTGGCATATGATATAAGAGTTTCAAGTATGCTGAATTTACAAAATTTAGCAATTTGTTGACTGATTCAATTTAGGTTAACAAGTTATAAAACTTAATTTAAAAGTTTATTTTGCTGCTTTGAGTTAATGGGCAGAAAGTTTGGAGAGTATCGGCTATGCTCAAGAAAAATATTTGGTTAACTTCACTGTCTGTTTTTCTCTGCCTTTGGGGAACTCAAGCCGCGATCGCTGATATTCCGATGACCTTGGTTCGGTTTAATCCGCCACCTGATAACCCACAGCCAGAGAAGACGGTATTAGGTGGGAGACGTAGCCCTAAAAATTGTGATGGAAATCCTACTACTCAACCGACGTTAACGGCCCTAATTCCTGAAAACCAAAAAGGATTAACGACAGAACAATACCCGACATTTTTGGCCTATATTCCCAAAACCTCAGCCCAACAATTGGTTTTAAGCATTCACGAACAGAGCAATGATGGCCAATTCCAACCCTATGCCCAACAATATTTTTCCGTCCCTGATCAGTCAGGTTTAGTCAGTTTGCGGATGTCGGATCAAAAAACGCCCTTAGAAGTCGGTAAAACCTATAAATGGGCAGTCGTTTTAGTTTCAGTAGATCGAAAAAGCGATCAGGAAGTGGGTAAGAAGAGCGTGGTAGT
>CAYZWO010000210.1:0-271 GCA_964482215.1 uncultured bacterium
TTTTCCCGCCCATGCGGTCTATCAATCCTGCCAAGATGTTTTAGCCCGTCGTCTCTGGGTTGAAGAAAATTTGAACTATAAAACCAATCACAATGTGAACTGGTTGGGGGATCTGTGGCTACCCATTATTTGGACAGAAAACGGCCCCTTGTATGCCGAAGTGATTGGAGAAGGCATGATGCCCAATGCTTATCAGCAACCAGTTCAAATGCCCGAAAAGCTTCAACAACAAGTGCAAGCCCTAGCCTATAAAAATCTAGAAGCTCTACAA
>CAYZWO010000210.1:281-3840 GCA_964482215.1 uncultured bacterium
GCGCCCCCGTCGGTTTATTTACTGCAATTTAGTGTCTTATCCCAAGAAATCGTTTTTGATCGACTGTGGCCCTTCCCTGCGGCCCCCGCGATCGCCTCGTTAGGGGTACAAACCCCCGATCTCTTCGCTTGCCATTGGTATTGCCTCACTAATCAGGAAATTCCAAATGTTCAGTTAAGTCCCCGCCAAAATGCGTTAAATTAACAATGTTAATTAATGTTAAATAGGACTATCCCATTTCAGGAGACTGGATTATGTTTTTAACGGAATTGCAACCCATCCTCAAAGAATTAGTCCAACAGCCCCTCGCCTTTACTAGCGGCTTTGTGTCGGGAATGCTGAGGCTTCAACTCACCTCTGACCCCTTGAAAAGTTGGTTAGAAAAACAAGGCGTAACCGATTTCACCAGCACAGATTTTAATAACGGTAATGCCGCCAGTCAGCGACCCCAATCCATTTCTATCGAATAAATTCAACATTGCCTAACGCTAACTTATGGGATTGAATCGTCGTCAGCTATTACTCGGCAGTGCAGCCTTGGGAGGGGTAGGAGCTTTTTCTCTGTTGCATTCCCTCCTTTCTCAAAAAACGTCCTTAGCCCCTGCGACAAGCAATCCCGCTATTTCCCAACCGACTCAACCCGTGAATGTGGCGATCGCGCCTAAAGGGTTAACGGCTCCTGTGCGGGGCGATGTCAGAATTGTGGTGATTAGTGATCTCAATAGCCAGTATGGTTCAACCACCTACGACAAGGAAGTTGATCAAGCGATCGCGCTTATTCCCGATTGGCAACCCGATCTTGTTCTCTGTGGTGGCGATATGGTCGCAGGTCAGAAGACTTCGTTGACTGATGCCCAAATTCAAGCCATGTGGAAGGGATTTGATCGACACGTTGCGGCTCCTCTACGTCGGGCTAAAATTCCCTTTGGCTTTACCATCGGCAATCATGACGGTTCGGGGTCAATTGTGCAAGGTCAAATGCGATTTCAACGCGATCGCGATCAAGCGTCTCGTTACTGGAACAATCCCAAGCATCATCCAGGCTTAAATTTTCTTGATAAGGCAGGCTTTCCTTTTAACTATACCTTTAGCCAAAATGGGATTTTTTACCTCGTTTGGGATGCGTCTACTGATCGAATTTCCGAAGATCAACTAGCTTGGGTAGAAAAAAGTTTAGCCAGTCCCGCCGCCCAATCAGCTAAAATGCGAATCGCGATCGGTCATCTTCCTCTCTATGCCATTGCTATTGGTCGTAATACGGCTGGGAATGCTCTTTCCAATCCTGATCAATTACGCAGCCTATTAGAAAAATATCAAGTTCACACCTACATTAGTGGTCATCATCATGCTTATTTCCCAGGGAAGCGGGGTCAACTCGAACTCTTGCATACAGGCGCATTAGGTGGCGGGCCACGCAAGTTAATTAACAGTCCCCTTCCGCCAACAAAAACCTTAACGGTAGTGGATATTAATCTGAATTCCGAATCTACCCTTTATACTACCTACAACATGAAGGATTTATCGGTTATTAAAACAGAAAGTCTCCCTCGCATTATTGTTGGGTTTAATGGTTGGGTATTACGAAGAGATGTGAACTGGGAAGAACTCAGCCCCCAAGAACAAAAAATCTAGTTAACTCAAACAGTCTCAACTGATTTAATATCTCAACGTTAAGGCTTAGAGAAAATATATCATTTCTGTTTTACCAACCTTTGGGTTAGTAAATGAACCCAGAAAAACGGCAAGAAATCAATTTGGCTGTAACGACAATCATGGCAACGAAACTTATGTAGTAATAGGAGTAACAACAAAATTCGGGTGATAAATCCTTGACGATAGGATAAATGGAGATTTGTGCTATCGCAATGTTTACAATTCATATATCGCAACATCTAAAGGCTTCTATTTATTGAAAGAATTGAATTAATTAAAGGATGACAACATTGATTAATTACATCTTTTGATATCTCTACTCTTTATTAGCTAGATAAAATAGTTTAAATAATTATCTTTGAGGATTCTGCGTAGATGGGTGTCATACTAGCTTATTTTCAAAATAATAATTGATCTATCTTGCAATAGTCAAATATATCAATTGAATATTTATAATTATTAATTCAATCAGTTTTTTTATAAATAAAAGTCAAACTTACCTAAGTATAAGGAGAGCTTTTAGGATTTTGTGAATCAGAAACACAAGTACAAATACTGAAGTGTTATTATCTCAACTCTCAAGAATTTGAACATTAAAAAATTGAAGATTTGAAGAGTAAAAGAGGGGCGTTAAATCATATTTAAAGCCTATTAGTAATTTAAAATGCTCTCTTAAATATTTTCAGTTTAATGTGTTAGCGAGTACAAACACTTAGGTATAATCTTGGAATAAGCTTCTTTTGCCGCTAATAAAAAACCGCCACTGAGGGATGGGCGGTTATCTAGCAATCGGAGGGTGATATTGACTTTATGTCTTAACTTTAGGCTATGTCTAAATAATTTAGAATTATGTAGCCTAGATAACAAAGTTTTGGCTAATGTCAGGGTTTAGTTGCATAATTACCTAACGGTTCTTTAATAAAGCGAATATAAAAATGTTTAAAGGTAGAGCGTAATACTCTGGGTAAACCGAAATCAATTGGCATTAAGGCTTCGGGTAATTTCCAATCACTAACCTGTAACTCACGGGGTTGCAATAGGGGAAAGTCAATATCCGCTAGATCAAAGCCTAACCCTAAGCGTTGTTGAGCGGCCAAGGTCGGCACAACGGCAGGATCGACTCGCACGATATCCGCCATGACCCAATCGAGAGCAAACACATTACTAGAAGCCGCTAAAATTCCTAGTGGACGAGGAACGCCATTAGCGGGGCCATTGCCTTCATGACCGATTATGCCATCTAAAATCGTTAGGTTGGGATTAATCGCTTTGGCCGTTTCTACTAACATTTCCCCAAAGCGATCGCTGTCTTTTCCTGCTTCCATGTGCCACCAGGCTTTCATTTTTCCTGGCACACAGCCAAAAAGGTTTTTAACCCCTAAAGTCATGGTTAACTGCACATGGGATTTAATTTTCGGCAAATTGATAACCACATCCGCTTCCATTGCCTCTTTGCATAGACGCAAATGGTTAAAGTTATCGCTCTCGGTTTGGTAACGTTGCCCTTTAAATTCCACAATCGGCATTCCTAATTTTTCGACCCAAGGAATATAACCGTTAGCTTCGGCGACTCCTTTCGCGCTCCCAAAAGCTGGGCTATCACCGAGAAAGGGTTTTCCTCCAACGGATTGCACTAATTTGGCGACGCAATAGACCAATTCAGGGCGAGTGATACATTCTTTGCCAGGACGACCGCCCGTTAATAAATTGGGTTTTAACAACACGCGATCGCCCGCTTTGACAAAAGCCCCGATTCCTCCCAAGGGTTTTAATAAGGCTTCTAGGGCAAGGGATAAACGCTCAATCTCGTAGGAATCAGCACGTAATAAACTAACGGTGGGCATAATTGGCTTAGGTAAGGTTTATTCAACCTATCTTACCTATTTCCCAAATCCTTTGCCACGAG
>CAYZWO010000211.1:0-3791 GCA_964482215.1 uncultured bacterium
CTCCAATACATCGAAAACATCATAGATCGTCAACTTCGTGCCAAGTGTCCGCGTCTAGCGCAACTCTTACATGATCCGCCTTCTGATTTGTCTGAAGATGCGTATCTGATTTGGATGATTCGCCAAACAATGGATAAGGAGGTTGAGTTCAAGGCACAGATCCAGGCAAAGGCGATCGCTCCAACCTTGCTCCAGGAAATGCAAGATTGGACTGAGCTTCAGTCTATAAAGCAACATATTCTGGAGAAACGGTCACGTTGGATCAAAAAGTGTTACGACTGGCTGAGTCAAAAAGTTGGTGATGTTACAGGGGGACTAGCTTTCTACGGCGCAACAGCTTTGACAGTTGGTGCTTTAGGCTGGATAGCTGGACTCAATACCCCAACAATCATTGTCTGTGAAAATAAGGTATCTCCCTGTTATGGGCTAAGGTTTAGGGTGCCTAAGCTGACAGTTGAGCAGTTGCCAAAGCCCAAGTGTTTTCAAGAAAAAGGACAGATGAACTGTAAGGTTCCTATTTCAAGATGAGGGATTCCGCTATGGGGGGATAGCGTGGATTCAAAAATGGGGATTGTAAATTAGTTTGTGTCTAGAGTTTAGTTCTGCCTCAAGGCAACCTGGGAAGAAGTCATGAACCTCAAATCGACTATTCTTGATACTGGCCCGACAAGCTATTGGCCACTGGATGATGCTGTTGGGTCGAACCGGATGCACGACGAATGTGGGCGGCACGATGGTGAACCCTTCGGTGTGAATCTTGCCGAGGTGACGTTTGGCGACGCCAAGATGCCGCACTTTGACGGTCGGCTAGGGAATGTGATCACAATCCCCAACGACGAGCGGTATTCGCACTCCTATGCTAACTGCTTGACAGTTTCTTGCTGGGTTGCCCCCTCGGCTCTCGACTTCCGCTATACGGATGGAACGAAGGATCAGTATGTTCACTTGATTGAGAAGGCGGTGGACTACACCCACGATGTAGAGTGGGGGTTTCGACTGTACAACTCGACAAACCAGGAGCGGCACTCCCGCTTGTCCTTCTACCTTTTCAACCTGGGGTCTCCAGCAGGGAAGGGTGTGGGGGCTTACATGGAGTACGGCCAATCGCGCAATGACCAGACGCCGGTGCAGGCGAGGCGGTGGCTGTTTCTTGTGGGCCAGGGTGAGGGCTGGATTGATGGGACAGAAAAGTGTCGTGGAGCGATTTTCTACAAACAGGGGGTAATGGCGAAGCGAAGCCCTGGGGACAAATACAACAACCCTCCTGATTGGAATGTCCGTCCCCAGAACGGGCCGGGAGTGATCACTCTGGGTGGATCTATTGGCAAAACCGCTTTCTGCGGGGCGATCGGACATGTTGCCTTGTGGGATCGGCTGTTGACGGCTGATGAAGTCGCCAGTGTGTTCGCGGCGGGGCAGGTAGAACTAGCTGCGGGTGGGATAGGTTAGGGGTGATGAGGCTCAGTCGTTCATCATGCTGAACGAATCAGGCGATCGCTGTAGACCTAACTCACCCAAATGAATTGCCTCATAACCTGCTGAACGCAGAGTCTTGACCACCGTCATGGAGACGCCCATATCCGCCAAGACCTTCATGCTGGGGCAACCATAGGATAGATCTCCTCACTCGCCAGAAAAGCCGCATAGTTAAGGCAAGCGGCGATGTCCTCAGCTTCTAGGTCTGGATACTCACGAAATGCCCTGAGCTTGGAAGCCCTGTCGCTTTAGCGCAGGGAGGAAAAGCGAGTTAGCGGCTTTAGCCGCCCGTAGATATTCGAGGCAGTCTTTTGATGTAGTCCCGCAGAATCTCGGCAGGCGATACCTGCTTAGATTCTGCATAATCCTTAAGTCTCTGGAATTCTTCATCAGACAATCTCAAATTAAATACGTTTTGTCTTGCCATCGTAGTAACAATAAACTACGATTATTGTATGCCGAAATTGGGAAGGGCGCTGTTGTTACCACGCAGATAAATGTCTCCCAGTAAGCAAGTACAGAGTACGCAAACCGTGGTATTGGGGTTGTGCGGGGTTTATCTCGCTTGTAGAAACAATACCTGGAGTTCAAATCCTCGTTTGATTTGGTGGGAACTCAGGATGTAAGCCAACCCGAAAACTCATCTGATGCATGAGTTCCTCCGCTCGGAAGGGTAGTGTGTTAGGCAGGGTTAAAATCCTTGGACTGTGCCGGAGGCTAAAGCCCCCGTACTTCAGTCGGGGGTAAGCTTACTGAGGACATCCGATTCATTCAAACCATTGGTAAGAAGACTCAGCACCAAGGAAACCGTAATTCGCATCCCTCTGATGCAAGCCCTACCACCCATTACCTGAGGGTCGAACGAAATTCTGTCAAACATAAGAAAGCTCCCACATTTATGTCGGTGGAGAAGCAACCTCTAATTCTTGGAGGTAGCGATCAACCGCTAACCTGATATGCAAAGCTCTGCCTCCTTCCAGCGCGTCCAGAGCTTTGATCTGGTCAAGCCGAAGCCACACCCCCACAGACCGCCCTACCCCCGGCTGATCGGGCGCTTGGTTCGGCTGGAGGTTTTTTCTTGACTTAGGGTTGTCGCCTTTAGGCATGGAATTGAGAAGGATACTACCAAGATTCTACTAGCTAATAGAAAAACTCTAAACAAAATGCTTGATTTTCTACTAGCTAGTAGATAAAATAATAATATGGATGAGGACAGCAACCGCCCCACAGTAACCAAAACTCAGCAGCAGAGAGTGGAACTGTCCCAAGACCGCCCGGAACCTGTCCGGTGTTCCTATGATGGATTGTAGACCAGACTAAAGGGTGCGAATCTTAATTTAGACATACATTCACTTCTCTGATTCTAAATCAAGGAGTCCCAACATGAAGAAAGATATCAAGGCAATCTCTTACGTTGGCAAAACCGTCTCTATTGGGATTGATGTTCATAAAAAGACTTATGCGGTCGTTGCCAGAGTTGAAGGAGAAGTTGTCAAGAAATGGACAACAGCAGCCTCCCCTCAAGCTTTAGTCCAACAGCTCTTAAAATATTTTGCTGGCGCGACTATGCATAGCGCCTATGAAGCTGGGTTTTCAGGATTCGTCCTGCATCGAGAACTGGACAAACATGGAATCCATAACTTGGTGGTCAATGCCGCAGGGGTTGAAGTCGCCATCAATGATCGCGTTAAGACCGATAAACGAGATGCCCTCAAACTGGCTACACTGCTTGAAGCAAAACGATTAAAAGGGATTCGTATCCCCAGTGAGGCTGAAGAGGCCCATCGAATGCTGAGTCGAACCAGACAACAGCTTGTTGAAGACCGCACCTCTGTTCAAAACAAAATCAGAATGAAGTTTCATCAATTCGGTCTGATTGATGACGATGAGACCCGCAGGATGTCCCATACCCTCGTTGAAGAACTGTTAGCCAATGCTAATATGCCGTCAAAAGAGTTGACGACTGCGATCAACGCCTACTGGAGCGTCTGGAAAAAGCTCGATGAAGAGATTCACAAGATTGAGGACGAGCTAAAGCATCAAGCCAAGGATGACCCCAACGAAAAGACCTACCGCTCTGTACCTGGAGTTGGGCCACTGTCTGCTCGGATCCTATCCAATGAGTTAGGGAATATGGCTCAATTCAATAATGAACGCCAGTTGTTCTCTTTCACAGGTCTAACTCCCAGTGAGCATTCCAGTGGCGAGAACATCCGCAAAGGACATATTAGCCGCCAGGGGAATAGTCGAGTTCGAGGGATATTAGAGGATATTTGGAAACTCGACTAAGTTCTTTGTCAGTTACGGGGTTCAGG
>CAYZWO010000212.1:0-3668 GCA_964482215.1 uncultured bacterium
CCTTTAAGTACTACTCAATTACGTTTAGATGAGGAAATGCGTGAAATTGAAGAAGGATTACGACGTTCAAAATGGCGCGATCGCTTTATTTTAGTTAAAAAAACAGCGGTCACAGCTAGAGGTTTACGGCAAGCACTATTAGATGAAGAGCCACAAATTGTTCATTTTTCAGGTCATGGTGAAGGTGAAGAAGGGTTAGCTTTAGAGAATTTGTTAGGTCAACTGCAATTGGTAGAAACTCAAGCTTTGGCGAGTCTTTTTTCTTTATTTAGTAATACTATTGAATGCATTGTACTTAATGCTTGTTACTCTCAGGTTCAAGCAACTGCACTTGCTCAGTATATTAATCATACTATTGGTATGACTAAAGCGATTGGTGATCGAGCTGCAATTGAATTTGCTTTAGGTTTTTATGATGCTTTAGGTGCGGGCAGAAGTTATGATGATGCGTATAAATTTGCTTGTAATGCTATTCAATTAATGGGGATTCAGGAATATTTAACTCCTCACTTAATAAAACGTGGAGAGACAGCTTCGAGAAAGCTTACCGTGGTATATGAAGAATTAATAACTAATTCTAAAAACATTTCTGAACATAATACTGTTGATTCTATAAATCTTTCAAATCAAGACAATAGTTTATTCTCTGATCCTGAACCTTTATTAAATTTTAAAGAAAAAAATTTTAATAATTTAAAAGGTAGTCAAGAAGAATTGTTAAATTCATCCTTTGAATCTACTAGAAATAATATAAAAATCTCCGAAAATTTTTTGGAAAATTGTAAAAAAGAATTAACTCTTTTAATTGGGCCTATTGCTAATTTTTTAGTTGATGACATTACTAATAATAATTTAGAAATTACTCCAGAAGAACTTATTAATTTACTTAGCAAAGAAATTTCCGACCCTATACAAGCAAAACAATTTAGAGAAAAATTAATATCCTTAATATAAATTAATCGTTATTTTTGTTTAATCGCTTTAACGCAATCTTTAGGCTATTTTTTAATCGATTAAAAGCTTCGACTAAACGTCCAATTTCATCATTAAATTTTTTATCAAAACTTGCTTCCATGTCCCCTAGACTAACTGCTTCAGCAATTTTAACTATTCGATCAATAGGTTGAACAACATATTGTTTTAGCCACAAATTAGTCAAAATCATAACAATTAAGAATATAGTTATAAAGATACCAAGAATTATAAAAAAATTTCTGTTTGCAAGAGTATATACTTCTGATGCAGGAATATAAACAATTTGAGTTCCAATTATTTTATTCAATTCCCATCCAAAACCTTTACCAGCACCATATTTACCTTGCTGATAGAGAGCTTGTACAGATTTAGGTGCTTTAGCTAAAGTAGAATGACATTCTAAACATTGAGGATTAGTAATTTTAATTGGCAAAGCTGTATAAAAATATTTTTTACTATTCATAATTGAATAGCCTTTTTGCTCAATATTTGTAGATTTTAATTCATCTTGCTGTTGTAATTTACCAATAATTATAACTTCATCAGGAGTCGCTTGACTTGAATCATTATTAGGATTGAGTAATGCGTCTTTATATTTATAATTTTGATATAATTCTTTATAAGATTCTGAAAATATTTTAAATACTTGTTGCGCTGCATAAGAAGGGATTGATTCGACTACAAACTTTTTATCTAAATCTGATACTAATAAAGAAGTAATATGATTTTGGTTATATTGACGGACAGAATTTAGAGTCGACATTATAATATTTGCTTGGGAAATTAGTTCTTTTTCAGCATAGCTATAAAAGATATTATAGGAAGCTCCTCCAACAGCTAAAATTCCTATTAAAAATAATGCAAAAATAAGAGCTGTTAGTTTTTTTCCTAAATTAAGATTTTTGGGTATAAAACTTAATATTTTCATTGTTCTCCAAGTCGATAAAAATAAAATTTATTTTAAAAAAAATATATTTTCTGAGTAATAAATTTACTCAAAATTTTGTGATGATTTTAGTTACTTTTTATCAAAAAAAGAGTAAAAACTATCGCTTTTATAAGTTTAACTCAAATTGCTAGTTACTCACCAAAAATGTATTATTTTATTTTGATACAAAATTATTGTGTTAAGAATTTTACCAATTGAGACAAAGGCTTAAACCAAAGTTTCTCATTATCCAAGAGAGAAAATTGCCAAGTCATAATCTTTAGCTTAAAAACACGTAAACAGCTTATACTTAATTATCTCAATTAAGATAACTTTCTTATAATTATATCTGAGAAACTTCATTATATTTGCATAACTGGTGTTCTTCTTTACTAATATTACTTTTTGGATTATTTAGATAGTCATGCATCCATTGA
Source organism: uncultured bacterium (assembly GCA_964482215.1). Taxonomy (GTDB): domain Bacteria; phylum Cyanobacteriota; class Cyanobacteriia; order Cyanobacteriales; family Microcystaceae; genus Snowella. The sequence goes on from CAYZWO010000212.1 coordinate 2,341, forward strand.
CAACCACGCTTGAGTAAATTTTCTAATTTTTCAATTTTCCAAAATAGTGGTGTATTTTGACCTTCTCCTACAGCAATAATTACATTTTTACCATCACTGCTAAAACCAATCACTAGATCAGCTCCATCTCCGGTATCAAAATGAGTACCAAGAATGGAGGTAACTTGTGGATTAGTTAAATTTAATTCAGCAAGTTGCCGTCCTCTTAAATCCCAAAGCCGTATCGTACGTTCTGAACCAACAGTAGCTATACGCTGACCATCTGGGCTAAAGCTAACACTACTTGAAAAGCTAAGTTTATTCCCAGCAATATTGCCCATCATTTTTTGAGTTAATAAATTTTGAATAGAAATACCATCATTTTTTATAACAGCACTGTACTGTCCATCTCGACTAAAAATTACTTGATTGCTGCTTTGATAGTATTCTAATCGAATTTCTTTTAATCTGTTAATTTTTTTGCCAGAAAGATTCCAAAATCTAACTGTTCCATCATTTCCTACAGTAGCGATAGTTTTTTCTGCGAAAGTCAGAAAAGCTTGTTCAAACCAATTCGGATTATTTTCCAACTCTAGAATCTCTGTATAGCCTTTGTAAAATTTAACTTTACTGTCATTCAATTTTTCTATATAAAGGTTTTGCCGAACACTACTGTAGATATATTTTTCAAGTTCTTCTTTGTTTAATAGAATTTCACCGCTAAACCATCCAATGTAAGATGCTTTAAGCTGTAATCTAGGCTTAAGATTCCAGTAGCGAATCGGATGACCTGGTGTTCCTGTAATTAGATAATTGTTATCTTCTGTGAAACGCATTCTTCCAAAGTATCCTCGATAGCTTCCTTCACCAATTTTGATAACTTTACTAGGTCTTTTAGAACTTCAAAAAAATGTAAGAACTGTGTTTCTGCACCTCCATCTACTTGCTCTAAAAGAGCAATTTGCTGTGAATTTGTGCTAAAGACCAATTCTTTTACAAAATAGCCAGACTTTGAAGTAAATTTTCCAATTATGTATCCTGACAAATTCCAAAATACAACTGTGTAACTTGCATATAAAGAACCATCCATTGTAATAATAAGCTGTCCATCGTTACTAAATATAATATTGGAAATATTGTTATTTTCTAATTCAGTAGGTGGTTCTTGAATTAGTTGGTTTGGTAATTCCCAAATTTGAAAGCAACCGTTAGTATCAAGTGTTACAAAGTGGTGTTGATCAGGGCTGTCAAACCTACGGGTTTCTTCAAACTCGGTGCTAGATTGAGCTAAATCTTTAGGAGTTACGCATTGACAAATTAGAATAGTTATGAAACAACGCAAATTCAAG
>CAYZWO010000213.1:0-3656 GCA_964482215.1 uncultured bacterium
CCGATCAACTGGACTCAGTAGATCGAAAACATAGACCTCTCTGGTTAGTTTAAGGGTTGTTGTGGGGACGGCTTTGCCGCCCCCACAACAGCCTTTTCGATCTACTGGGACTGGTTAACTCTATCGACTAGTCTGTCAAGACAGTTTTGAGGGGCAATGCTGACCTCAAACATTGGAGAACACATTGGGAAAATCGTTTTCTCAGATTTGTTCAGCAAATTTATCTCAACGAATGACTAGGGCGAGCGGATTAACCCCATAAGCAATCGAATTTGTAATCGGACATTCGTTATACATGACATGGCGTAGGCTGGAACAGCGTTGGTGCAAAAGTGAATTGCAGCCGTTAAACCCAGCCCAATGGAATTTGAATGAGAACCATATAAATTTTATTATAAACTACACATTTGTTTACAATCGCTAGAATCCTCTAAATAAATAGAGTTTTTCTGGGCAATCAGGTCTTAACTGCCTGAGAGGCTGGCAACGGCAGGCAGAAGGGCGGGCAGTGAATACCGTTTTGCTGGAAGAGGCTTGGTAAATTTAGGGAAGAAGGAATATTCAATCACACCCTCCTGAGTCAGACCATGCCAATTCTTGAGACCATCGGTTCCTCCGAGCCACATCGGCTGTTGGATCAAGTGCTGGCTAATGTAAGCGATCGCATCTACATCTTCGATCGAGATCGACGCTTCCTCTATGCCAGTCCTGCGGGTTTAGTCGCTTTAGGGTTAGAGGCATCGGCAATTCTGGGGCAGACTTCGGAACAGTTAACTGTCTCAACGACAGAATTTCAGGCACAGGCTGATGGAATTAATGCTGTGTTTGCCACGGGGGCAACGGTGAGCGGTGTCACCAGTGCAACAATCATTAATGGGTCTAATGGGTCACACAATTACGAATACGTCCTTTCTCCCCTAGTGGCTCCCAATGGCGCAGTGGAAGGGGTGATCAGTAGAGTGCGAGACGTGACGGTGGTTCAGGCATCCGTTGAGCAACAGTTACAGGATAGTCAAGCCCGCTTTGCCGCCGCCTTTGAGTCCAACCCAGATGCCATGCTGATTACTCGTCTACGGGATGGGCTGATTTTGGATGCCAATACCCAATTTACTCAAATGTTGGGCCATCCCAAAGAGGCGGTGATTGGCCAAACCACTCTGACCTTGCAATTGTGGGTTGATCCGGCACAGCGGGCATACGTGATCAACTATTTAACTACCTACCCCACCCTGTATAACTACGAAGTTGCCTGTCGTCACCAATCTGGAGCCATTTTGACGGGGTTATTTTCCTGCCAAGTGTTGGAACTGGATGGAGAGAAGTGTTTGCTGAGTGTGATGCGGGACATAACCCAAGCCAAGCAGGATGAGCTAAAGCGACAGTTAATGGAGCAGGAACTTCAGGCCAGCTACGATCGCTACAACACGCTCATGCGTAACTTAGGTGAAGGCATCTGGGTGTACGATCTGACGGTTAATCAAGTCACTGTCTCCCAACAGTATTGGCAACTGTTAGGGAACACTGAGCGTGATGAGAAATCCATCGTTCCGATTCAAGAGTTTGCCGATCGCGTCCATCCAGATGATCTGGCTAACTTGATCACAGCGGTGGACTTGCACTTGCAGCAACACGAGCGTTTCAATATTGAATTTCGGTTGCTTCATCAGCAAGGACATTACATTTGGGTGCGATCGCGGGGTCAAGCCATCCATGATGCAAATGGTCAACCAATGCAGATCCTTGGCAGGATTGAGGATATTAGCGATCGCAAACGGGCTGAACTGGCTCTCCAGGAGAGTGAAGCCCGCTACCGCACCCTAATGGAAATTAGCCCCGTTGCGATTTTCCGGATGGATGAGCCGTTGAACTGCGTCTATGTCAACGATCGCTGGAGCGAAATGACCGGACGATCGAAGGACTCAGCCTTGGGGCGCGGTTGGACAGCCGCACTGCATCCGGATGAACGCGAGGACTTCTTGGCGAAATGGACAGATGACCATACCCGCACGACCCCAGACAAGTATTTACTCCCGCCTGGAGAAGGGCGGCACCTGCGACCCGATGGCAGCATTAATTGGTATTACGCCCAAGTAGCCTGTGAGTTTGATGCATCCGGGCAGATCCGGGGCTATGTCGGTGCGTTGACGGATATCACTGATCGCAAACAGTTGGAATTAGCTCTGCAAGCCTCCCAAGCCCAACTCAGTACTGTTTTGGATAAGGCGATCGCAGGCATTGTTAAACTTCGATTTTACCCCGATGGTCGTTACGACTACGACTACATCTCACCCCACTGCGAACTGATCTATGACTATACCCACGAGGAACTGTTTGCTAATCAACAGTTGTGGCAGTCTCGCATTCATCCGGATGATGAACGGAACGTGTTCCAACCCCTGATGCAGACAGTTCTGAAGCAGACAGGGATTGCCACCTATGCGATCGAATATCGCTTTTATCGCAGAGATAATTCGATTGGCTGGGTGTTGGCCAACTTGTGGGTGGAATGGCAAGCCGACGAGGGGTATTGGGAGATCACCATTGTCGATACAGATATTAGCGATCGCAAACAGGCGGAACTGGCCTTACAGGAGCGGGAAGCACGGTTCCGCGAACTGTCGGAAGCATGCCCTGCGAATATTTATATCCTGGTGCTGCGGCTAGATGGCTCCATCTACTTTGAGCACATTAGCCGCGCCATTGAAGCCATCCATGGAATCCCAGCGGAGCAATTTATCGCAAACCCGTCCTTAATCCATGAATGTATCCATCCAGAGGATCACACTGGCTATATGACAGCCGTAACCCGCAGTTTGGAAACCCTGGAACTGTTTGATCATGAATGGCGAATTATCACATCGTCAGGTGCAGTCAAATGGATCCATGGCATCTCCTGTCCCAAGCGGCGAGACAACGGCGAAACGGCTTGGTATGGCACGGTGATTGATATTACCGATCGCAAGTCCGCCGAATTAGCTCTGCGCCTGAGTGAAACGAAATTCCAAGAACTTGCCGCCGCGTCTCCTGGGATTATCCATACCCTCGTGTTCGATCCTGATGGCAAACAACGGTTTGAATACATCAGCCCTGCGGTTACCGACATTTATGAACTCTCCCCAGCCGAGATTCTTCAGGATGCTGACTTGCCCTGCAATTTAATGCATCCCGACGATTACAATGCCCATAGAACTGCCGTTCTCCAGAGTGTCACGACTGGAACACCCTTTCAGCACGAATGGCGGATTATTACCCCTTCTGGCAAGCTGAAGTGGTTAAGTGGCCATGGTCGCTACCAACGACGGGAAACTGGGGAACAAGTCTGGTACGGGATTCTGTTGGATATCAGCGATCGCAAACAAGCGGAACTGGCGTTACAGGAAAGCGAGGAACGGTGGATTCGCGCCATTGATGGCAGTAACGATGGCATTTGGGATCATCACTTCAACCAATCCCAATGTTTTTTTTCCCAACGCTGTTTGGACATCCTCGGCCATCGCTATGAGGACATCGACACCTACGAGAAATGGTTTAGCCATATCCATCCTGATGATTTGGCTGTGGTGCAAGACCGTTGTCATCGTTATCTCAGTTATGGGTTTCCCAGCTATCAGTTGGAATATCGTATGCGGTGTGGGGATGGTACCTATAAGTGGCTA
>CAYZWO010000214.1:0-3640 GCA_964482215.1 uncultured bacterium
CATATTCACCAAATACAGAGCATCTTGCTCTGGTTCACTCTTCATCCATCCCTTCTCATACAACTTCGCTAGGATCTTGGTTGTCTCTTCCACCCCAATATCACTCACTTCGGCCAAATCCTTCGGAGGGATATTAAAAATCAGCTTGCCTTTCTCGGTTTGCTGACCATAACTTTCTGCCAGCGACACCAGTGTGTGAACTAACTTCACTGCTGGGGGTTGACTCCGCAAGCCAAACCGGAAATTGGTCTGCCGCAATCGTCGCACCATCAACTGCAACATCCGTTGCTGCAATTGCGAATCCTTCAACAAGGCTTGGATAAACCGTTGAGCCGGAATGCTAATCAGCTTCACAGACGACATAGCGATCACATCGGTCGATCGCGGCGATTCATCCAAAATCGCCATTTCCCCAAAAAAATCACCCCGTCCCAAAATAGCCAATGTAGCGTAGTCATCACCGGAAATCCGGCGTACCTTGACCCAACCGGATATGACAAAATACACGGCATTACCCCAAGAATCTTCCATCAAGACGGCTCGGTTAGCGGGGTACTCGTGTTCATCGGAAACGCTGAGCAACCAGTCTAAGGTTTCTGGGCTAGCTGCCGTGAAGAGAGAAAAAAGCTGGGTAAAAACTTCAACCTGCATGAAGGATGTTCAGGGGTGTGAGAGGACAGTGCCCTTATTAGGGATGGCTACATTTAGGGATGGATAAGTTTAACCTACACATCGACTAAGTTGCACCGTTAACAGCGCACCATTGCTCCAACAAGGATGCGGGATAATCTTGCGAAACAATCTGATAATCTTGCGAAACAATCTATATAACCAAAATAACCAAGGTATAAATAATCAAGTCTAAAGCAGGAATCTATCTATAATCTATCTATCTATAACCTATAAATATATGTACAAGTAGATTAAGGGACTTGCAAGTCAATAGCGTCACTCAATCTTTACTTGCAAGGATACGGCAAACCCATGTACCTACAGAGTCTTTGGAGTCCTAAAGACATAACTTCAAAGAACTGACTCAGTTTTCTTTGTGCAGTTTTGCTGACTGAGTGACCTGGTGCTAAATGAGAGATTAAGCACAAAGACGCGAAGACACCAAGAATTCACTAAATTTTTTTTAGAGATTCCAAGCCATGCGCGGATCTTTTTACAAGTCGTAGATGTCAAAACCTGATCAACTAACTAATCAGGGTTAGCCACAGCCATGATCCCCCATACTGCCACAAGATTCAACCGTAAGACAACTCGACCCGCTCCACTTATCGGTTAAACAGGGCATGACTTAAATCCAATCGGCATGATCCCGAAGTAATTTTTCAGCGATCGCCGGGTCTAGGGGTTTGTAAAAATGATAACCTTGGGCAGAGTCACAATTGAGAGCTTTGGCTTGGCTTAGTTGTTTGCCCGTCTCCACCCCTTCTGCGACGACATCCATACCCAAATTCCAGGCTAAGTTGCAGATCGTCCGCACAATCACGACCTGTTCCGCATCATTATCTAACCCTTCAATAAATGAGCGGTCAATTTTTAGTGTATCGATTGGGAATTGGTGCAAATAGCTGAGGGAGGAGTATCCGGTGCCAAAATCATCAATCGCTAATAACACACCAATTTCCTTTAATTGCCGCAACAAATGAATTGCGGCGACGGCATTTTCCATTAAGACACTTTCGGTAATTTCTAGTTTGAGACTTTGGGGCGGTAGACCCGTTTCATGCAAAATCAATTTGATATGATCAACCAAATCAGTTTGGGTCAATTGCTTGCCCGATAGGTTCACACTCAGGACTAAATTTTTGGCATTTAGAATCGTCGCTTGCCAATGTCGCATTTGTTGGCAGGCTGTTTGCAGCACCCAATAGCCGATCGGTACAATCAAGCCCGTATCTTCGGCAATGGGGATGAAGTCGCTGGGGGGAATATTGTTTTTCTCTGGATGTTGCCAGCGCAGCAGGGCTTCAAACCCAATAATTTTGGCATGGTTTAATGACACAATCGGCTGGTAGGCAACGTAGAATTGTTGGGCTTCGAGGGCATGACGCAGATCATTCTCAATCTGAAGTCGGTGAACGGCATGGGAATACATGCTGTTATTGAAAAATTGGTAGTTGCCCTTGCCGAGAATCTTGGCCTGATCCATGGCAATGTCGGCATTTCGCAACAGGTCTTCGGGATAGTCGTTTTCAGTTTCAGCGATCGCGATTCCCAAACTCGCCGTAGTCATGACCTCGCGACCAGTGATGTCTACGGGTTCCCGCAACACGGACTGGATCCGTTGACTGATGCGAATTACATCATCAATGCTGTGAAAGTCTTCTAGCAAAATTACAAATTCATCTGCCCCTAAACGCACCAACGTATCACCATTCCTGAGGCAATTCTTCAGTCGCTGAGCCGTAACAATCAGCAGGAGATCGCCCCCTGCATGGCCGAGGGTATCGTTAATTGCTTTGAAACGATCTAGGTCTAAAAATAAAACAGCAATTTGATAGTCAGACTGATATTTTTTACGAGTGAGAGCATTGGCCAATCGATGAATTAGAATGGCTCGATTCGGCAACCCAGTTAATTCATCATGGAGAAACGATTGGGGAAAGGTGGCCGGACGGGGATCAACCTTTTCCACTGTCACCATACCCGCTATCGTTGCCCCCGCCTCATCGTGAATTGGGATAATTTGCACCCGTAAGGTGGTGTCGTTAGTGATCAGTTCTGTGGTCGTTTGCTCCCCTGTCAAGGCTGATCGATAGTCGTACTCAACCTTTGGCACTTCTTGCTCAGGAAGTACTTCCCAAATCGTTTTACCTTCCCACGCACAACTTGCTCCTGGCAAAAAACTATCTGGCTCTATCCCGCCAACCAAAACATATCGCAGATTGAGATCGAATACAAAAACTGCGACATAGGGGAAATGACGAATCAGAATTTTGACGAAAGATACATCCACTAATTTAAGATACATCCACTAATTTATTTAGATAATTTATTTAGGCCATACGTAAGTTATTGTGACAGCGGTGTAACAGCTGATTTCGTGTTTCTCGGTACGTGCTTCTCGGTCTATAGTCTCTGCGTTTCTAGATCGACTTTCCTGTGGTGAACAAGTATGCTAGTCCACCGCAACATCTTTCTATCAGCAGTTTTTCACAATCAGTATGGTTGCAGCGGATGGGTAAATCATCCCTTAGTGGACCATCCCTGAATGTTAGAGCCTATGGCTCGCAAGCCAACTACACCATTATTTTGAACGGATACCACAATGCAGCGCATGATAATCCTCGATTAACTAGATCCAATGATTCAATTCAAAACTTAGCTTCAATTAGATCTAAAACCCAAATAAATATTGATTATTTAGGTTGAAGGGTTATCGAGATTTCCCTATCAATACCCTAACCCATCCAGAAAAAAACATAAAGAACCTTAATCGTTCTCGACAATCTACCCAATGCCCAAAAACAACCTATGCCAGAGGCGGCAGGACTCCGAGAATGGCTGAATCGTGCTGGATCCCAAGCCTAGAGATAAAAGTAGTCGTTGGAAGTTTTGTCGGATCAGACAATAAACGTGCCATTTCTTAATAGAACGTTACCTCCAGACACACCAACCCGTCTTCCCAAAG
>CAYZWO010000215.1:0-3589 GCA_964482215.1 uncultured bacterium
AGGCGGAATCCTTCTTCAGCGGAACCGGCTCGGCAAAAACTTCATCAGCGATCGCACGGGATTCATGAGAACGGGCCATCCCCGTACTGGTAGCGGTCGCCGTCAAAGTTATGCCTATGCTGCGGCTTCTCGGATGCGGAATACTTACATTGCGCCTGGTAAATATTCGATGGATGATCTGTTTAATTCGGTTGATAAGGGTATTTATTGTAAGCAAATGGGTGGCGGAAGTGTTGGTGCAACGGGTGAATTTAATTTTGCCGTATCTGAAGCTTATTTAATTGAAAATGGCCAAATTACTAAACCCTTAAAAGGCGCAACCTTGATCGGAACCGCAACGGATATTATGAATAAAATTTCCATGTCTTCCCAAGATTTGGGATTAGCAGCAGGTTTCTGTGGTTCGGTTAGTGGCAGTGTTTATGTCACCGTTGGTCAGCCCCATTTAAAAGTTGATTCCATTACCGTTGGTGGTCGGTAAAACTTACCCAATAGGATTGCTAAATCCTCCTGAATCCCCCTTAGAAAGGGGGACTTGAAAAATTTAGTAACTATTTCTCTACAAACCTTTAGTTAAAAATTCGTCATGTTAAACGTCCAAGAACTTGCAAAGTATGCAGAAACCAGTGCCAAGGCATTAGGTATTCATCAATATGATATTTATGGGTCTTCCATTGATGAAACGGAAGCTGAAGTTTCCTTTGGGGAACCAAAACAAGTCCAAGCATCCAATCGTTCCAGTGTCATTGTGCGGGTCTGGAATGAGAAAAATATGATTGGGGTGACTAGCACTACGGATCTAGATGCTCAAGGAATTCAATTAGCCCTAGAAACTGCCGCCGAAGCTAGCCATTTTGGGATTACGGAGAATATTCCTGAATTTAGCCCAGAAGCTACTGCTCCAATCAGCGATCGCGGACAACAAACAACCGAACCGAAACCGATTAATATCCTCATTGATACGCTAGTTGATGCAGAAAAAAAACTCTTAGCGGCCCATCCTGCTATTACAGGGGTTCCCTACAACGGCATTTCCCAACAAACCTCCGAACGTTTTTACCTCAACAGTGAGGGAGCCAAACGGCAAGAAGCCCGTTCCTATGCCATGATCTATCTCTACAGTCGCACCGAGCAGGAAGGGAAAAAGCCCCGCAGTGCAGGCGAAATGAAGATTAGCCGTAGTTTGGATACCTTGGATATTGATGGCTGCCTTCAAGAAGTGACAGAAAAGACCATTAGTTATCTGGACTATACCGCGATCGCGACGGGCAAATATCGCGTTGTGTTTTCACCTACAGCCTTTTTGAGTCTACTCGGAGCCTTTTCTAATTTATTTAATGCTCAAAATATTTTAGATAAACAAAGCTTAGCGACTCCTGAAACCGTGGGAACGGAAATTGCTTCTCCCTTACTGTCTGTTGCCGATGATGCTCTCCATCCCGATAATATTGGGGCTGAAACCTTTGATGGCGAAGGAACCCCCACCCGTCGCGTTGAGTTAATCAATAACGGTGTACTTACAGGCTTATTGCACAGTGCAGGAACCGCTAAACGCTTTAATACTCAGCCCACAGGCAATGCAAATATCGGTGCAAAAATAACAGTCGGTTCGCATTTTTATCATGTTTATGCAGGTCAAACTGCCGAACAAACCTATGATTTAAATACTGCCGAAAATGTGATCCTAATTGATAAATTGCAAGCACTCCACGCAGGGGTTAACTCTTTACAAGGCTCTTTCTCTTTGCCCTTTGATGGTTGGATTGTCAATAAAGGCGAAAAAACAAGCTTAGATTCTGTCACTGTTGCAGGCGATTTTCTGGAATTGCTCAAGTCAATTATCTACGTTGAACCAGAGGCAGAAGTTACCCCTAGAGGCGTGTGTCCTCATGTTTGGGTAGAAGGATTATCCATTACAGGCGAGTAAACCAATTTACTGCCCGCGATTAACTCACAACAAATTGCGTTGTAATCAAACACAAATTCTCGTAGGGACATAATATATTATGTCCTTATTTTGTCTGAAATTGAGCCGTAAACGACCGTACATCACTTTATTTTAATGGACTAAATTTCAAAATCATTGCCATTAAAAAAGTCAATTGTGGATTTTAAGGAATGAATAAAGCGGTCAATTTCTTCGTAGGTATTATAAAAAGATAAGCTCGCTCTAGCACTGCCTGATGCATTAAACAAACGGTGTAAAGGTTGGGTACAGTGATGTCCTGAACGAATAGCAATACCGTCTTGATCTAGTAAGGTAGATAGATCACTAGCATGAATTCCTTCAACGTTAAACGAGGCTAAAGCGGCTCGTCCTTGTCCATCTTTACTAGGTTTTGGCCCATAGATTCGTAATTGGGGGATTTCAGCTAAATGTTCAAACAAATAGGCTGTAAGTTCCATCTCGTAAGCATGAATCCTATCCATTCCGATATTGGTTAAATAATCAACCGCCGCACCGATCGCGATCGCTTCTCCAATGGCAGGAGTCCCCGCTTCAAATTTATGGGGTAATTCACCCACTGTAAAATGATCCAAATAGACTTCAGAGATCATTTCACCCCCACCAAAAAAGGGAGGCATTTCTTCGAGTAACGCTTGTTTTCCATACAAGAACCCAATTCCTGTTGGCGCACACATTTTATGGCCACTGGCTACTAACCAATCACAGTCAATTGCTTGCACATCAATCGGGTAATGGGGAACACTTTGGCAAGCATCAATTAATACTTTCGCGCCTACTTGATGAGCCAGTTGGGTAATTTCTTCAACGGGATTAATGCAACCCAATGTATTAGAAATATGAACAACCGTAACTAACTTTGTTTTCTCTGATAACAGCGTTTTAAACTGGGCTAAATCAAATTCTTCTGTCTCCGTTAATTCCACATATTTAATAACGGCTCCCGTCTTTTCGGCAATGATTCGCCAAGGCACTAAATTACTATGGTGTTCCATTACCGAAGTAATAATTTCATCGCCTGGTTTGAGGAAATTTAAACCCCAACTGTAAGCAACAATATTAATGGCTTCGGTGGCATTGCGGGTATAAACAATTTCTTTACGGGATGCGGCATTAATAAATTGAGCAACTTTATCTCTCGCCCCTTCGTAGGCTTCGGTTGCCCGTTTGCTTAAGGTATGCGCTCCTCGATGAACGTTGGCATTATCCGTCTGATAGTAATGTTGTAGACTGTTGAGAACGGTTAAGGGCTTTTGGGACGTTGCGGCATTATCTAAATAAACTAAACGATTGCCGTTAACATCTTGATTCAAAATGGGAAAATCAGCACGAACTTTATCCGCCAGCGTTCTTTGTTGAGTAGCAACCATAAATAATTAATAATTGACAATTAATAATGAATAATTAACAAATTTGGAGGGTGTCCCTGATAGCTTAAATCAGCTTAAAAGTTCTAATAATTTAATTAAATTTACTGAATCAGAATTACATCTTAATTAAATTAATTTAAATAGTTCTACAGGAAATACATTGGCGTAACCGTTGCTGTAAGGAACTTACGGGAATTTGATCTAAAATTTCTCCTGCAAAGGCGTCCAGTAATAAATGGCGTGCATCGTAATC
>CAYZWO010000216.1:0-3584 GCA_964482215.1 uncultured bacterium
GCAATTATCGGAAACGGCATTACAAGATTTAGCGCGATCGCTGCATGTATTGACAGTAAAAGCAGGAACCACCATTTTTAGAGCTAATCAGCCGATTATCGGTTTATATCTGATAAAAAGTGGTGAAGTGGAAATTTATCGACTTTCTGCTTTAGGAAAATCGTTGATTCGTCATCGCAGTACAGGAGATTTGTTCGGCTATGTTTCCTGGATGACTAATTTAGACCGAGGAACCTATCAAAATGAGGCGATCGCGTTAACGGATAGTGATATTGGCTTTTTGGCGATCGCTCAGTTCCAACAGTTAATGCAAGCTCACCCCGAAATTGAGCATTTAATCAATACCCAATTAGCCGCCGACTTAAATCGCTATATCGAACGTCTGGCCCAAGAGCAACACCGTATTCAAGGATTGCAGGCATACCTTCATGCGGTTCCGAAAGATGAGACTATTTTAGGCAGTAGTAAAGCCACACGAAAATTAGCCGAACAGATTCAACAAGCCGCTTCGAGTTTAAAACCCGTTATTTTTCAGGCTCAACCAGGGACGGGAAAAACCTTTTTGGCTGGCCTGATTCATACCCGTTCTGAATTAGCGGATAACCCCTTTGCTAAGTTGGATTGTGCGAAGTTACCCCGCTCTAGTGATGGACGGTTAGAGACGGATCTTTTGTTTGGACGAGTCAACGGTCAAGTGGGTATTTTTGAACTGTTGGAACGGGGAACCCTGCTGTTAACCAATGTGCAAGTTCTCGGAGACGGCGATCGCGCCCGTTTAGCCCATTATTTAAAAACAGGGTTTATCCTGCCCAATCACGGCATTATTGACCCTTTGGATTTGGCAACAGAACCGCCTCAACCGATTTATGCTTGGGTTCGATTAATTCTCGCGTCTCCCAATAAGCTAGTCTTACCTGATGTTGATGCACTGACCATTAAACTCCAAACCCTCAGCCAACGGAAAGCCGATATTCCCGATTTTGCGCGTTATTTTCTTAATCAGTTTTGCCACAGCCAAAATCGCCCCCTTTTACAACTGGATCAATCCGATCTCCGACGTTTAATTAGTTACGACTACCCTGGCAACATTGCGGAACTGGCAGAAATTTTACACCGAGCCGTCATGATGACCCCGTTAGGTTATGAGTTTATCCCCGAACAGGCATTATGGTCTGTGCAATCTACTAAAAATGCGTTTCGTTTAGATTTATTAACCCATGTGCCTGGTTTAAGGCAATTTTTCCTCAGCCGTTGGTATCCCGAAGGAATTTGGCTGATGATGATGGCAATTTTTGTGCCTGTTACTATTTTGGGGTTTATTGGGCCGCAAGATCGAGAACATAGCGTGACTTTAAATCTTTTTTGGGCTTGGTGGTGGCCAGGTTATTTATTTTGGTTTGCTTTTGTGGGGCGGCTTTGGTGTGCGGTTTGTCCTTTTATGATTACGGCGGAATGGTTGCGGCGGCTTTCTCTTTGGCTGTTTCCCCGTCAGCAACTTACCTGGAATACGCGATCGCTGAACCGTTGGGGAGCGTGGTTTCTCTTTGTAGGATTTGTCGCCATTTACCTTTGGGAAAAACTCTGGGATTTACCCCATCATGCCTATCTGTCTGCCTGGTTATTGTTAGTAATCACAGCAGGAGCCGTCATTTTTAGCCAAATTTATGAACGAAGGTTGTGGTGTCGCTATCTCTGTCCTATTGGGGGAATGAATGGAATGTTTGCCAAGCTTTCTATGATCGAGTTGCGCTCTACTCAACAGGTCTGCGGCAGTCAATGTAATACCTTTGGTTGTTATAAAGGCAGTATCGCCACCCCGATCACCTTTCCTGATGCCCTACCCAATGAAGGCCAAGCAACAGACGGTTGCCCCCTCTATTCCCATCCCAATCAGTTGCAGGATAACCGTGATTGCATGTTCTGCATGACATGTCTTAAGGCTTGTCCCAATCGTTCGGCCCAATTAAATCTTCGTTTTCCCGCTTCGGATTTACTGGATAATCATCAAGGTTTTTGGGCAGAAGTGGCCTTATTACTATTGCTCTTGGGTGGCGTGTTTATGCACCAATCTCAGGAAATACTTAAATCTTTCGGATTCGATTCCATTACCCTAGATTCGGAACATTTACTGATTAGCGTTCCCATTACCCTGATTTTGTTAAGTATTCCTGCGATTTTAACTTATTTAACCCACGCGATCGCCCGTTATTTTGACCCCCAACAATCGAATTATTTGACGGTTATCTATGCCTATCTCCCGTTAACCCTAGCAGCCAACTTAGCCTATTACCTACCCGCAGCCATTACCGAAGCGGGACGAATTTTCCCTATTACCGCCTATTCTTTAGGTTTAAATAGTATTTCCCTAACCAGTTTGACATGGAGTTTAGATGTTGCTCAATTTCTCCAAGGTGTCACCTTACTGTCTGCGTTGGTATTTAGTCCCTATCCTTTGTTACGCATTACCCAGCGATCGCTATTGAGTAATCTACCTCATTTATTGCTCATGATTGGTTTTACTATTCTATTTTTTCAACTTTTGATTTAAAACCGCTGGCTTATCCTATGGGATATTAAAAATTATTAGGATTACAAAAATATTAATTTGGAGCTTTTAAAACAAAATACTCCACATTATGAACTAATGCAGAGCAATCTTTACAAATAAAAAAATTATTTAATTAAGCTTTCTCTTTTCTTGAGAGAGTTTTCAAAGTAGACTGAGAACTATTATTGACTTTTATAGTCTTACTCTTTTATGTCAACCCTACAAATGACAGATAAAAAGACCCCCTGAAATACAGAAAGCCGTCCACGACGCTTGCAAGCTTGTGACGACTATCTTCCCTTTCAGGATCTTCTGGAGTTTTTAGGACAACCAATAACTGGAGGTCTATAACTAAGAAGAGAAACGATAAACTAATTTTTTTCGGATTAGCATCTTTGGCGAGATGCAATCAAGGGAATTTCTTCACCGCGATTAACCTTATCATAAAGGATTTTTGCGGTATAGGCAAACTATTGCTAACTTTTTCTCCGTGCCTAATCCGTAAAAAAGCCGATAAATCCATTTTTTATCGCCAACCGACTTTCTTTTTTTAGTTATAGCTTCCATTCTTAACCGATTGCGAGTATTCAGGTTTAGTGAATGGATAATTTATCAATCTTTTTCCCCAATATTTCCTATCGCTCTGTTCAACTCAGAGAAGATTTACTGATCTTGCCCTTGATCAGCAGATTCAAGCTTGTTGGGACTTGGTTTTGGTTGCAAAAGAAAGCAATAAAACATTTAGACAAGCATTCTCTGCATTGCCGCGAGCCTAGTGTTATTTAAAGTGATTTGAAGAAGAAATTGAATGGAGAACCTAACACGTTTTTCTGGGAATCATTTCTAGAAACGATTTGGAATCAATCCAAAATCTGGAAAAAACTTTTGTTCTATTTAAAAGTCCCATACAGACAGTTTCTCAGGCTGTCCTAACGGAGAGAACCTCTCCACCCAACAAAATCAAAAATGTATTTTTAAATTAGTAGGAGTTACGCATTGACAAAATGCTAATAAAGTGTAGCTAACAGAGAGATTG
>CAYZWO010000217.1:0-3560 GCA_964482215.1 uncultured bacterium
AAACAGCGAGCAATTTGATAGTAGCGATCAAAACCCGACACCATCAACAATTGTTTAAATAATTGGGGCGATTGCGGTAGTGCGTACCATTCCCCAGGGTTAACCCGTGACGGAACGAGATAATCCCTTGCACCTTCAGGGGTGGATCTTGTTAAAATCGGCGTTTCGATTTCAATAAACTGCTGTTCGTCTTCTAGAAACCGTCTGATGGCTTTTACGACTTGATGGCGCAATTGTAAATTCTGACTGAGGCGATCGCGTCTGAGTTCTAAGTAACGGTATTTAAGGCGTACATCTTCCCGTACCTGTTCCGTTTCATCCCCTGAAACCTGAATCGGTAGGACTTTACTGACTTTATTTAATAGCTCGATGGTGTCAGCATAAATTTCAATTTCCCCCGTCGGAATTTTGGGGTTAACCGATTCGCTAGGGCGTTGGCTCACTTTCCCCGTCACCTTAATCACATACTCATTGTGCAAAGTTTCCGCAATGGGATAGGAATTCGGGGTTTGGGTTGCATCACAAGCAATTTGAACAATACCAGAGCGATCGCGCAGATCAATAAAGATCACCCCGCCGTGATCTCGACAGCGATCCACCCACCCATAGAGGGTCACAGTTTTATCAATATGGGAAGCTTGTAGTTCACCACAATAGTGAGTACGCATAGGATAAAAAATAACTATATTAAGAATTGTAGTATCAACAAATAGCCTTGAGCCAATTTCGACGCATTGCCCATTATCCTGTATTTGGGGCGTTCTTCATCACTAAATTCTGTGGTCTACATAACAATTCAGCAACCAAGCTGACCCGATACCGCTTTAAAATCAGCCTAATTGCTTAGGAAAATATTGAGAAAAATCTGAAAGCGCGATCGCCTTAATTCGGTTCCGTTAACAATTCCCGTTGATTATTCAATCCGACAAAGCTGGCCATTGCGCCATCTTGGGATTCACAGGCTGCGGCATTATCCGCTTGATATACGGTAAAACGATCATTAACAACACATAATTCAGCTTTAGTAGATTCGGGTATCGTCGGACGCGGCGGCGTAACATCTTCTTCAATTTTGAAATAAGTGCTGACATTATCACTGTACACAACACAATTACCCGGTTCAATTTTCCACCAGCCTTCACTCACCCAAATATTGTCTTGATTGCGGTAAGCCTGAGCCATGAGGAGATTGCGATTAATATAGTTACAGGTTTCTCCTGCCTGGGCGGGGGCGGGTTTGCAAACTTCTCCAACAGCGATCGCCAGTAAACTCAGTAATCCGATAGTTAATGATCTATTCATGGTGGCTAATTCCTTTTTTTCTAAAGATGCTTGATGCGTTTTAAAATGTCAATATTTCTCCGCATTTCTTATTGTTTTATTAACACTTCAGCCAGCGTTTTTTCCAATGGGTAGTGGGTTCTAAGGAACTGGTTTCCTGTTCGGCTTGGCGACGTTCTAAAATCTGCTGGGCTGAATCTTGTAGGCTGGGATCACGATAGGGAATGGCGGCACGGGTTTGTAGATGCTCCTGTTCCCGTAAAGAAATAGCTGGTAAATCTTCTCCTGTCCAATTGGCAATGGTTCCTGGCGATCGCCGTCCAACTTGCGGACTAGATCCAAATTTTAAATTAGCAAGAGTCAAAGCAGTTCTAACTGATGCAGCACAGGAATAGGTGGCTAATCGTCCCGTTGGAGCTAGACATTGGGCTAATAAGTTGAGAAATTCCACTGTCCAGAGTTGGGGACACTTAGGCGGCGAAAAGGGATCAAGAAAAATTGCATCGACTTTTAACCCTGATTGCTGAACTGGTTGCAAGGTTAAACGGGCATCTCCAGCAAATAATTTAGCGTTAAGTTGGGGTGTTTGTACCTCTGTTTGTCCAGCCAAAACCGTTAACAGTTGAGTTACCCCCTCTGACCATTGGTTTAACAGGTTATGCGCGATCGCTTGACGGGGAACGGTGAGATCAATTTCTAAGGCAATCAAGGTGACATGACAGTGAGGATTAACTGACCAAATCACTTCTAAAGCACTCGCGCTGTTATAACCCAAGCCATAACAGACATCGAGCAAAGTTAAGCGATCCTGTTGAGCGGCTTTTTGGGGTAATTGGCAAGCTTGGACAAACTTGGCATCGGCTTCTTGTTTTGCGCCAGAGTTCGAGTGAAAAGCTTCCTGAAATTCCGTTGAAAAAAAGGTAAACGAACCATCTCCCGTTGCTTGTGGAGTAAAGGTTGATTCAGATAATAAGCGATCGCTCACTGATAAAGTAATTTCTTCTTATAATTTCAATAATGTTAAATCAAACTTGATCCTAACCTGAATTGCCTAAATGTCTTGAGATGTTTTGAGGAAGTCCCATTATGCAACTACTCACCCGCAAGTTTACCGTTGACCAGTATCATCAAATGGCTGAAAAAGGGATTTTACATTGTGAAGAAAATGTTGAACTGATTCAAGGAGAAATTATTTCCATGTCCCCGATTGGCTTTCGTCATGCCTTTGTTGCCAACTATCTTGCCAACTATTTCGCGCAAAAACTTCAAAACCGAACCTTTGTCAGTGTGCAAAATCCTATTTCTTTTAGCGATCGCTCAGAACCACAACCCGATATAGCCTTACTCAAACCTAACGATAATTTTTACAGCGATCGCTTACCGCAAGCAACGGATATTTTATTGTTAATTGAAGTAGCTGATTCCAGCTTAACCTATGATCGAGAAGTCAAGGTTCCCCTTTATGCTCAACATCAGATCAACGAAGTTTGGTTAATTAACTTAACGCAAAATCAATTAGAGCGTTACACCAATCCCCTGAATAATCACTATCAAAACCAAACCATTTTTTATCCCAATCAAAAACTTTCCTCACTTGCTTTTCCTGAATTAAAATTGAGCTTAGAACGTCTTTTCAGTTAAAATTAATTACTTGATGTATTTTTCGTTTAATTTCAAAACCTAATAAGATTTTTGTAAAAATTTGGTTGCCAAATCCAGAGACAGTAAGAGTTGGAACCAAGGCTTTCAAATAACGAAAATTTTCTACCAGATAATGAACAACACTTGATTCATTTAATTATTTTGATTACGAGCTTGTTCTAACTCATTTTTGAGAGCCATGAGTTGCTCAGTTAAATCTTGGATTTCTGATTGAGCATTATTAAAAGTCACACTAGAACTCGGCGATGTATTGCTGCTGCTATTGCTAGCGGATGAATTTGTAGAATTAGTAGAAGATTTTTGTTTCGCTAACCAGGCATCAACAAAACGACGTGCTTCCTCTTCGGTCATTAAACCTTTTTCTGCCCAAACCTGAGCTTGTTGATTAACTTGGCTTTGTAATTCGTTTAAAGTGGTGTTTCGTTTTTGGGGATCTTGGATGGTTTCAATTAAAGAAGCCGTAGCACCGACGGTAATGCGTAACCCTTGTTGAAGTGTTTGGAAAACAGCGTTTTTGTCCATGATGTTTTTAAAAAGACTCAATAAACAACTAATTTGGGTCAATCTAAGGTTGACGGATTCTCGCGCCCAAGGGATTGATGCTGACGATTCTAATA
>CAYZWO010000218.1:0-3481 GCA_964482215.1 uncultured bacterium
TGACCTTCTGTTTGGGAATTTCGTTTAACTGGCCAGAGTTGTGGCAGTGTTCTGTACTGTTGGGGCGGCGGGTCTTGGAAACGGAAATTCCGGCCTATTTGCAATTGGCGGTGCTATCGGGGCAGGGAGTATTGGGCGATCGCGCCCTGCTGATCCTCAGCTATGCCCTCTGCGGCTTTGCCCACCTACCTTCCGTTGGCATTTTTGTGGGCGGATTGGTGGGGTTAGTGCCAGAACGACGCAAGGAAATCACCGAAATTGGCTGGAAAGCTCTCTGGGCCGCTACCCTCGCCACATTAATGATTGGTTGTATCGCGGGTTTATTTGACGTGGGCAATCCGGCCATTTTGGGACGGGGCAATGGTTAACGATAACCAATTGCCCAATACCTACAATCACTTAACCCACGACGTAATTCTGCTCAATCCACATCCGGACTTCATTTTCCGTATCGGCATAGAGGCACTTGCCCGTGCGCGGATCCCAGGCATACCACCAACTCACGCCAGCCGGGTCGGTAATTTG
Source organism: uncultured bacterium (assembly GCA_964482215.1). Classification (GTDB taxonomy): domain Bacteria; phylum Cyanobacteriota; class Cyanobacteriia; order Cyanobacteriales; family Microcystaceae; genus Snowella. The sequence goes on from CAYZWO010000218.1 coordinate 526, forward strand.
TTGCACTTCCAACTCATGGGGCTGATTCAATGCATCAACCACCGTCTGAGTCAGGGATTTCAGCCAGGTGAGCATACCGCTGATCAACTGGGATTGACTCGCAGAACCAGTCAATTTGGCCAGTTGCCGTTGTTCTTGTTCCAACAGTTGCAGTAATTCCATATTTTCTGCTGCTCTGGCTGCTTCCAGGCGACGGGCTAAAGAAGCCATCATGTTGTCTTGGTGCTTAGCCAGCGTTTGAGCATCCATGGGATGCAGTGTCATAGCCATAGTGATGTCCAACCCTATTCAATGGTGTGTAATGTTTGTCGATTCAGGTGTGTAGTACCGCAAGCTGAACTACTAATCTGTCAAGTAGCCTATCAAGCGGATGGGGTGGCACCTCCAATCCCTTAACTGAGATTGCGTTAATTGGAGGTTCGCCTCCAATTGCTCCCGATGAACAACTTGCGTTATTCAGTATTTTCCCTGGATTAGGAAAAGATGTCTTTTTTCTGTATCAAAAAATACGAAAATTTATCTTTGTTGATATTTTACACCATGAGGAATTCACCGAAATATCCCTCAGGGGTCAACCGAACGGGTGATTTTTGTGGTTGATTGCTCAATTTGGGTAACAAATTGGATCATGAAGATGTTGTAAAGGGTGATTTTTCCTGCGCCTCTCGCACCAAAAGTCACCCTTCTAGATACCTGTTCAAACCGCCTCTGAGGATTGGAGAAGAACTTGGGTAACGAATTGCCTGATCACGGCTCAATTTTTAGCCGTCTTCGGATTACCCCACACCAATTCCTTTAATACAATGCGAAAATAGAACCAATGTCCTTTTATCGATGAACTGTGAACAGCGTCCGCACTGTCTCTGATACTAAACGTGCCTTTTACACCTTACATACTCGCCCGATCAACTCCATCTATCGGCGGGTCGTGGAGGAATTGATGGTGGAGATGCATTTGCTCTCGGTCAATGTAGATTTTCACTATGACCCGATCTACGCTTTGGGGGTAGCAACTGCCTTCCACCGCTTTATGCAGGGATATCAACCTGAGCAAGATCAGTCGTCTATTTTTGGTAGTCTGTGTACGGCATTGAATGATAGTCCCAGTCGCTACACGGACGATGCCGAAAAATTGAAGGGGATTTGCGATCGCCTCACCCCCCAAGAAATTATTTCTGTCTTGACGCTGACAGAAACGGGGCAAGGGGATCTACAGGTGTTACGGCAGATCGCTGACCAAATTGTCGCCCGCCCCAAATTTAAGTACAGTCGCCTGTTTGGGATTGGCTTGTATACTCTATTGGAATTAGCCGATGCCGACTTTGCCAAGGATGATGCCAAACGGACTGCCGCGTTGAAGCAAGTTGCTGAAGCCTTGCGTTTTAGTGACGATAAGCTGCAAAAGGACTTGGAACTGTATCGGTCTAACTTGGAAAAACTCAGCCAAGCGCGGCTCGCGATTGAAGAAGCAGTGCAAGCCGAACGCAAAAAGCGGGAACAACGCGCCCAAGAGAAAGCGGCGGCTGAGAAAACAGAAGATTCTGCGCCAACGGCTTAACTGAGATAATTCACAACAGTTACCTGTCAAACCGTAGTGGGCAAGCCACTACGGTTTTTTGCGATTTTCGATCAGTTGTCGTGAATCATGGGTCGTTCGTCAGGATTGACGTGAGACGTGTCTCCCATCAATCCTGATGGACTTCCAGGGGTATCATTCAGGTGTATCAGTTAGAGTGCAAGAACCGCACCTCTACAAACGAATGGAATCATGCCAATTTACATGTACTGGGGAGAGGATGGATTTGCGCTGGAACAAGCGGTCAAAGGACTGCGCGATCGCACCCTTGATCCCACATGGGAAAGCTTCAACTACAGCAAAATTCCCCCGGAACAGGGCGATGGGGTGATCGAAGCGTTGAACTTAGCCATGACTCCCCCCTTTGGCATGGGGCAACGGTTAATCTGGCTGATCAACACATCCCTAGCCCAACGCTGTCCAGAGGAGTGGCTAGTGGAACTGCAACGCACCATTCCCTTAATCCCCGACACCTCGGTCTTGTTACTCACCAGTTCCTCCAAGTTTGACGGACGGCTCAAGTCCACCAAATTGCTACAACAACACGCTGAAATCCAAGAATTCTCCCCAATTCCCCCCTGGAAAACCGAGGAACTGGTGCAGCGAGTACGGAAAGTGGCCGACAGTTTGGGAGTGGCCTTAACACCAGCAGGCGCGGAACTGTTAGCCCAAGCCACGGGCAGCGACACCCGGCAACTGCATAACGAATTACTAAAACTAAAACTCTACGTGGCCGATCAACGCCGTCCCGTCCCCGTGGAAGCTATTACCAATCTTGTCACCACCACCACCCAAAACAGTTTGCAATTGATTACTGTCATTCGCGAGGGCAATACCCCCACAGCTTTGGGTTTAGTGGCGGATTTGATCGGTCGCAATGAACCTGCCCTGCGGATTGTTGCTACCCTGATTGGTCAGTTCCGTACCTGGCTATGGGTAAAGCTGTTGATGGAGTCGGGCGAACGGGATGAGCGGGCGATCGTTCAAGCGGCGGAAATCAGCAATCCCAAACGCTTTTACTTCATCCAGAAAGAGGTGAAGTCGATGGGACTGAGCCAATTGCAACGCAGTTTACCGATTTTGTTAGAACTCGAAACCCGCTTAAAACAAGGGGCAGAAGAAATCGCCACGCTGCAAACAGCCGTGATCCAACTCTGCCAACTGTTTAGCAAGTCATAACAAGTCGTAGTTGTAGGTTGGGTAGAGCCTATAGCCCTACAGGCATCCAAGCAAGGGGAAATCCAACAAGCAAAAAAACAACAGGTAAGATTGAACTCTAACAACCAGTTTGGCAATGTTGGGTCGCGTGTGGCTTAACCCAACCCACACCGGGCTTTTCCAACCGATGAATCCGTCCTCAAAGTGGTCTATCTGGCCATT
>CAYZWO010000219.1:0-3319 GCA_964482215.1 uncultured bacterium
TAATATTTTGACTACTATTTCCTTTTTGGATCAATTCCCAGAGATTCAGTTGGATATTTTCGGGTTGTCCCCCAGGAGTACTGCTTCTTCTGACTAAAATATTACTGACATTAGCAGAAGGCGTTAATCCACCAGCTTGCTGAATCAGATCGGTGAGAGTCGGAAATTTTTGTCCTTGAGCAATGAGTACGTTATAAGAACCCGGTGCGTTGACTTCCCCTGCTAGAGTAATGGTTAAGGGACGGGGTTGGATCAGTCCAATGGTGATGATCGGGCGTTTAATATACTTGGCGTAGCGTTGATTGAGGGTGTTGGTTAATTGCGGCAGAGTCATGCCTTGAACCTTAATCATCCCCACTAAGGGAAAGCTGATGGTTCCATCGACGAGGACTTGATATTCTGCTTTACTAAATTCTTCAACTTGGTAAATGTCCATCCGTAGGCGATCGCCGGGCCCTAAGATATAATCTGATTCCGTTGGCTGAGCCGATAGGGCAGGAGGCATCGGAGGAATCGCGGCCGCTGGAGTGGAACTTGGCTTTGCACTCGGCTTCGCTGCTAAAGTAGGTAAGGGAGTCAATCCGACAGTCAACCAAAAACTACTAATGCAGATAACAGTAATACGGCGAGACAATCGAGATTTTAGAGCAATAGGAACCAGAAAATTCATAAGTAAGGCTAATCTAATCGAACTTTGTTGACTTAAAAATTGATGCTATTAAATTTTAGTCTTTAATTTAATTAATTTAATGATTTAAGTTACCACATCTTCATATGGAAATATGAGGAAGTTAAGTTAATCTAAAGCGTAAGGTATTTTGCCCGAATTAGACTAAGTTCAATGATAGACGGATGAAAAGCAAACAAAAGTTTCCACATTTGTTAGGTTCCAAATGGACATCACGGCAAAAAACCTGGGGATGGCAACATTTTCAAGTTATTAACCGCAAAAATCAAGATGGTTGGGTCTTTGCAGAGTTAGTTTCCTGTTGTGATCCAACAGTTCGTTTTTGGATTAATGCACGACAACTTCGGGATAGATCCCTATGGCAAGCGGGATGGCAACCATTAAGGCAAGAAAACGATTAACCTGAACCGCATTTACCTGATCCTGTATAGTGTTTGTGGGTTATTTTTACCATTAAAAAATGATTAATTGATTAAATAAATTTATTATGACCAGTGTTCCCCAATCTTTAGAGCAAGCGATCGCCGATGCCAAGGAGGCTACTCGACAAGCGTTAACAGAGGGTAATAACCGTTTACAGATCGAATTTGTTATTCCTGAAATTGCGCTACAGGCCCAATCTTTAGCCCTAGAATTTACGTCTCTGTTTGAAAATAGTGATACCGGACTGTCGGGTTTGCGAGTAATTTTTCCTGATACCGGAGCCGCCGCTTTAGCGAGAAGGGATTGGGGAGAAATAGAATTTCGCTTAGGGGATTTAGGGAGCCGTTATATTCCCGTTGATCAAAAAATTTCTGAAGAAGATCACGCCTTCCTAGTGGTTTCCCCGTCTTCGGTTGAAGTGCAATCCGTGGAAAGACTTTGTGAGCTAGCCGGCGATCGCCCCGTTGTTTTGTTAATTCCTCAACTAGAGGATGTCTCTATTGTGGGGATTGGTTATGCGGCTCGCCAATTACGGGAACGGTTCTTGAGTACCCTATCGACTAGTTATTATTTCCGTCCCCTCGAAGGAGCCGTTGTACTCAAAAATTATCCTAATCCTTGGCAAGTGTATTTAGAAAAAGGTGAAGATTACGAATTAATTGCCGAAGTGCCCACTAAGCCATTGGGAGAAGCCTTAGAAAATCTAATCTTAGAAGCAACAGCCCCAGTAACCTCCGAAGGACAAGAAGCCCCTAAACCGAAAAAAGCAGGAATTTTCGCCAGTATGGGACGATTTTTAAAAGCTTTAAATCAGTAAGACTTATCCCCATTTCTCAACCACTAACAGAGGCCGTTTCTTTGGAACGCGATCGCGGGTTCAGTTCTAAACGGCCATATTTATAGTAGGCAGCACAGGCTCCTTCGGAAGAGACCATACACGCTCCGATGGGATTTTCTGGTGTACAGGTCGTTCCAAACACCTTACATTGCCAAGGTTTTAACACGCCTTTGAGAATTTCTCCACATTGACAAGCTCGATGGTCAGCCACCGCTTGATAGGTAATGGGGAATTTAACTTCGGCATCAAAATCAGCATATTCAGACCGCATTTTAAAGCCTGATTCGGGAATATAGCCTAATCCTCGCCATTCAAATTGATCTCGAACTTCAAAAACTTGGTTCATCGCATTCAGTGCGATCGCGTTTCCTTGAGGCTGTACCAAACGAGTATATTGATTTTCAACTTCACAGCGTCCCGTTACCAACTGCTGTAACACCATCCAGATTGCTTGTAGAATATCGAGTGGTTCAAAACCTGCGACCACTAAAGGCTTACGGTAATGGTGGGCAATAATTTGATAAGGTTCGGTTCCGATCACCATACTCACATGGCCAGGCCCAACAAATCCATCGAGTTGCAAGTCAGGATTATTTAACAGAGCTTCTAAAGCAGGAACAACCCGAACATGATTACAGAACAAACTAAAATTTTGAATTTTTTCGTTTTCTGCCTGTAAAACCGTCAAAGCGGTACTCGGAGCCGTTGTTTCAAAGCCAATTCCAAAGAAAACAACCTGTTTCTCAGGATTATTTTTGGCAATTTGCAGGGCATCCAAAGGAGAATACACCAAGCGAATATCTGCCCCTAATGCCTTAGCTTGCAAAAGATTATGCTTTGACCCTGGAACCCGCATCGTATCCCCAAACGTGGTCAGAATGACATTATCCAATTGGGCGATCGCGATCGCTTCGTCAATTTTTCCCTTGGGCATAATGCACACAGGACAACCAGGCCCATGTACCAACTCAATCATTTCGGGTAACAAGGACTCCAAACCCGCTTTAAAAATGGCATGGGTATGACCGCCACAGACCTCCATAATCTTAATGGGACGAACGGGAGCCAATTGATTCGTTAAGGATTGAATTTGCTGTAATAAAGCCTGAACCTTAACGGGATCACGAAATTCATGCAGATACTTCATGGGGCGTTAAATGCTTAAAATCGTCAAGTTCTTCAGATACGGTTAATTGCGCTAACAATTGCAATGTTTCTTGCGCTTCAAGGGGATCGAGCCGATTCAAAGCAAACCCCACATGGACTAAGACCCAATCTCCAATACAAGCTTCAATGGGATGATTTTCATCAACAATGCAAGCAACATTAACGGGACGTTTAACCCCACTGACATCAACCATTGCCAATTG
>CAYZWO010000220.1:0-3271 GCA_964482215.1 uncultured bacterium
ATCATTGCCAATCGGAACGGCATTGGTCAGAATCGGATATTGCACAGATGCAAGAAGCGGCTTTAACTTTGGCAACGGCTGAATCCATCCAAGGTTATTAAGGTTGATTGCCTATTGAATTTAATTGGCTGAATAATCGGGGTAAGTATTGGCTCTTTGAGTTTGGTAATAATCAATCATTTCTTTAATAAATCCTGTGCAAGGAACCGCAACTAAGATTCCCAAAAAGCCTGCAACTTTTACGCCAATGATTAAAGACAATAAAACCCAAACGGGATGAACCCCTGTAAATTTTCCCAATAATCTCGGCGCGATCGCATTTTCAATTAACTGATCCACTAAAGTGGCGATCGCTAAAACCTTAAACCCTAACCAAAAACTATTTAAACTGGCAATTAAACTAATTACAATAATACTTAATCCACCGCCAAAGGGAAACAGGGCCATTACGCCAATAATTACACCAAATAATAAGCCAAAAGGAATTTGAAATAAGAGGAAAGTCGCGATTAAACTAATCCCTAACCAAGTTGCGACGGTTAATTGTCCAATATAATAATTATGAAAGCTACGTCGTAATCCTTGACGAACTGGGCCTCTCAAAGAAGGTGGAAACCATTGAAAAATGCCATTCCAAAAGCTATCTCCTTTGAGCAGTAAATACACCATAATCACGAAAATTAAACCTGTTTCAAATAATCCCCCTGCGGTTCCTAACATAAAATTAATCAATTGAATCGTTAAAGATTGCAATTGTTCTGGTAATTTATCCGATAATTTACTGGCAAGTTGACTAAAATCAGTCGGTAATTTAAGACGGAGTGACCAATTTTGTAGTATTTGTAATTGTTGGCTACCTGACTCTCCCCAATGAGGTAAAATGTGTAGTAATTGATTAATTTGTTCGGCTAAAACAGGAATTAATAATAAAGCTAAAGTACTAATTAATAGTAAGGCAATAGATAAGACAATAATTACTGCCTGTAGAAGTTGGATGTGGGGATGGCGTTGCAACCAGCGAACAGGATAACCCAAAATAAAGGCAAGTAGATTGGCAATAATAAAAATACGAATAGGAGATTGAAAATATTCTAAAATCAAAATTAAAGCCCAGCCATTTAAGACCAGCAACGGTAAGGCCATTCCCCAGAATAACCAACGGGGCAATTGGGGTGAAGGGCGGTTAAATTTCATTGATTATCTAGACGGTTGATGCAGCAGAGAAAATCCATCGTATTTATAGTAAGGGTTAATGTTGAGATACAGATAATTTTCAAGGTTTGGCGATCATGGAATGGGTTACACAGATTGCGGTAGAAGCATTAGGAAAATTAGGCGGAATAACTCTGTAAGTTCTTGAACTCGTCGCCATGATAACAATTATGAACAATCGATTTACAGCAATGAAATTTATGCGAGACTAGTAGTATATTCCTAATCGAATCAATTTGCCACTACAAGCAGATGATAGAAGGAGGTTATAGCTATGTCAAAAGTTTTGATAACGCAGCGTAACTTTCTCGGTAGTTTGGTCTTAGCTATTGTGGTGCATCCATTGTTGAGTAGTAGATTGGTTGCGATAACTTCTAGTTTTGCTATTACTTATTCTGATCATGATACCAAAACTTACTTAAATCAGAGTTTTGCTAAGAATGAATCGGAAAATAAACAAGAAAATATCGGTGACTTCAATCAAATTGATCAACTCAATCCTAATGATGCCGCTAAAGCGTATTTAATTCGCGGTCTGAACAAGGATGAATTGGGGGATAAACAAGGGGCTATTTCTGACTACAATAGAGCGATTCAACTCAATCCTAACTTTGCCGAAGCTTACTCAGCCCGTGGTGTTACCAAATCAGAATTAGGAGATTACCAAGGCGCGATCGCTGACTTCAATCAAGCGATTCAACTTAAACCAGACGATTATATCGTCTACAACCACCGCGGAAATACCAAAGCTGACTTAGGAGATAAACAAGGAGCTATTGCTGATTATAGTCGGGCAATTCAACTTGAGCCTAACTTTGTCGCGGCTTACTACAATCGAGGTGCTGTAAAGTATGCATTAAGAGATTACCAAGGGGCGATCGCTGACTTTAATGAGGCTATTAAAATTGATCCTAATTTTTTTGCAGCCTACGGTAATCGCGGCAATATAAAAGCGGCATTAGGAGATAACCAAGGAGCGATCGCTGACTTCGATCAATCGATTCAACTGAATCCTAATAATGCTCTAACTTACTACAATCGCGGACTTGTCAAGTATAAATTAGAAGATAAACAAGGGGCGATCGCTGATTTCAATCAATCGATCCAACTTAATTCTAAATATGCCAATGCTTACAACAGTCGCGGATTTATTAAGTACGAATTAGGGGATAAAGAAGGGGCCATAAATGACTTCAATCAGGCTATTAAAATTGATCCTCAGTCTTCCCTTGGCTACTATAATCGTAGCGTTGCTAAGGATGAAATAGGAGATAAACGAGAAGCTATTATTGATTTAAATCAGGCTATTACGATCAATAAAAATTGGGGAAGCCGCAGCATTGACAATGCCTATAATAATCGCGGAATTATCAAGAATGAATTAGGAGATAAACAAGGAGCTATTGCTGATTTAAATCACGCTATTCAACTTAATCCTAACTCTGCTGAAGCTTACGTGGGTCGAGGGTTTGTCAAGTATAAATTAGAAGACAAACAAGGAGCTATTGACGACTTAAATCAAGCGATTCAACTCAATCCTAACTTTGCCGAAGCTTACGTGGGTCGTGGATTTATTCATTATGAATTAGGAGATAAACAAAGAGCTATTTCTGATTTTCAAAAAGCCGCAGATCTTTTTCAAAAACAAGGCGAAACGGATAATTATCAAAATGCGCTTAATCAAATTCAGAGAATAAATAATTATCCAGATCCTCTTACGTCGGCTAATACATCCCAAATCAATGCTTCACCTCAACCGACGGCTATAAATTACTACAATCGTGGAATTGATAAGTATAAAACAGGAGATAAACAAGGAGCTATTGATGACTTTAATCAGGCGATTCAACTTAATCTTAATTTTTCTATAGTTTACTACAATCGTGGGGTTATCAAATATGAATTAGGAGATAAACAAGGGGCGATCGCTGACTACGATCAGGCTATCAAAATTAATGAAAATTGGGAAAGTGTGAGTATTGCTGATGTTTATGATAATCGTGGAATTGCCAAGGATGAATTAGGAGATAAACAAGGAGCTATTTCTGAATTTAAAAAA
>CAYZWO010000221.1:0-3143 GCA_964482215.1 uncultured bacterium
TTATCTGATTCTGATTTCAGTGAACTTAGGGGTTATCGGTCAGATCTTCTTAAAGAAAGGAATGATAGGATTTAGCGGAGGGCTTGCAAGATTGTTGCCCCATATTGCGCGAAACCCATTTGTTATATTCGGCTTCGCCTCCTATTTTCTAAGCAGCCTCATCTGGTTGCTAATTCTTTCCAAGGTTGAACTTAGTTACGCCTATCCGATGCTCAGTCTGGGCTATATATTAGTTGTGGTTTTTTCTGTGATTTTATTTAAGGAAACAGTGAGTATTTGGCGTTGGTCGGGTGTAGCGCTGATTTGCTTGGGTGTCTTTTTACTACAATTTAAATAGGATAAATAGGGTCAGCTGTTATTGCTCACTAATTAGGTAACTCTTTTGGTATAATTAAATTAACCAAAGGAGGCCTAATGGTTTACTCACAGCAAATCATTGTTAAGCGATGGATACCCATATTAAAAGAGTATGAAAAATGCAAGCACAAGATAGCCCCGCGCTCTTTTAAATTTGTCAAAAATCTATGCCAAGCCCATCATATATCCAAAAAGGAGCTCGGACGTTATTACCGCAAGTGGCTAGAAGGCGGTAAAAAGCAGGAATCGCTTCTGCCTAAAAGACGAGGAGCTAAGCCCGGCAGCAGAAGGACCCCTAAAGAGATAGAGCGTAATATTATTAAGGCTTACAGAAGATTCGGATCCAACCGCTACGAGCTAGTCCTGTTGTTTAAGCCTTACTACTTGGACAAAACACCTTCTCCTGCTACAATGGACAGAATCAAAGCCAGATATCCGCTTAATGAATCTGATAATAAAATCATAAAGCGGTATGAGAAGCAAAGTCCGGGAGAGCTTGCCCGCATAGATCTTAGTAAGCTACCAAAAGATATCCGCTGTTCTTTTATGATCAAAGAGCTCTATATCGCAGCTATGTGCGATGACTGTACCAGGTTAACCTATGCTGAGATTATCAAGGATAAGAAAGCCTCTACGCTGACTTACTTTATGGCCCGTTCTTTATCATGGTTTAAACAAATATATAACTTCGAATTTAACGCTATTATGTCAGACAATGGCGCTGAGTTCAAAGGACAGCTCAAACACGAACATCCTTTTGAAACCATGTGCCAGGAATTAGGTATAAGACATATCTATACCAGGCCTTACAGGCCGCAGACTAACGGCAAAATTGAAGCATTTTTTAAATCCATAAAGGCTGAATTCTTTTATCCCAATTCCTTTAATTCAAATGAAGATTTGATTATGAACCTTGGCAACTTTCTTTTTGAATACAACCATTTACGAAAACACGGCGGACTAAACTACGAAACACCTTTTGATAAACTCCAAAAAGTTACCGATTTATTGAGCTAGTACAACAGCGACCGTTTTTCTGTTATAAAATAGTGAAATGTCCGCTCCCTTAACAAATGAAATGTCCGCTTTCAAAGCGGGGCATGGTAATATGTTTGGCTTAACCAAGGAGGTTAGCCATGCAAACATATTATCCAGAACTCGCACTGGAGCGGGCAATGAAAATACAGGAAGTGATTTTAAGGGCGATGTCTGGCCGGATCCACTGGATTCAGGCAGCCGAGATAATAGGCATATCAGACCGGCAGATGCGCAGGTGGAAAAGACGCTATGAAACATACGGTTACGATGGCCTGTATGACCGCCGGCGCAAGGTTCCTAGCCCGAAGAAAGTCCCTCTTGAAACCGCTGAAAAAGTCTTAAGGCTCTATCGAGAAAAGTACTTTGATTTTAATATGTCCCACTTCTACGACAAGTTAAGAAAAGAACACAACATAAAATTGAGCTATAACTGGGTAAGGATTGCCTTAGAAGGCGCGGGATTGGTTGAAAAACGCCGGAGGCAGGATTCCCATAGGAAACGCCGGGCCAGGAAGCCCCTTACAGGCATGATGCTCCATATGGACGGCTCTCCGCATGATTGGTTCGGCAACGACACAGAATACGATATTGTAACTATCTCAGACGACGCTAATAACGAACTCTATGATATAGAGCTAGTCAATGAAGAAGACTCTCTCACCTGTATGAGCCTGCTCAAGAATGTCGTTGAGAGGAAAGGCGTATTCTGCTCCCTATACACAGACAGGGCCAGCCATTTCTTCCTGACCAAGAATGCCGGGGAGCAGGTATCCAAAGACAGCTTGACCCAGATAGGCAGAGCTCTGCAAGAAATTGGGATACAACACATCCCTTCATATTCGCCCCAGGCCAGAGGTCGTTCAGAGAGGCTAAATGAGACCCTGCAAGGCAGGATTCCCCAGGAACTGAGGATACGAGGGATAAAGACAAAACAAGAGGCAAATAGATACCTTAAAACTGAATATGTCAGAGAACACAATAAGAGATTTGCGATAAAGCCCCAGCAGCAAGGCACTGCCTTCACTGCAGCGCCTAAGACAATTGATTTAGATAAAGTATTCTGCTTCAAACACGAAAGAACCGTAAACAACGACAACACTATATCATTCGATAATAGATTATTCCAGATAGGTCCTTCTGAACTACGCGTGTCATTTGCTAAATGTAGAGTTACTGTCTATGAACACATAGACGGTTCTATAACCGTGGGATACGGTCCTCACATACTGGGTTATTATCCGCCCCGAGACTTATCCACAAATCAACATTATTCACAAAAAGAAAAGGTAGCCAAAAGAAAAAGGACTACTACTACTTTTAACCAAAAGCGGACACATCACTTGTTAAAAAAAGCGGACATCTTGACTATTTAATTACATCGCAGAATATTCTCATTGACACAGGGAAAATTTGTGGTAAACTTTATATGTACAAAAAGTATATGTTAGTTATTTCTGAAATAACCTATGATACCTAATAATACATCAAAAACTTTAGGGCCAATTGAGATTAATATCGTTGCGCGTCTAACGTACGAGAAGAAGACGATTGTTACAGTTGAATACCTTGATCGTCTATTTAACCTTTCCCCTGCTGACAGAAAACAGCTTGTTTTCCGGCTCAAGAAGAAAAAACTACTTGCCCCTATTAAACGCGGCACGTATGCGTTTTCACCGCTAGAGGCGGGCCCGGAGGGGACCGGTATTGATGAGCTTCTTATTCCGCCGCTTTTTTTTCCTAAAAAGAAT
>CAYZWO010000222.1:0-3076 GCA_964482215.1 uncultured bacterium
ATTGAAAGGCCAGATCCGGTGGTTGGTCAGGCGCAGTCCATTGGGGATCGATGGGGGTAGGGATGGTGGATAATCCGGTGGCAGCAGGTTTGCCTACTGCGACTTCCATGGGCAAGAGAGCCAGCCAGTCCGCAATGGTTGGAGATCGCAACACTGCCTCAATTTCCATGCCGCGCAAAATCGCTTGTTCGGTTACTGGGTTGATGCTGGGCTGAAGTTGGCGGGGATTGACAAATGGGCTGTGCAACCGGAACGAAGCGGCGATCGGCGGTTGACCTGTTAACAAGTAATATAAGGTAGCAGCTAGGGCATAGATATCGGTAGCCTGAGTGTACTTACCGGAGGGCAGATACTGCTCCAGAGCTGCATACCCTGCGGCCAAGGCACTGGGCTGCAACTGCACCACACCATTAGCATACTCACGCGCCACACCCACATCCACCAACACCACAAGATTCCGTTCTGGATGCAGGATAAAGTTCTGTGGTTTCACATCCCGATGCAGCAAACCGTTCTGGTGCAAGCTGGCTAGGGCCGTAGCCGCTTGCCGAATGTAGGGAAGTGCCTTCGCCTCTGGTAACACGGTGCCATTCCCAGCCAACTCCACCAGAGATTTGCCAGGAATCCACTCCAGCACCCCATAGGCCACCCCATCATCCTCAAAGCTATGCAAAACCCTAGGCAGTTGAGGATGGGAACAACGAGATAGTCGCTGCAATTCTTTCAAAAACTGCTGTTGCAGCAGATTGACATCCGATCGCTGCCGCAAATTCTCACTTAGGCTTTTGATCACCACACGCTGGTTCGATTTGACATGCACACCTTGGTAAGTGATGCCAAAACTGCCTTGGCCTAAAATCTGTTCAATTTTGTATTTGCCGTTTTGCAGAACTGCGCCAGCCTGTAGGGTCATGCGATTGGGTTGAGGAAAGGTGGACGAGGGAATACAGTAGGGAGGAATCAAACCAGAGCTTGGTTGATGGGCACGTTGGCCGGGGCTGGATGGCCACTGATTAATGCCGACTGATGAATAGCGGCTGAATACGGTTAAGTTTTGTTTATCTTACCCTTAGGAGGGTGTTTTAAAGGTTGATTTTTCGTGCGTGGGGTGCATGAAAAATCAACCTTCTAGATTATTTTTCAAACAGTCTCTTCGGAGGGAAACTGCTCTCCCGACTTGTCGGTGAAAAGAGTATCGATAGGTACTCTTTCCAATAGGCATAAAAAGGTTGCGGCTTATGGTGATACGCAACGCTTATCACCATAAACCCAGAAGAACCAGGGAAGCAGAAGTAGTCCAAACTGGAGATCGGGCAGAGATGGGATGGCGTGACGCATCTGGAAAATGCGTCAAAGGCAGATAGCTTTACAATGATTGGCAACGATCCGGAAGATGATCCACCACTGGGTTTGCCAATTCCGGAAGCATTGGCAAAAAATTGTGAATTGATTACTGAAGCGTCACAGCGAGTTTTCAGGGCACTAGCTCACTGCTGCGAATCCCTGTAAACCACGCGAAATCGTTCACAAACCAACAACATATCCAGCGATGGGGTTTTACCAATCAACGGCAAAACCCGTGAGAAATACTGCCAGTGGTCTTTCCGCCATGATGTTAGGGACTGTGGATTTAATAAAACCGCAAACTGTACGGGCGGGTTTAGCAGATCAATCTACATCATGCAATGGATTTGACAGCAAAACCCGCCCCTACAAATCTCGAACTTATTTAATTCACATTCCTAGGGTGCGATCGCCCTCTCCCTCGGCGTGGGCAAAGTCCGCATCAACTTGGTCAAACGGACAGATGGTAAGGTCTGTGGGTGGTTCGCCCCTACCGTGTGGTAGTTTTTCTATTTTCACCCTTTAATCGCAATTACTTCGATTCCCCATTTGCTTGCGGAACAGTTGGGGTAGAAGTTGCCCCTTGTTTTTGCCTTAAGCGTTCCTGTTGTGCCGCCCGAAACCTTGCTGTCTCATCATCCAGCACCTCTTGCTGATCGGCATTAAAATCCTGGATATTTCGAAGGTTACCCATTTGAGCTTGGTGGATCAGGTCGTATAAACCACCCTGGGGATTGCCTCGGTTAGAAAATGGATCGCGGGGGCCATCTTGGGTTTGCAAATCCTGGATTGCATTGGGGGGAGTAGACTGTGCCAATGCGGATAGGGATAGGGTTGGTACGATCGCCAGTCCTGTCAACAGTGCGATCGTGATGGAATTCAATGCAACTGTAAATTGAGATGGCCGCATAACCTCACTCCTAGAGATTGCATACTGAACTGAAATTGAATTGGGTCAATTGAATTGAAATCCTAACGGCTACCCAAACAGACAGACCCCAACTAAAACGTCTAAACGTCTATAAGATGATTCTACGCAGATTTTTTCAAATTGGTGAATCTACCTACTGCCAAAAAAGCCGCACTGTAACTGTTCACAGCCCCCAGGGAAAAAGTGTTGCGGGCTGCGCCCGATTGTTCTTGCCCTGACGGAGAGTGAACGGTTACACCGCACTGATTACCCAACATTGTCAGAGGATATCCAGTGTCAGCGTAAACCGCTAGACGCAAGATACAGAAACCAAGTTCCTGTTGATCGCTACTCACTCACCTTTAACTCATAGATATTCCAGAAACCACCGCCCAGTGCAGAGAACTGTATCCCTTGAATCCGGTTACGGATAGCCGCCATGGATAGGGGATTGACCAGATAAATGAAGGGCAAATTGGCTTGGGTGATCTGTTGCGTTTCAGCATAGAGTGCCTTGCGCTTAGTTTCATCCAGCTCCCGCGCCGCCTGGATATAGAGTTCGCCAATCCGCATTTCCCAATCGGCCACCACTCGCCCTGTGAGCGGGGGTTGTCCCGGCAACGGCTTTTGGTTAAAGGAATGCAGACCGCCATCAGGTGACCAAATGTTGGCTCCATTATTCGGTTCCACCCCACCGGTAAATCCGAGCAAATGGCACTCCCAATCCAATGTGTTAGAGAGCTTATCGACCAAAATGCCAAAGGAGATCGGGTTAAAGTCCACTTGAATGCCGATTTTTTCCAGATCGCGCTTAATCTGTAC
>CAYZWO010000223.1:0-3039 GCA_964482215.1 uncultured bacterium
AGGGCAGTGGTGGAGCCACAGCCTACGGGGGTGAAAAGTGAGGGAATGAGGGCGTTCATTCCTCAGAGGACGGGACAACGACCAGCGGCGAAAGGCGGGAAAGCTTTCAATCGCGCTGTCTCGATTTTTATGGCTCTGAAAGATTGGAATCAACTAAACCCTTCTGAGTCGTTTATGCTCAATCCTGGGCTACTCGAAACCGTCTTTAAGATCCATCGACAAGCAGTTAAGGACTTCTTCGATGCCTACCAGATTGAAATTGGGGACTACCATCAGCAGATTGGCGTCGATAGCCCCCGTTGGCATAATCGCGGTAAGGATACACAGAGGCTCAAGGCGTTCGTGCTGGAACGGTTGGGGCAGGCCAGCCTTCAAGGCTCACTCGGTATAAGCTGAATTTCAACCCGCTGATTTCGCGGCAGTCCCTACCCTCAGGGCGGCGGGTGTCCTCGTTCCGGTGGGGGGGACTTATTGAAGTTGGTACCATAAAGCGGTACTATTGTAGGATGAACAAAAAGCAGCGAATCACCTACAGCGCTCTCTTTGCTGAACCCATTCGCCGCAATATTCTCTGGAATGATGTCGTTTCTCTGATTCTTGCTCTCGGTGGGCAGGTGCTTCAAGGCGATGGCTCTAGGGTGCGCTTCGATCTCAATGGAGTGTCACTCAATATTCATTCTCCTCACCCTCAAAAGGAGTTGAAACGCTATCAGGTTAAGGAGGTTCGTGAGTTTTTGGCTAATGCAGGAGTCGATCTATGAATTACAAGGGCTATGAGGCTGTTGTTGAATATGACCATCTGGACAAGCTCTTTGTCGGGCGCGTCATCAATACCCGCGATGTGATTGCCTTCGATGGTCTCTCGGTTGATGAGCTAGAAGCCTCTTTTCAGGCTGCGGTGGATGAGTATCTCGATGATTGCGATCGCCTCGGTAAAGACCCCGACAAGCCTTTCTCTGGGCGCTTTAATCTCCGCATACCCCCCGACCTTCATCGCCAAGTTGTCATCTGTGCGGAGAAGCAAGGCGTCAGTCTCAATGCTTTTGTTGAAAAAACCCTCGCTCAGTCTGTCTCTGAGCGCTCTTGAGACTTTCCAGCGATCGCCATCCGCGTCACCACTCGAACTAAGCTCCCACTCTCATCCAATTCTTGACATACTCATCCAACCAACCTAGCGGTATGGCTGGAGATTCTTTGAGTCACCCCAAAGATTTCCTGCTTCAGCGCCAGCCAGCTAGACTGAGTGACCTCAGCCCCCGCCGCCTCGACTCCACAGGCATTTTCAATTCCCCGTTGCCCACGGGTACAAATCACTTGTGCTGCTGCAATATCCCTCGGCTTGGTTGAGCCGCATTCAGGGCATTGATGCACGCGCACGCTGAGGTTCTTTTTAACCCCAGCCCCACAATCTGGACATTCCTGGGACGTGCCGTAAGCATCAACCTTGCCGTAAAATACAGCGCGCTTAAGGCACACCCACGGCAGAACTTGATTCACAAACTGTCCTAGTCCAGCATCGAGCATGTGTTTGCCTAGCATTCCTTTAGCCATGATGCGGAAGTCCAGGTCTTCCACAAATATCATCCCTGCTTGGTTACACAGATGATGGGCTAACTTAAAATGCCAGTCCTTGCGTGTATCAGCAATGCGTTGATGCACTCTCGCAATCTTCTTCTGGAGCGACCGCCAGTTTGCAGACCCCTTTTGCTTAGTCTTGAGCCTACGTTGCAGCAATGTCAGCTTGCGGTGTAGTTCATCAAAAAAACGTGGTCGTTTGACCTGTTCTCCATCAGAAGTCGAAAGAAAGTATTCCAACCCAACATCAATCCCCACGGGATGTCCATGAGGCATCGAGGTGGGGATGTTAACGTCAGCCTGGAGGCTCAGCATGACAAAGTATCCCGACGCTTTGCGAACAATCCGAGCTTGCTTCACCTGAAACAGTTCAGACATTTCCCGTGACCATCGCACTCTCACCAAGCCCAGTTGAGGCAGTTTTATACCTTCCCCTGAGACGCAGTTTTTAAGCATCTGAGGAAAGACAAAGCTCCGCATCCTTCCACGCTTCTTAAAGCGTGGGAATCCACATCCCTTTGACTTCATATCCTCAAACGCTCTGTCCAACGTCCTCAAGACTTGCTGAAGGGCTTGAGCGTTGACGGTTTGCAACTCTGAGTAGTCACTTTTAGCCGCTGTCAGCCGTTTAGCCTGAACATGGTAGTTCGGGAATGGTGTATCAGCAGCAAGCATATACTCTGCCACGATAGAGCAGGCATTCACAGGTGACTTGCGAGAATTCAGCCAGTCTTTGCGTTCGCGCAGAGCAAAATTCCAGACATTGCGGCACACCTCTAAGATACGATCAATCTCTGCAATCTGCTCAGGGCTTGGCTCTAGCTTGAATTCCCAGGTCATGTTTAGCATATCTACATACTAACATCTTTTATGTAGACTCTGCAAGATTGCTCCCGACCGTCGCGCTCCGCTTCACCCCCAACCAAGCTTTCAGCTATGGTTGGAGTACTGCGAAGTTCTTTGATAGGTTCGAGGACTTTCCACAGCAGGGGCACTGCTCGTCCCCTACAGATAACGGTCAAATGAATCATGCAGTAGCGATTCCATAGAACAGTGGTGTCTAGTCCCAGGTATATCCGTCCCTTTGTTCATCCCCTGATCGCCCCTAGGACTAAGGGAACATACAATGCCATGACGTTGATACGCCGATTGTTCATGAAACGCTGCCATCGGCGTTCATAGCTTTGGGCTTTTTGGGCTTGACTGGGCACGTAGGATTCCCATGCAGGGGGGCTAAGCTGTTGGGTGCCAATCAAGGCGGTGACCATCCACCCCAGACTTTTGATGTGGCGTAAGTCTCGGTACTCGCTATATTGACTCAAGTAGCCGAACAGTTGACGATACAGGAGAGTGGGGCTACTCATGAGGTTTCGCTGTTGTTTGGTCACTTAAGCGTCTCATGTTCCCCACCCCTTTGACTATCTCAACGCCATACCACGCTGCCGTTTGACTTACTTGTGTCAG
>CAYZWO010000224.1:0-3005 GCA_964482215.1 uncultured bacterium
TGGAGTCGGGCAAGTCCGGAGTGCGGCGATATATCGCCACCGTCAGCCAGGTGGCTTGGTCGGGCACATATTGGCAGATTTCGGCGCGATCGCTGCCAATCAACTGCCCAATCTCATGCACAGCCGTAGGAAAAATATCGTTGAGGTCGAGGGAATTGCGAATGGCCTGGATCACCCGGTGTAAGGCTTGTTCCGAGTCGATCCGTTGCCGCAGTGCCAGTTCTGTGCGCTGGCGTTCAATTTCCATTCGTTTCTGAATGGTGACATTCCGCACCACCATCATCAGTTGATGGGTCGGTACTGCAAAAATCCGTGCCTCAAAGGATTGCTCACCATTGGCCATGGGCAAGTCGTACTCCAACTGCACCGTTTCATGGCTGTCTACAACCTGCTGAATCGCGTTGGCAAATAATTGGTTGACCGGAGGAGGTAACACGTCCCAGACTTTCCGCCCCAGTAATTGATCGGGCGATCGGTAGAGATTTTCCGGTTGACAGGTGACGTAATCCAAAATGGTGCCGTCCATCGACATCCGAAAAAAGAGATCGGGTAAGGCCATGAAGACGGCATGTAATTCCTGGGATGCTTCCTTCACCCGTGCCTCGGCTTGTTCCTGCTGCCGTTGCCCCAGCATTCGGTACACCGCTTGCGCCGTCACCATCCCCACCACTGTATTGTGGCCATCGACGACGGGCAATTCCGGCAGTTGGGTGTCCTGGAACCGTTGCAGGATATAGTCCAACTCGCCTAAGCAAGATTGGGGTAAAGTGACTGGATTGGTGGTGATTAATTCGGCAATGGGTACATTGTCCAGCAATCCCATGGTGCCTTTTGCGTCCAGACCCACTGCTTTGAAAATGTCCTGTTCTGTTAATAACCCCACCAACTTTCCCTGGTAGATCACCAACGCACGGTTAACCTGAGCCTCTGCCATGGCGGCGATCGCTGCTTTCAAGACCGTATGCGGCGCAAGGGTCAGTTGAAGCGGTTGCAGATACAGTGAGAGTTTACTCGTCTCAGAGCAGGACACAGAACTACTCATTTTAGGGTGTATGAGGGGGGGAGGTTAACAAGCCCCTCCCTAGGGAGAAGGCTGGATGAGGGGTAGCTGAGTAGTTAGGATTTTCTGGGGTTGGGGCATGATAGCCAATCTCCCTCAACTTTATAATTCTGGACTTTGATTGGGTATCAGTATGCTTCAGCCTGCACAACCCGGCATATGATGGATGCCTTTCCAATCAATCTTGCCGGACTACAAGAACTCAGCGACACACGACCCTAAATTTCAGTAAATCATAAAACCCTTGGGCATCTACCGCATCTTGCACACTACTAGATCTGGCAAATAGATCTGGCAAATCGATAGATCTGGCCAATCGATCTTGCAAACTACTGGATTTTACAAACTACTGCATTTTGTCTATAGGTCGAATTTCACAGATTAGCGTAAGATGCCGATTGAACACTTGTTTTAGAGTTCCGGCAATAAATTTCTCTTATAGAGAATAGACCTCTTGCAAATTAGGTTCTACGCCGCCAATCCTCACCCACCCTCCGAGAAGCGAGCTACATCCCCCTTTCTTGTAGCTTGCTTCTCGAAGAGTATGTCCCTTGGGCTTTAAGCCCTTCGGGCATATAAGCAAAGGGTGAGAGCAAAGATCTTGGCAACCCAACAATTGACTTTCATGCAATCTGCAAGAGGTCTAGTAGTTAGGGGGATTAGGGTGCATCGTGGGCATGAAACATGAAAACCAATGTTCCAGATAGGCTCTGAGAAGCGGCTGGAGAAGTCTGAAGTGCGATGTTGTCAAATCCCCATTGGCGTAGCTTGCACTTTGCACGCTTAGCCCAAATCCTGCTAGTGCAGTTTTTCATTAGCACAGGTTGACGATGACAACAGGTTAATGATCTCGACAGCTTACAATCTAGAACGATTGACTATGATTCAATCCACTGATTTAATCCAGAGATTTACTCGATAGATTTATAGCCCTTTTCATATGTACGAGGGACAGACAAGGGGCTTAAGCTCCTTGTTAAAGGCTGACAGCGTTCCTCATAGTTTTGAGAACTGCTATATTCCAGATCAAACTAATATAATCTCCTCACCTGATCCCTATGGTTAATTCCAGTTCAATACTACCCAATGACAAAAATTGCCCTTTTAATTTGGGTCAGTAGTTATAAGCCCGATACTACAACACCATCTCCCATCGCCAGCGATTTGGATGCTCTGGCGAAGGTTTTGCAGCAGGAAAAATTGGGGGGATTTGATCAGGTTGAGCTGTTAGTTGATCCCGATCGCCAAGCCATGGAAGAGGCGATCGAAGACAAGTTTCGCAGTATGGGAATTGATGATTTAGGGTTACTGATTTTTTGCGGACATTGTGTAATCGATCAGCATGTCAATTTGTATTTAAGTAATCGAATTACCCGCAAAAATGAACAGGGTGGATTGGTCAAGTCCACAGCAGTGAATGCTAGTTTTATCAAAGAGGTGCTAGATAGCAGGCGATCGCATCGCCAAATTGTGATTTTAGATGGCTATCTCAGTGGTGCGGCAGAATCCTTACCCTACGCCAGTGATACGGTTGATTATCAACAGCAATTAGGCGGTACAGGGCGGGTGATTTTAACGGCTCTAACCCCTGCCCATAGTTTGTTTAATCCAGAACCCTGCTTGCCCTCTGCCTATATCCATTACCTGATGCAGGGCTTAGCCACGGGAGCTGCCGATTGGGATCGAGATGGCAAGGTTGTGATTCAAGAGTGGCATCGCTATGCTAAGAAGCGATCGCAGGCGGTTGATCCGGCGATTTCCCCTGAATTGTTTGGCGAGAACGGGACTGACCCACTCGTCATTGCTCGTGCCCCCACTGCCGATCCCCAGTTGACCTACCGACAAGAGGTGGAGTACCGGGAGCAAAATGGTCAGCTCTCGGCGATCGAACGGGCGGCTCTCACGGTGATTCAACAGGGGTTAGATCTATCACCAGAAACGATTG
>CAYZWO010000225.1:0-2901 GCA_964482215.1 uncultured bacterium
TGGACAACAAAAGGGTTGGTTCTTCTTGTCCGTCGGGTACGAAAAGATAACTTTCCGGATAGACTTGACGTGCCTCTAGGGAATGGCGCAGCGTTTTGCCCTGAGACTGCTACACTATGACAGTAGAAGTGTGTACACTTCCTACTCAGCCATCTTGATACGAAGGGTATTCTGTTAAGTCAGTGTTTGTTTGAGAGCCTTTGCAATCCGGTTGCCTAGAGCTAACGGATTTGTCTATTTGTCGATTACAGACAAAGTGGGATTTCTCAAGCATCTTCCTGTATTATTTCCTTTTACTAAACCGAAGCTTTCAATGTCTGCGGAATTGCATCCTAGTCACCTTCTAATTATTGAGGACGATAAGGGACGACGGGAATTTATATTGGATGGCCCTGTCTATTCAATTGGCAGAGATCCCAAGTGTGATATCCGTCTCGTGTCTCAATTTGTCTCCCGTCGCCATGCAACACTGGTGCAATTACCCAATGAAGACGGTAGCTACTACTATCGGATTGTGGATGGGAACTTGAAAGGCAAACCCAGTGCCAATGGTTTGTTGATTAATGGCCGAAAATTACAAGCGCATGACCTCAAGAATGAGGATGAAGTGGTCTTTGGGCCTCAGGTGCGTGCAATTTATTACCTGTTACAACGTGGGGCAGGTAGTCTAACTACCCCACCAGATGAGTTTGATATCACGTTAATTAGTCCTGGGATGGTGGGTGAACCAGAGGATTAGTTTTGTGATCCGCCAAGAAACCCTTGTTTTAATTTGTCGTATGCGAAGTGCACGACGAACTAAATTGTTACGCGGATTTGCACAGAGATTCTCTGTCCAAAGCACGACTTGACCCCGATGAATCAGGACAATTCACAGGCAAAGCTGTTTTCAATCACAGTCCTTAATCAACTGAAGGACGTTAACATTCTATAACCAAGGAGCTTAAGCCCCTTGGTTATGTTTCACCGTTTGTCTCTCACCAAAGCGTCAAGGGTTATAAAGGCGGGTTTAACCTCAAGGGGCATGGTTGATGGCCAGCGTCGAAGGCTAACTTTACAGCATCTGACAAGAGCAATGCCCCGGTTATTTGTGGCGATGTTCGGGCAATTAACGTGAATAGTATGGCGTGAGTGTCAGCATACCGCCGCGTCCAATCTTGAGTGACTGAGAGCTTGAGTCACCCAATATAGCGATCGCAGGAATGCCTAGCGGGGGTTAATCCGAGCGGCACAGGATGCTGCACTTTCATCCAAGATTTCAAATGCCCGATCCAATTGTGTCAGTTCAAACACAATGCGGACGGCGGGTGAAATGGAACACAAGTAAAGGTGCTGATTACAGCGTTGGGCAAAGCCGAGTGCAGAGACCAGTGCGACTAAACCAGCACTATCCAAGAATTCGACTCCAGCCATATCGACGAAAACATCCTGTTGCTGGTTCAAGCAGGCGATTAGCTGCTGCTTCAAACCATCGGCATTGGTGACATTGAGGGATGTTTCGGGACATACAACAGCAACCTGAGGCTTAATAAGAGTCGAGGCCATAATTTAATCCTTTACGGGTTAATTCATCTACAGAGCGATAACAGGCGATCGCTGCGAGAACATTTGCGATCAAGGACAGGCAGAGGAGCGAAGTGACTCCAGAATTTGCCAGCACTTGGAAACTTGTTGATACCGAAGTTAGTCTTACTCCCTAAGGATTGACTACTAATCTTACGATAGTTTGCTAAATCTTCATTTTTCTTACATTTTTTAAGTGTTTGACAAGTAGTTCTACGGATGAGTATCCCAGGCTACAAAATCCATTGAAGTTACTCAAAACTAGAAGATTTTGGATTTTTCGTCAGTGTTCTACCGGAAAACCCTAATCTTGAGTTGAAGTGACCTTATAGAAAACAAGTAGGTTTACAGAGTGATTTAAATCACCACTTACTATAGGTTTGGATCATCTGATGGTGCCTACTGAATATAGGAAGATTTCACATGTAGAGGTTGATAAAATTGCCATGAAAGCTACTGTTGCGATCCGTCAATTGGTTGAGAAGGCACTCTATATCAAGCGTCTGACCCCTGAAATTGAGAATGAAATCAACTATCAACTGACTCGTCTAGGCCATATTTCGGACGTGGACTATGAAGCCCTAGAATTACTCATGGAAGAAATGGACGCAGGCCGAATTCAACTCGTCCCTAGTTCCTGATAGTCTGGTTTATTCTTAGGCAATTGTCTGTTCTGTCATCTGTTATCAATCTGATAGCGGCTCTTTTTCTACGGTTTGATAGTGTTATTCACTAGTTTTTTCATCGCCATCAGTTGCATCAACCCCCGTAGCTGATTAGCTCATGAAATTCAGCGATTCAGATTACTTTTAACGGCAATTTGTTCGGTTAGATTGACTCAGTTTAATCATATGGTCTTAAGGCTAAATGCTTAGCTAGATGCCGTTTGACGTGATCTCAAATCTGTTAGTTGAACTGCCAGAAATTTTCAACGGCCAAACGATGCATCGCCTGGTGTCCCATCCAGCATCAACCGAGATCAGCATCGACCCAGAATTGACGTTGGGGATGAGTTTCTAGCAGAGTTCCTGTAAAAAATGTCGCTTGGATCAGCGATCGCTAACTCACCCCAACACTCCCCGACTCTTCCATCCAATCACTGTATCCCGTGGTTATCGCGTTTCTCATGCTTATGAGTCACGATCGATGAATGCAAGATTTCCCCTGGGTTAAAGATTGCGTGGTATGGGTAAGTAAGTCAGGAAAATAAAACTGTGTTACGTGACAAACTGCAAGATCTGTAAGCTGCTTCAGCATCTGATCAGCAATGCGTAATCTAAGAGACTCAGTAGATCGAAAACATAGACATCTCTGGTTAGTTTAAGGGTTGTTGTGGGG
>CAYZWO010000226.1:0-2859 GCA_964482215.1 uncultured bacterium
TGGCGAATACCGGAAAATTCGGGAGTTGGGAGAGCCGCTTGCTCTTGTTTGACACTAGCACCAGTGGCAGTCGCCTCAGCTTCAGCGGTCGCAGATTCCGCTAAAGGCAGAGTGGTTGCAGAAGCCGCTTCAGCAGTCAGGGGTTCAGCCGCAATGGCTGCACTGTTGTGCTTGGCCAGTAACAGATTGGATGCTCCCATGGAAATGGCGAGACCAATCATTGCCGCAGATGTGCGTACTCTACGCTGCCGACCAGTTCCAGAAACAGAGGGCTTGGTGCAACCTGCTTCGGTTTCGCTGGTGAATGACTGTTCAACACAGTCAGAGGCAGTCCCGCTTGCCCAGCTTACTGGTTCATCGCCCACCAGGGGAAATGCAGGATTCGTACTCCGTGGAAATGCTCGTTTCAAAGAACGACCTCCTAGACTCCTAATGACCAACGCTTAACTGTCCTTGAACTTTCGGACTACTCTAGCACCACTTGACTGATCTGGATCACATATCTTCAAGACTCCGATCACAAGAATTAGCAACTAGAGGTACCGAAAATGAAGATTACCCTGGTTTTCTAAATTAGACAAGCTTGTCACCTTGAATCAGGAAAACAGCCTTTGAAAGTCCGTGTGTAAAACCAGAACCCTTTGTGTAATGGCTGCGAATCAGCATTTGCTGCTGCTCTGAGCAATCAACAAAGATTATTAAGGGAAATTAACAGGACTTCCGTAATGTTGCAACCCATTAAGCCATAAAGTCAAACACAATTTTAGAACTCTAAGTGGAAATGGATCGATGAAATGCTTATTCAACAAGCTTTTCAGCTATCAGAAAGAATACTTATAAAAATTTCCTATTAAAACAAGAAGTCTCTATTTTCGTGACCAAAAAAATCCCGAATTAAATTTCAACTTGACTGGAATTAATCATATGAATTTCTTATCGAACCAGGAGCGATTTTGTCGTCTGGGCGACTGAATCACTTTTAAAGTTTCCATGAAGTTGGGATTTAGGCAGTATCCCGGTCTTCTAGGTAGGGATACTGGTGAGCCGATGCTGGCGTTGACTTGCCTTTAATTAAGTCGCTGATAAGTCGCTGACCGCTGCAACCGGCTTTGTGTTCACTCCGACCGCAGGGGGAAGGATGGGGAGATTTCTACAAAGACATATCTATATATATGTACGTGATATATGTATGTGAAATATATCGGTCGATGCTTGAGTGTGGATAACTTCTTGCAATCATGTGAGGTGCTTTTTTGTAAATCAAGTGATTGCAAGGGGGAGTCACAGCTTGTTTGCTGTACTGGATAAAAATGGAAAACTTCCAGATGATTCGTTCAATTTTAATTGTTTATAGGTGGGGTATGGTGGCTGAACGGTAGATTTGACAGGGGTTTCACCTGTTCAGCTTGGTTGACAGGCGGACTATGAGGCTAGATGTCCCAATTGGCGTAGGGATTCAAATAGCCCCAAGGCGGCACTGACCGAAAGATTGAGGCTACGCACTCCGGGCTGAGCCATGGGAATGTAAACCGTTTGATCGCAACTGGCCAAAACCTCTGGTGGTAAACCGACTGTCTCTGCGCCGAACAATAACCAGTCATCCTGGCGAAATTCAAACGCTGTATAGTTTTCGCGTCCAGTGGTACTAAACCCAATCCAGCGACCTCCCTGCTGTTGATGCACTTGGCTAAAGTCAGTCAGGGATGCGTGATAGTGCAGATTCACATAGGGCCAGTAATCTAATCCAGCGCGTTTGAGGTAGCGATCGCTGATTTCAAATCCCAATGGTCCAACTAGATGCAATTCGGTACAGGTGGCGGCACAGGTACGAGCAATATTGCCTGTGTTAGGGGGAATTTGCGGATGAACGAGAACGACCCTAGGCATAGGTTCAGTAGAAACAAGCAAAATGATCAGGAAAAATCTTTAAATTGCAATAGATATAGATTTTTTTAATTAATCAACCGACGCAATCCGGTGATAGAGATTTGAATTATCGCAGATATATATAGATGTCTCTAATCAAATCGTGAATTTAGCCCTGAGAACAGCGGTTGCGGGTAGATCTGACTCGTAAATCTGACTCATAGCTGTTGGGCACACCGATTGGTTAGGGGACTAGCGGTTGTAGACGCAAAGAACCGCGTCTACAGGAACCCAGTCTGCCTGCGTGGACTCTAAAAGGCGGTCTATTCTATGGGTTAGAGCTTGGGTTAGATCTAATGGGTCAGACGCTATGGGTCAGAAACCTGCCTACGCAGAGTATGGAAACCCTTGATTTGCTTCAGTCCGGGACTACAGCCCGTTGGGCAATAGCCTGCGGCATGGGCTAAAGCCTAGGGATCCGTTAGTGTTCACTTAGTTGCGGTTGTAACCGCCAGACAGTTTTCAAACAGTCTCGTAGAGTGATGATTTGTCGATACAGAAAAGTTCTGGAAAAGTTCCAGGAAAGTTCTGGTAAATTTTGAATATTCCGATCTAGCGGTTCTCATGTGGATGAGGCATGGTCGGTCAATACAGCACCATAGGCGGCTACATAGACCCTGAGGGCGATCGCTGATGTTTCTGATGGATGGATGCAGTTGGCCGCATGGATTTTGAGGAGATTTTGCAAATCCTTCAGAAAGCGGTTTTCCTGAAAACAGGGAAGCACTTAACGGACGTGGAAGTTTTTGTGTTGCGCGGAACTTGCCAACGCCAAGGCTATGCCAAAATCGCCCGTTCTACTGGCTACGCTGAAGGTTATATCAAAAGAGATGTAGGCCCCAAACTGTGGAAGCGGTTGAGCGATGTGTTGGGGGAATCGGTCACGAAGCTCAACTGTTCCCAAGTATTGCAACGGCATGTCAACCAAAGTTG
>CAYZWO010000227.1:0-910 GCA_964482215.1 uncultured bacterium
AATGCGGATATTCGTGCCGATAAATTGTGTGGCTGAAAAGTCAAGCCAATTATCTTCCCAGTTGCCTAAGAGCCGAACCGTTCCAGTAGCTCCACTGCCATCAATACTGTCAATACCGTTGTCAGTCGTAAAATTGGTCAGACCGATATCCACATTGCCAGTTCCCTGAGCGATTAAACTGTCTGTTCCCGTCGTTCCCGTATCGTAATAAGTATCATAGCCCTGAAAACTTGACCAGCCGCCTGCCTCATTGCCTGTCACGATATAGATATCGGAACCTTCACCGCCGTCTATTTCATCATCACCGCCTCCCCCGATAATCGTGTCATTGGCTGTCGTTCCAGTAATCAGGTCATTACCATAACCGCCATCGATGCGGATACGAGCTCCAATGAATTGCACCGAAGAGAAATCTAGTTGATTATCATTCCAATCTCCTAATAGTCGAGTAATTCCCGCCGCCCCACTTCCATCAATGACTTCGATACCACTGGCTGTACTAAAGTTGGTTAAACCGATATCTACGTTACCCGTTCCTTGGGAGAGGATGCGATCGCTGCCATTTAGTCCAGAATCGTTATAGGTGTCATAACCTTGAAAACTTGACCAGCCACCCGCCTCATTGCCTGTCACGATATAGGTATCGGAACCTTCTCGCCCGTCGAGTTGATCGTTATCTCCTCCTCCAATAATCGTGTTATTGCCACTGTTACCTGTAATCGTGTCATCACCATAACCGCCATCAATTCGGATATTCGTGCCGACAAACTGCACAGTGGAGAAGTTTAGTTGATTACTATTCCAATCTCCCAACAATCTGACCGTTCCCGTTGCACCACTGCTGTCAATAATTTCAATGCCCGTATTGACAAAACTTTTTAAGCCAATATCTACGTTACCCGTATCTACT
>CAYZWO010000227.1:924-2855 GCA_964482215.1 uncultured bacterium
GCTGCCGATGGCTCCATTATCGGTGTAGGTGTCATAACCTTGGAAACTCGACCAACCAGACGGTTCATTGCCTTTAACAATGTACTTATCGGAACCCTCCCCACCATTGAGACTATCATCTCCCCAGTCACCGTAGAGAATATCGTCCCCTGCCCCCCCATTTAAAACATCATTTCCCCAACCGCCTTCTAATAAATCATTACCGCTATCTCCATTGACCGTATCATTGCCGCTATAGCCTAACAGATGATCCGCTTGGGTTGTCCCTTGAACAACTTCCCCTGAATCACTGCCATAGACAACGGTTTTTTGTCCATAGAAATAGTTCAACCAACTAGCCACATCGCTCAAAGAAGCGTTCGTATTGCCATCTTCGTTGAGTAAATTGTTACCACCAATAACAAAACCAATATGATAAATGCCATCGGCAACAGTATCGACTAAATTTTTACCAAAATATTGCGTCGCGGCTCCATCACCTTGGACTAAATGAAAACCCGTTTCCGTTGTGCCATCGTCATCCCCATGTAAGGCAACAAAGGTGTTATAAAAATTGGTGCGAATCCATTTATTGATCGTGCGAACGTCATCAGTTGTAATCCAACTGTCACTATAGACTCCAGTGCTTTGGATGGCATTAACAATTAATTGATTGAGAGAATTCGCCGCCGTAGCACCCGCATTAATTTGCCCAGCATTTGTCCATTTGGCTAACCCAGTATCCAGTTTAATCGTATCAACAATGCGGTCTAAACCCGTTCCTGTGGTTGATTGATCAGTGTAAAAATAGTTAACCCAATCGGTGACATCACTCACAGTTGCATTAGCATTACCATCCTCATTTAAAAACGTATTATTTTGAATGGCAAAGCCAATATGGTACATGCCATCAGCGACGGTATTAACTAAATTTTGGCCAAAATAAATGGTTTTTGCGCCATCATTTTGGACTTTGTGAAATCCTGTTTCAAGCGTTCCATTATCATCCCCATGAAGCTGTAAAAAATTGGCATAGCGGGTTGCATCCGACCGAATCCAGCTATTAATTTGCAAAATATCCGCTTGAGAAATCCAACCATCATTGGCTAATCCCAAAGTAGCGATCGCGGTTTTATAGAGTTGATTTATCCCATTAGCCGCATCGGCTCCGGCGGCAATTTCTGACCAGGTGGTATTTTGAGCCAATCCATTATCGGCAATAATTAACTCGGTGATGCGGTCTAAGCCCGTATTGGTAGTTGCGCGATCCGTAAATAATTGGGTTAACCATTTGGCTACTTGGTCAACTGAGGCATTCGGGTTGCCATCTTCATTGAGAAAAACACCATTTTGAATTTGAAAGCCAATGTGATAAATACCATCTGCAACTGTATCGATAAAATTTGCATCTCGATATTTGTACGTTCCCCCGTTCCCCTGAATTAAATGAAATCCGGTTTCAAGCGTGCCATTATCATCACCGTGTAATTGGGTAAATTGGGCTAAACGATTTTGGCGAATCCAACTATTAATAGCAATGACATCATTCGTAGTAAAAATCCCATTACTGGCTACTCCTGTGGCTTGTTTGGCCTCAACAATTAACGCATTTAAAGAATTTGCTGCTCCAATTCCACCCACAATATTACTACCATAATTAGCTCCCGCTAAGCCCGGATCAAGGCCCATCCAACCTATCATTTGATCCAAACCTGTACCCGTGGTTCCCTGGGGTAAGTTAACAATGATTGAATAGCTTTTGCTGACCATGATTGCCTTTAAATTGCGTAGAAATGGGGAGATTACGCATTAGTTATTTCAATCATAACCATTGATTTTATGATCTATATCGCTATATTTACGGATTTTATCTGTGCTTTTTTATCTCAAGATTACGGAGAGTCCGATCCTAATCGTGAGGTTTGTAGGCTTAAGATGTTCGCCTAGTATTT
>CAYZWO010000228.1:0-2828 GCA_964482215.1 uncultured bacterium
ACTACCACGCTCTTCTTACCCACTTCCTGATCGCTTTTTCGATCTACTGAGTCTTGGAGAAATGGCCCTAGAACATCTTTTAGAAACTGCTGCTACTAATGTTGGCATTTATACCCATCATTTGCAGCGACATTGGCTACATCTAAAAGACTCTCCCGAACTATTAAAGGCTCTCCACTCAATTTTGCCAGGTATTGAGCGAGGTTCTTTAGAACCCATTTTTGCCCATAAATTAACTAGTTTAGGTTTGGTTAAACAGTTAGAATCCAATATTGTTTCGAGTTGTGAGCTATATCGTCAGTTTTTCCTGAATCATCAAAATTATGCTCTCTAAACCGCGCTTTAAATCTTGTTATTCGGTTTCAGCGATCGCGCCTGATCAAGTGTTTCTTTTATCCGAAAGAGAATCCATCTGTTTGCAAGACCGATTTCTATATCTGGTGGCTTCTTTAATCGATGGCGATCGCAGCACTGATGAAATTATTGACAAAATCCAATGGCAACTACTCCCAACCGATCAAGATAGCGCAACGTCATTTCAGGAAATCTTAAATATTAGTCTTAAAATCCAAGCCGCATTATTTCAGCTAGAAAGAGAAGGTTATATTGTTGAGAATGAAAATAGTTTATCCGCAGATTTCATTACTTTTTGTGAACAACTGAATATCCCACCTAAACTTGCTAATGAAAGATTAAATACAACAAAAATTGCTGTTAAATCTTTTGATTGTTTAGGAAAAGAAGAATTAATTAATCATTTAAATTTGCTACATATTCAACTCGTTGAAGAAATTGATTCTCCCGATTTAACCATTGTTTTAACCGACAATTATCTTAATCCAAATTTAAAAGAATTTAACCAGCAATCTCTAGAAATTAAACTCCCTTGGTTATTAGTAAAGCCAATTGGTACCATTTTCTGGATGGGGCCGATTTTTAATCCTCAAGAAACTGCGTGTTGGCAATGCTTAGCCCAGCGTTTGCAAGATAATCGGCCAATGGCCAGTTTTATTCAAAGGCATAATCAAGATTTTTTGGCTCCTATTCCGCCCCAAAATCTACTACCTTCTAGCCTACAAACTGCATTAGGAATGGTGGCAACGGAAGTTTTTAAATGGATTATTCAGGGAAAAAATAGCCGATTAAATCAAATTTTAATGACCTATGATACTTTAAATTTTCAAAATCAAGAACACTTTGTTGTTAAACGTCCTCAATGCCCTAGTTGTGGACAGATGAGCTATGAGTTAATGCAAAGACCTTTGCCTGTTGTCTTGGGTCATCGTCCGAAAACCTTTACCACTGATGGCGGGCATCGCACTTGTTCTCCTCAAGAAACGCTAAGAAAATATCAACATCTCATTAGCCCCATTACAGGTGTGGTTCGAGAATTAACAAAAATTCCACTAAGCCCGTTAAATCATACCTACATTGCCAAACATCATTTTGTTACCGTTTTCGATGATTTAGAGAATCTGCGTAAAAATTTGGGCGGAAGAAGTTCAGGAAAGGGAAAGACAGACATTCAAGCCAGAGCCAGTGGTTTTTGTGAAGCGATTGAACGATATTCTGGGGTATTTCAAGGAACCGAAATTAGAATCAAAAATAGTTATCAAAAAATCGGCGATCGCGCCATTCATCCCAATTACTGCATGAATTTTAGTCAACAACAATATGACGGCAGAAAAGCATGGAATGCTAACGGTTATGGCTGGTTTCAAAAAGTACCTGAACCTTTCGATGAAGAACGAGAAATAGATTGGACACCCGTTTGGTCATTAACCGACAAAGATTTTAAATACTTGCCTACGGCTTATTGTTATTACGGCTATCCTCAAGGAGATTATCTCGATTGTTGGGCAGATTCTAACGGTTGCGCCGCAGGAAACACCATTGAAGAAGCCATCCTCCAAGGATTTATGGAATTAGTCGAGCGGGATAGTGTTGCTTTGTGGTGGTACAATCGTTTATCGAAACCCCAAGTTAATCTAGATAGTTTCGACGACCCCTACGTTCAAAATTTAAGAAAATACTATCAGGAATTAGACCGAGAATTGTGGGTATTAGATATTACTAGCGATCTGAACATTCCGAGTTTTGCTGCCATTTCTGCTAAAAAAGATAGTCCCGTAGAAGACATTATCTTAGGCTACGGTACGCATTTTGATGTCAATATTGCCCTTAGTCGTGCTTTAACGGAACTCAATCAAATTCTGCCCAGTGTTTTAGCCGCTAATCCTGACGGGACAACCAACTATCCCCAATATGTTGATCCTTTAGCTCTGGCTTGGTGGAAAAAAGCAACATTAAACGAACATTCTTATTTAATTCCTGACTCCGATCAAAAGGCTAAAAGCTATACCGATTATGTCCCATTTTTCAGCAATGATATTTTGGATGACGTAAAGCTTTGTCAAAAAATTGTCGAGGAAAAAAAGATGGAAATGCTCGTACTCGATCAAACTCGTCTAGACATCGGCTTAAGGGTCGCAAAAGTCATCGTGCCAGGAATGCGACATTTATGGAAACGTTTGGGACAGGGGCGATTGTATGACGTATCGTTGCAAATGGGATGGTTGTCCGAATCGCTAAGGGAAGATCAACTGAATCCTTTCCCCATGTGGATGTAAATTGAAATTATTGGGTCTCTAATTTATGCTCAATGGATACCAGATTATTGATGCTGATGCTCATGTGATCGAGCCGCCCGATATGTGGGCAAGATATCTTGATCCTGAATTTCGAGAGTTTGCTCCTTCGGCAGACATGAAGATTAAAGGACAACCCATTACCCGACAAATTTCCCAACAAGTCCAAGAGGAAGGGAA
>CAYZWO010000229.1:0-2810 GCA_964482215.1 uncultured bacterium
TGTCACTCTATTGCTACACTCTAGTTGTATCTCATAACTCTGAGACAAGCTATATCTAACGCTAAAGGTGCAAATTGAGCAGGATGATTTACCTCGTCATGAGCAACGCTTTAAGCAATTGATGAACGAAAAAGTTATCATTGCCATTTCAATGTTCAAAAGTGCTTTGGACAAACAAGAAGAGGACATTGAACAGGCAATCGAAGAACTGAATCAGTCTTTACAGAAAATCGATTATACAGACTCCACCTACATCCGGCTATGTTGTGACAAAACTCGTAATCGTGAAATTCGAGATTTTAAGGAAGACTTGAAAATTTGTTTGGGGGATGTAGTACGACAAACGGCTGAAGACAACGAAGAACGCTTTCAAAATATCCAGACTCGCTTGATTGAACGCTTCAAAGCTGAGGAGCGATGGACAAGCTTAGTGACTGATGTGCGGAACTGGTTAGATTTTTCGGTGAGTGAACGCTATCGCTCTGATAATACTGAAAAAGAACACCATACAGACTCTTCTGGAAAATCTGGTGGGCAGAAGGTGAAATTGGCATATACGATTCTAGCTTCGGCGATCGCTTACCAGTTTGGCTTAAATCAAGAGATGACAAAATCTAAATCATTCAGATTTGTCGTGATCGATGAAGCCTTTAGCAAATCAGATGATGGTAATGCCCGTTATGCAATGGAGTTGTTTAAGAATTTGAACTTGCAGCTTTTAGTGGTTACTCCCAAAGATAAGATTAATGTGATAGAACCATATATTTCCAGCCTGCACTTTGTTTCCAACACGCCTGAAGGAAACTACTCCAGTATTGCGTCTATCTCCATCGAAGAATACCGCCATAATCGACAAACCGCTCTTCATTCCAGTCGTGATTGACCCTGCTCAAATTCAACAAAAAGCGGAACAGCGATATCCGACTTTCCTGAGTTCAATCATTACAGGAGAGAACGTTTTCCCAATGGAGTTTCCTGTCGGCACTCTCCCCAAAGAGTACCTTGCCTTACGAGATGCCGTGACTCGATTAGTGAACAAATCCAAGCAGACGTTAGGGTATGGCTATGTTGTGGAGTTGGAAACTCGAAAAACTCAAAAATATGGATTACAATCCTTGCCCAAACGAATTCATTTTGATACACAGCAAGACTATCTAAAGTTTATTAAAAAAGCCAATGAAGTTGCGAAATTCAAAACAAACCTAGAGCTAATTCAAACAACTATCCCGCAATTATATAACTGGCTAAGTTGCAATCCGTTGAAAGTGATTGAGTATGGCGATCGCTGGTCTGATCTGCTCAAAGTTTGCCAGTATTTCCAACAAAACCCAAAACCGCATCTGTATATTCGAGAATTACCGATTCAGGTTCATACCAAGTTCATTGAGCAAAATCAACGCATTCTCCGCAGTCTGTTAGAAGCCATTCTTCCTGCTGATCAACTGGTATCTACAGAAGGAGAGAAAGACTATACCTTTGAGAAACGCTTTTCCCTCAAATATCGTGAACCCTTGATTCGACTGAGGCTACTAGACCCTTTACTCAAGCATAAATATAATTTCCCTGCAACGGATATCAGTCTACCCATTTCTGAGTTCAGACAATTAAATTTAGAGACTCATCGCTGTTTTGTCACTGAGAATTTGATGAATTTTTTAACACTGCCATCTCTACAAAATAGCTTTGCGATCTTTGGCAGTGGCTATGCTGTTCAAAATTTGAAAACCGTTTCATGGTTATCAACCTGCACTATTTTCTACTGGGGAGATTTGGATACTGATGGGTTTAAGATCCTATCTCAGTTGCGGTCTTATTTTCCTCAAACCACTTCCATCATGATGGACATGGCAACATTTAGGGCATTTGAAGAATTTGCTGTTGCAGTAGAGGGTGCGATCGCCGAAACGTTACCACACCTCACCCCCGAAGAATCAACGTTATACACCCATCTTGTTTTGCATCAAAAACGTTTGGAACAAGAGCGTATCAGTCAGAATTATGTCAATCAATTTCTGCAAAATCTCAATTAACTTCCCCCATACCATCCCACACAAGCCTCCTCAACGGCTTACCCCTAAGCGGTGAGGCATTGCTGGACGAGGGTTTCGATGCGGGTTCAGGAAATAGCAAACTCTGTAACTTTTCGGCGATCGCTTGGCTTAAAGCCCAATACAATTTGCTGCTTGGGAATGCCTAAAGCAACTAATTCATCCGCAATACCTTCTTCAGTACCATCCTGTTGAATCCAAAGTTTTTGATTAATGATATCAATATGCAAAAGGGTGCCATAGATGCGTCGGCCATTTTCCCATCCGACTTCAACTAATAGGTAATGATGGTTTTGGGTATCGATGATTGTTTCTAAGTGAATGTCGTTAGTTTCGCCTAAAAATTCAATATAGCTATTGAAAACTTGCTGAATAATGGCTTGGTAAGTGGTTAGGTTTAAATCCATTGATTGATCACCTCCTGATCAGGATCGAATGTTAATAAACGAATCAATTTATCTTCGAGTAAAATTTGACCTGCTTCTTCTTTAAAGACTGTTTTATAAACTGAATCGGTAACCGCTAGATAAAGTATTCTTTCGGGATCATAGCGAAGGAGTAACCGTTCATAAAGGATAAATTGACCGAGGGCATCTTCTAAATCTTTGATGTCAGACGCATGGACAAAGCTTTTGATTTCAACGGCAATTTTTTCTGTGCCACGATCTGCAGCGATCAAACGTTCTGCACCTAGGTCAACAAATAAGTTTGGCGTTGCTGAATCAAGAGATGAATTAGGAGTTGGATGAATTGAAACTTCGT
>CAYZWO010000230.1:0-2776 GCA_964482215.1 uncultured bacterium
TTATGCGTGGCTTATTCGGGGCAATGTTTAACCAGTGAATCCTTGGGGGGACGCTCAGCAAATAGGGGAGAATGTGCCCAAGCTTGTCGAATGCCCTATGACATGATTGTGGATGGTCAACCGTTGGATCTCGGCGATCGCCGTTATTTACTCAGCCCTCAAGATTTAGCAGGATTAGCTGTATTACCTGAACTGATCGAAGCTGGGGTTGTGTCATTAAAAATTGAGGGACGCTTGAAAACTCCTGAATACGCGGCTAGTGTAACCCAAGTTTATCGGCAAGCCATTGATCGGGTCATGACGGGATTAGAGCATCAGGTTTCCGAGCGCGATCGCTATCAGTTGGAAATGGCTTTTTCACGGGGACTCTATACGGGATGGTTAGACGGAATTGATAATCAAGCGTTAGTTCATGCCCGATTTGGCAAAAAACGCGGCGTTTATTTAGGGGAAATTAAACAGATTCGAGACGGTCGGGATAAGCAGGTTATTTTACGGTTAGAAGCTCCCTTAAAAGCAGGGGATGGCGTGGTATTTGATGCAGGTAAACCCGCAGATCGGGAAGAAGGGGGACGGGCCTATGCAGTAGAACAGCAAGGGCGCGATACGGTTGTCACCTTTGGGCGACGAGATCTCGATTTACGACGCATTAAAGTCGGCGATCGCCTTTGGAAAACCAATGATCCCGAACTGGATAAACAATTGCGTCAAAGCTTTACAGGTGAAAAAATCCACTATCAACGACCCATTGAGATAGAAATTCATGGAGAAATTGGACAACCGATAACCGCGATCGCCCGTGATGAACAGGGAAATATTGTTCAAGTGGATTCTGCAATGGCACTGGAAAAAGCGAATAATAAACCCTTAACGACCGAGCGTTTAACGGAACAATTGGGACGCTTAGGAAATACTCCCTTTACTTTAGGTAAATTAGATAATTATTTACCCGATAATGGCATTATTCCTGTCAGTGAATTAAATCGGATTCGCCGTGAATTAGTTAGCCAATTAGAGCAGTTACGGAGTCAACCCAAACGCTGGCAATTGAATCCTAAAGTTACTTATACAGAGTTGTTACCAACAGTAAAAAAAGTACCCAATGCTGATTCTCAAATTATTGTATTAGTCCGTAATCTTAAACAATTAAAAGCAGTTTTAACCACCGATATTAACACTATTTATTGTGAATTTGAAGACCCCATTGCTTATCGAGCTGCGGTGGAACTGGTAAGACAAACAAACTCTAAAAAAGAAATTTGGGTCGCTCCTCCTCGGATTAGCAAACCCAAGGAAAACTATATTCTTGAACAAGTTATTTCTAGTAAAGCCGATGGTTATTTAATTCGCAATTACGATCATCTCAAGTTTTTTAAAAACGAGCGCATGATTGCTGATTTTGCCTTAAATATTGCTAATCCCATCACAGCAAATTATTTTAAACAAACTTTTTCCTTAGAACGCTTAACTGCCTCCTACGATCTCAATATTCAACAATTAGAATCCTTGCTCAGAAAATCTCCCCCTAATTGGTTTGAGATCACCATTCATCAGCACATGCCGATGTTTCACATGGAACATTGTGTTTTCTGTGCCTTCCTTTCCGAGGGAACAGATTTTAGAAATTGTGGTCGTCCCTGTGAAAGTCATGAAGTTAAACTCCGCGATCGCGCTGGGGCTGAACACGTCCTATTAGCTGATGCAGGTTGTCGTAACACGGTCTTTAATGGAACCGCACAAACAGGGGCTGAATTTCTCCAACGCTTTTTAGAACTGGGTGTTCGTTATTTCCGCATTGAATTTGTCAATGAATCGCCCAAGGAAGTCTTACAAACCATTAGTCGTTATCAACAATTGTTAGCAGGTAAAATTTCAGGTTCTCAGCTTTGGAAGGAATTAAAACTACAAAATCAACTGGGTGTTACTCGCGGTTCCTTGGATTGATCAAATATTTCTGGTTAATCCCTTGTGTAATGTTTAAAAACGAATCGTTTACACGGATACTTAACTATTCGGTTAGCGATCGCGCTCTTTCTGGGTCAATGCTCTTTGCTTAGCCTCATAAAAACGACAGGCAACTTGACCTAGCCCATATAACATTGCTGCATCCCCCGCACTACCAACGGCAGCCCCAACCACAGGGATTAGCTCAACCACACTTAACCCTGTTTTTACCACGCCAGAACTCCCAATTGATAAAGCCCAAATCGCGACAACTTCACCCCGTCGAGCCGGTTCTATCGGAGAAAAATTATAGATTGCTGCAATCCGATAGATCATTTCTGCCTGTAGTGCGGCGATCGCGCCAAGGTCAATGGCTAAAAGAGTTAAGGCTAAAGGAGGAACAAAGTTTGTGACTAAACCGATACCTGCTGCTTTCCATACGATATTTGTAATTACTCGATTGGCCAACGCTTCTTGAGTTTCCGATGGATAGGTGCGTCGCAAAGCCTCAATCTCCTGTTGCACGATATCCGTATTAACTTGGCCAAGTGCAGCCATTAACCATCTAAAGCCAGGTATTTTGGTCGCAAATTGAATCAATGGATGGGTCGCGATTGGTGTAACTGCATTGCCAATGGTTTCTGTTCCTTCCTGTACCCATTCGTATAGTGCTGTCCCAAATTTCTCCTGCGCGATGTTTGCAGTATTCATTGTGTCTGAAATTATCTGCGAAGTTTGACTTGCAAATCTTAAAAAATCATGAAAAATACTGTCATCTTCAGTAGATCGAAAACTAATTTTGGAAAAGAGGTAAGGTCAAGTTAGAAGCACT
>CAYZWO010000231.1:0-2444 GCA_964482215.1 uncultured bacterium
AACGGCAAAACCCAGCCCAGTGTCAGGACAAAAATCCTTAAATCCAGTTTTACCGAAAAAAGTAAATAGCAAACCTTCATTCAACAAGTCTGCTCAAAAACAATCTCAAGCGGAAATTGTACCTATCTTCTGCGGACAAGGTGGAGATGGCGGCGATGGTGGTAACGGCGGCTTTGGTGGTGGCGGCGGCGCGGCTGGCTTTGGTGGCAATGGGGGGATTGCGGGCCAAGTCGGCATGGCAGGAAAAGGAGGCTTTGGTGCAGGAAATGGTGGACTCGGTTTTGGCGGCGGCGGTGCAGGATTAGGAGGAGCAGTCTTTGTAAAAAGTGGTCGCTTAGTATTGGATACGACAACCTTTATTAATAATTCGGCGATCGCGGGGACAGGAATCCACCCAGGGCTTGGTAAAGGCGGTGCATTGTTTATTCTCACCGATGAACTCAAAACCCAAGCAGGTGTAATGGAGGTTCCCCAAGTGATTGCGGTTAATAATTTGCCCCAATTCCAAGGAAATCAAGCCCAGAATGCGGGGAATGAACCCACCGACAATAATAATGTATTCGGCAAAATTGAGGTTCAATCTCGCGCTAAAGCCTTAGCCGGTTTACCGAATTGGCTAGAAAATACGTTGCGAGTAGTTAACGGGTACATTCCCAATGCAAAGCCTCATCCAATGGAACTATAACAGTCATAACAACAGAACGCGATCGCCTTCTTTCGCCTGAACTACAAGGTTAGCATGGATTAATCGAGATAGATAATTTCTATGTTTAATGTCAGACGAGAGAGAGAAAATTTAGTGGTAACTCTCAGATAGCAAGGCTCTATTTCAGAACATAACGATTTTCTAAAAGACTTATAAAAAGATAAATTTCTAAATCAAGGTGGCTGTTTGAGACCAGAGGATTGACTTTCTTCACGGTACAAAATTACAATAGGTGAAAAATAGTTTATATAAAAAAAACATAAAGTTTTTCTATAGATTATGAAGCAAGCCACCCTCCACCAACTCCAGATTTTTGAAGCGATCGCGCAACATGGGAGTTTTACCAAAGCAGCCGAGGAACTTTTTCTCACCCAGCCTACTGTATCCCAACAGATGAAACAATTGACCAAAGCCATTGGGATGCCCTTATTTGAGCAAATTGGTAAACGGCTGTACCTGACCGATGCAGGCAAAGAGGTCTTGAATATTAGCCGTGATATTTCCCAGCGTTTTAATGATTTAGAAATGACCTTGGCCGATATTAAAGGATTAAAACAAGGAACCTTACGCCTAGCTGCCATTACTACCGCGAAATATTTCGTACCTCGGATTTTAGGAACCTTTCGTCAACGCTATCCAGGAATTCGCATTGCTTTACAAATTGCTAATCGGCAGCAAATTTTAGACCGTTTAGCCAATAATTTGGATGATTTATACTTTATTGGCCAACCACCTGAAGACTTAGATATTAGTTTGCGTCATTTTCTCGACAATCCTTTAGTTGTTGTTGCACCAAGGAATCATCCTCTCGCGAATGAAAAGCATATTCCCTTAGAACGCTTGGCCGAAGAACCTTTAATTATGCGGGAATCGGGATCGGGGACACGCATGGCTGTAGAATCTTTTTTTGCGGAAAATCGCCTGCAAATGTTAGTAGAAATGGAAATTGGTAGCAATGAAGCTATTAAACAGGCAGTAGTGGGCGGTCTCGGTTTATCGATCCTCTCTCGTCATTCTTTGGCTTTAGAAGGCCCGCAAGGCCCTTTAGTTATTCTGGATGTGGAGGGCTTTCCCATTCAAAAGCATTGGTATGTAATTTATCCAGGCAGCAAACAATTATCAATTGTGGCTCAAACTTTTTTGGATTACCTATTAACCGAAGGAAAAGAATACGCCCAAGAAACGTTTATTAATCTTAAAGAGCATTAAATTAGATTCAATTGCCTAATTTATCTCGCAAGAGTTCATTTATTCATCAAATTTCAAAGAAAATTACTGAATTTCTTCAAAAAAATTGGTGGCTATTATATATATAATGCTCATGCCATCAATTTATCAAGAATTCGCACCGATGAAATTTTGCTTTACCTTAAGTTCTCTAACCTTATTACTGCTGACTGCCTCTACCTTAGCTGTTCGTGCCGACGATGATCGTGACGTTACACCTCAAGAAAAAGCCCAAATAGAACGCGTTCTTCGGGCGATGGGTTGTAATTTTTACGATGATGCTGATTTTGAAAGCGATCGCCAACGATATGATTTAAATAATGTCATTTGCAATGATGGCAAAAAATACGATATGTATCTCGATCAGAGCTTTAAAGTAATCTATCAGCGAGAAGATCGAGATTAGAGTAAAAAGCTAAGTTTATCCTTTCTTTAAGTGTCAAAATAGCGTTATCGTAACGGATAAGGTTAATGGGAAAGGAGAGATGGCAATGACCAATAGCGCACGGAG
>CAYZWO010000231.1:2454-2753 GCA_964482215.1 uncultured bacterium
CTCTCTCCCGCCATGATTCAAAGCATCGTTGGTTTAATGTTAATTGCTAGTCTTGGCGCACTGGGTTTCTTAGCTTTTTGGATCAAGGATATTCGATTTGGTCAGCGAGGCTATAACGCAACCTTTATTTTTTCTGATGCGGCGGGAATGTTGCCTGGTACGAGAGTCGATTATCGGGGGGTACGAGTAGGTCGTGTTGTTTCCGTCGTTCCTGAACCTGGTGGGGTTGCGCTGAATGTGGAAATAAACCCCGCAGATCGCATTATTCCCCTTAATTCCGTTGTGGAAGCTAAGCAATC
>CAYZWO010000232.1:0-2698 GCA_964482215.1 uncultured bacterium
AGTTCCCCTTCCCCGATGCCACCCAACGGGCAGAAATCTGGCAGCGCGTCTTCCCGAAGCAAACCCCGATCGCCAACCTGTCCTACACCAAATTGGCGCGGCTGAATGTGGCCGGGGGCAACATCCGCAACATCGCTCTCAATGCCGCCTTCTTGGCAGCGGAACAAGATGGGGCGATCGCCATGACACACATCTTACAAGCCGCCCAGAGTGAATACATCAAGCTAGAACGCCCGCTCACAGAAACGGAAATCAAGGGCTGGGTGTAAGGTCGGGTTTTGCTGACTAGCTAACGATTTTATCGATAATTTTTCGGCTAAACCCGCCCATACAAGGATCTACAGGGATCTATCGCTATAGCATTCAGCAACCAACTTCGCCCCGGATCAATTTCTGCACTTGGATCTGGTTGATGACAGACATACCTGCAATCGATCCTAACCCATGCCTGAGCAATGCTTACCTGCCCAATAATTAACTGTGTAAACTGCCATCGGGCATTATCGCTGCCCCAAAATCGACCATATACAGCCGCGCTTGGCTCAGGATGGCTCCGGTCAAATTAGCCCGACGTAAGTTAGTGCGGCGTAAAACCGCTTGTTCTAAATTGGCTCCCTTCAGATTGGCTTCAATCAGGTTCGCTTCGGTTAAATTTGCACCCGTTAAATTTGCACCTGATAATTGCGCTTCAAATAAATTTGCTTGTAACAAGTCCGCCTCTGATAAGTTCGCCCCGGTTAATTGCGCTTCCGTTAAGGTGGCACGGCGAATATTAGCCCGTCGCAGGTTCGCGTCCACAACCATAGCGCGATGCAAATTTGCCCGGTACAAGTCCACCCCTTCTAGATTGGCACGAACCAGGGCGGCTCCATCCAAGTTGGCCTCAATCATATCTGCCAAGTACAGGTTGGCTTCTAGAAAATTTGCCCCTTGCAGCAGGGCACGACTGAGATCCGCACCGCTCAGATTGGCTTTGGTCAAGTTAATCTGGCTCAAATTGGCATCGGCTAAATTAAAACCAGCCAAATCCTCTTCTGCCAAGTTAGCTCCAGTCAAATCAGGGTGAATTTCTGGTTGCAGACTTCGCCAGTCGTTCCACACGGTTGCACCCTGATGGAGTACAGAAACGTGTTCGTCCTTCGCCATTGCTTTACCTCTGGGTTACCTCAATGTCAGCTAAATCAATCTCGGCTCAATCGCTCAGCCAACGATCGCAGCCGAATATCTCAGCCCAATATGACAGCCAAATATGTAAGCCGAATATCTCAGTAATCAATCCACATACGATTAGAATGCTTTAGAGTAACATCACAGGCTGGAATCGTTAGGATTATCTAAGAGTTGGGCTGATGATAGGTTAAACGTGTGAATAGATTGAACTTGGACAGTGGAGCGAACTCGCCTAGCCACTGTAACTCGTGACATCTACATCAAAGTTGATCGGCATGATTACGATCTTGCAGCACCCTAGATGCCGTTACAAATGCACCCCAGCAACGTCCATAGCGGTTAGTCGGTGGTATCAGAGGAGTAAAGAGGAGTAAATTGACGTGAACGCGGCGGATATTTTTCAAAAAGGGGGAATCGCAATGATTCCCCTGCTCATTCTCTCCATCCTCTCCCTCAGTACCATTATCGAACGGTTATGGTTTTGGGCTTCCATTCTGACCAAGGAAAAGATGGTGGTGGATCAGGTGTTGGAAGCCGCTCGCCACGACTGGTCTGTTGCCGCAGGGTTGGCCAGACAAGCCAGTGAACAACCGATTGGACGGTTCTTGGCGGCTCCGTTACAACTGCAAAACCCAGAACCCGATGTGTTTCGCCTCTCTTTGGAATCCGCCGCCAACGAAGAACTGACGGCCATGCGTCGGGGTGAAAAAGTGCTAGAAGCTGTGATTGCCCTGTCTCCTTTATTAGGGTTGTTTGGCACGGTGGTCGGGCTGATTCGCTCGTTGCTGTCGATCCGCATTGGTGATATTGGCACCGCTGCCACCTCTGGCGTAACCTTGGGGATTGGCGAAGCCTTGATCAGTACAGCAGCGGGGCTAGTCGTTGCCATTACTAGCTTGGCCTTTTATCGACTGTTCCAAGGGTTTTTGTTTACCCAGGTGAAGGTGTTTCGCAAATCTGGCAATGAATTGGAGTTGCTCTACCTGCAACGGCGAGTCCTAAAAGCAGGCCACCATCCAAGCCAGCCCACCCCGGACACTCCAACCGTTGGCGGTGCTGCGTCTGATCCAATCCCCTCCAGTTAGGGCGTGTTAATCTTGATTCTGAATGATTTTGTGTTGGAATCGATAACCGTCTAGGGGCGTAGGATTCTGGCCATGATTTTTCGGTAATTTCCTCACGTAACTACCGGAATGCTACGCCCCTAGGTTGGACAACACAAATTTAAGTAGAACCAACGTGATGTGCAACTTAAAGAAAGCCCACCCTACGGGAAGCAAGCTACATCCCCCACCCCCTTCTCCCAAGTCGGGAGAAGGGGAGCAACATATTTTCAAAGTCCCTCTACCTTTTTGGGCTACCGTGTATACACAAATCTGTTTGTGCATAGAGTCCCATTCTTGACCCCCTCTAACTCCCCCTTGGAAAGGGGGAGAACTGGATTTCCCCCCTTTCCAAGGGGGGATTAAGGGGGGTAATGCGGGGATAACAACTCTCGTCCCAAGATCTGTATACACGGTAGCCCTTT
>CAYZWO010000233.1:0-2688 GCA_964482215.1 uncultured bacterium
TTTAGTGTCCCGTTTTGGTCTGGTAGCCTATGCGTCCTCTTTGGATCAGATTGGCCCCTTTGGTCGCAGTGTGGAAGATGCCGCCATTT
Organism: uncultured bacterium; assembly: GCA_964482215.1. GTDB lineage: Bacteria > Cyanobacteriota > Cyanobacteriia > Cyanobacteriales > Microcystaceae > Snowella. The sequence continues at coordinate 90 of CAYZWO010000233.1, forward strand.
TATTACAGGCGATCGCGGGTTACGATGCCAAAGATTCCACCAGTTTAAACGTAGAAATCCCCGATTATACCCAAGCCCTCAAGCCTGATTTAAAAGGGGTGAAAGTCGGAGTTATTACAGAAACCTTTGGGGAAGGTCTCGATGATGTAGTTGCCCAAACCGTTAAAGCCGCGATCGCGCAATTACAATCTTTGGGGGCTACTGTTCAAGAAATTTCCTGTCCCCGCTTCCGTTATGGCTTACCCGCCTACTACATCATTGCCCCCTCTGAAGCTTCTGCTAACTTAGCCCGTTATGATGCCGTGAAATACGGCATTCGGGAAGAAGCCGACACCCTGTTAAATATGTACACCAAAACGCGAGCCAAAGGCTTTGGAAAAGAAGTCAAACGCCGCATTATGTTAGGAACCTATGCCCTTTCTGCGGGATATTACGATGCCTACTATTTAAAAGCACAAAAGGTAAGAACGTTAATTAAACACGACTTTGATAATGCCTTTGAAAAAGTCGATGTATTAGTTTGCCCCACCGCTCCGACGACTGCCTTTAAAGCAGGGGAAAAAACCGATGATCCCCTCAGTATGTACCTATCGGATTTAATGACCATCCCTGTGAACCTAGCAGGCTTACCCTCCATGAGCATTCCCTGTGGATTTGATAGCCAAAATTTACCCATTGGATTGCAATTAATCGGTAACGTCTTACGGGAAGATCAACTCCTCCATGTGGGTTACGCCTATGAACAATCCACCGAATGGCATAAACAAAAACCGCCTTTAAGGTAAAGTAATTTTAGGGGGCGTAAGCTTTACGCCTCTACAGAATCTTTTTAATTGGATTTACTTAATGACTCCGGTTAAAGGCGAACTCGCACTAGCATAGGCTTTAATGGGCATCCGTCCTGATTGGTAAGCTAAACGGCCTGCAATCGTTGCCATTCCCATTGCCTGAGCCATGGCCACCGGATTATGGGCTAAGGCGATCGCGCTATTAATTAACACGGCATCGGCTCCCATTTCCATTGCTTGGGCCGCTTCACTGGGCGTTCCGATCCCCGCATCAACCACCACAGGAACCTTGGCTTCTTCGATAATGATGCCGATATTTGCCGCATTCCGAATACCTTGGCCCGATCCAATGGGGGAACCCAAGGGCATCACGGTGGCACAGCCCACTTCCTCTAAACGTTTTGCCAACAGGGGATCAGCATTAATGTAGGGCAGAACCGCAAACCCTTCTTTTACCAACTGCTCGGCCGCGTCTAGGGTACCAACGGGATCGGGTAATAAATATTTACTGTCGGGAATGACTTCTAATTTAATAAAGTTGTTATCTTCCTGCCCCAAAAGCTTGGCCATTTCCCGTCCTAAGCGGGCCACCCGAATGGCTTCTTCTGCGGTTTGACAGCCTGCGGTATTGGGTAACATCCAAATTTTTGACCAATCGATCGCTTCGGCTAACCCTTCATGGCCAGGGGCGTTGGTTTGGACGCGACGGACAGCAACAGTGATAATTTCGCAACCACTCGCGGCCACACTCTGCTGCATGACTTCGATGCTGGGGTATTTGCCTGTCCCTGTCAGTAAACGGGAATGAAATTTACGCCCTGCAATGATCAAATCGTCATGATCCGCGTTGGCATCGGAGCTGAGGGGGCTAACAGGAGGCATACTGAGGGTCGTCATAAATTTAATAATTGTGATATGTAGATAAGATTTACGCAAAAACGCGATCGCGGCTAAAGGCAGTTAAGAGAGGATCAGTATTTTGGTTAACAATCAGGTCAGCAATCAAAGCGGCAGTAACAGGAGCCAATAGGATGCCATTGCGATAATGACCCGTCGCTAAAATTAGATTATCCCAGGGACTTGGGCCTAAAAACGGGCATTCGTCGGGCGTACCTGGTCGAAATCCCCACCAAAATTCTTCAATTGGCCAATCCGCGAGGGGAGGATACAGCCGTATAGCCCGTTCTAGCAGCGATCGCATCCCTTGGGGGGTATTGTGGGGAGTCCAGCCGACTTCTTCCGAGGTTGCGCCGATGATTAAACGTCCATCTTTGCGGGGAACAAGGTAAGTGCTAGGGCCAAACAAAACGCGCTCTAAGGGAAATGGGGATTGATTGGGCATCCGTAAGGCTAACATTTGTCCTTTGATGGGACGAACAGGCAGGGGCATTAATTCGGTTGCCCAGGAACCTGTGGTTAACACGTAGGTGCTGGCTCGGTATTCTCCCGCCGTTGTTTGTAGATAATCAATCTTGTTAACGCTTTGAACTAAGGATTGAACGGTAACACCTTCTTGAATCCGAATGCCTAAAATCTCCGCCGCTTGCCGTAGAGCATAGACGAGCTTGCGGTTATCCACTTGGCCATCGTCAGGATACCACCAACCTCCCATTACTTCTGGGCCTAATCCTGATTGGAATTGATGGATTTCTGCCTGATTTAACCAATGGCCATTGGGCGTGTGACTAACGAATGAGGTGGGTAATTCAAAAACGGGGGATAGAATGCCGCAGGGCAAATGATTAACTTCCAATCCCGTTAAAGCTTCCAATTTACTGGCCCAATCGGGATACAAACTCCGCGATCGCAGA
>CAYZWO010000234.1:0-2672 GCA_964482215.1 uncultured bacterium
GTACCCCTGTTAGCCAAGTTCTTCTTCCAACTGGTATTCGCTGGAACCGCTGCCACCATCGTCTCTGGGGCAGTGGCAGAGCGGATTAAGTTTGTAGATTTCCTGATCTTCAGCTTGTTGCTGGTCGGGGTTGCCTATCCAATCACAGGTCACTGGATTTGGGGTGGCGGTTGGTTGTACAAATATGGATTCTGGGATTTTGCCGGTTCTACTGTGGTTCACGCCGTCGGTGGTTGGGCTGCTTTAGTCGGTGCGTCGGTTCTGGGGCCTCGGATTGGCAAGTACAACGAAGACGGTTCCGTCAACGCTATGCCCGGTCACAACCTCTCCATTGCGACGTTGGGTTGTTTGATTCTGTGGTTGGGTTGGTTCGGCTTTAACCCCGGTTCCACCATGGGTGTTAGCCCGCTGATTGCTCACATTGCCATGACCACTAACACTGCTGGTGCTTTTGGTGGCGCAGCATCCACCATTGTGGCTTGGGTGCTTTTGGGTAAGCCTGACTTGTCCATGATCATCAACGGTATTTTGGCTGGTTTGGTGGCGGTTACCGCTCCCTGTGCGTTTATTTCCGTGGGTTCTGCCGCTGTGATTGGTGCAGTTGGTGGCATCTTAGTTGTATTCGCCGTTCTGTTCTTTGACAAAATCAAGGTCGATGACCCCGTCGGTGCGACCTCGGTTCACTTGGTGAATGGTGTGTGGGGTACCTTATCAGTTGGACTATTTGCCACTGGCCCCAAAGTGACTATTCATGGTCTTGAGTTATATGGTGAAGGGTTTGGCCCCAAGGCTGGTCTGTTCATGGGTGGTGGTATTGACCAGTTGTGGATTCAATTCCTCGGCACCATTTCCGTGGGTGGCATGATCACGCTGTTGTCCTTCATCTTCTGGTATGCCCTCAAGTTCACCTTGGGTATCCGGGTGTCGGAAGAGGAAGAATTGGAAGGGTTGGATATCGGCGAACACGGTATGGAAGCCTATGCTGGTTTTGTCAAGGAACCCGCTGGCATGACCACCACTAGTTCGAGTATGGCGAAGACTCAGTAACATGGGTTTCGCAGTTCAGTACAACAAGGTGCTCAAGCCCCTTGTTCTTCGGATGGTCTAGTGTGCCAAATTGATTGGCAATCTGCCGTCAGGCATTTCAGACAACACAAGCTTAAAAAGGATGGATGTTTGATACTAAACATCCATCCTTTTTAATTTTTGGCATTTTTAGTTTTTGGTGTTGGGGCAGGTTGCATGGTTGAGCCAAGCCCTATCGAACAATTTTTATCGAACAATTTTGAAGTCTGGCAAGCCTTCGGGGGGTTCGTAGGCGATCGCCACATGTTTGACATACGCCTGCGGCGGCCCTTCATGGCACCAGTTGATTACATCGCGTAATTGGGCTTTTGTACCTTCAAACACCGCTTCCACCCGTCCATCGTGGGTATTTCGCACCCAACCATTCAAGCCCAGTTCTGCTGCCACATCCTGTGCTGTTTTGCGAAAAAATACCCCTTGGACTTGACCGGAAATAAAAACGTGAACTCTAGCAATATCGACGCTTGCAAGGACTTCTGCCATATTTTTTGTATCGGGTAAATAAAAAACCAAACACTTGATAAAATCTGCTGTTTGGCATTAAACCATAGAAAAGATAAAGACATTAGGTAGAGCGTGAAGCTTGATCAACTGGTTGGTCGCTCTGTACCGATTGATTGCCGACCGTGTAATAAACTATCCCCAACAAGGTTGGAGAACCGCTAGAACTGTCAAGATCAACCGTCCCGATCGGCTCCACCTTCGGTTCTATGTGCGGTGAGAGGTTTATCTCGTTAATCGAGCACTGTTAATAGGGCACGGCTGATTTGCGATGGTGGATGGCGGTCATTTCTTTGCCGTCCAGCACTTTGCCATTGTTGACCACAGCGTAAATTAACCAGTGATCGCCGCACTCCATCCGGTTTTGTACCGTGCATTCCAAATAGGACAACGCCTGATCCAAAATCGGACAGCCATTGGCGGCAATTTGGCTAGAGACTCCGGTAAACAGGTCTTCTCCGGGGGTGACGGGCTTCATAAAGTGCTTTCGGACTTCCCGCCCTTCCGCCAACACATTCAGCACCAGCGGATCGCCGACTTCCAGCAGGGAGTTGATGGCGCGATCGCGGGAAATCGCAATCGTCACTCCCGGCGGGTTAAACGTGGCTTGGGACACCCAGGAGGTCAGCAAGGCACTGGCCACATCACCCCGCTTGGCGGACACCACACAGAGGGCACCGATAATCCGCCCGACTGCTTGTTCGGTGCGATCGGCCTGCACTTGGGTCACCGTTTGCCGGGGAGCCTGACTCTTTTTGGCTTTCTTCAACGCTTGGGCAAACTCCACCCCGGCCTGACGGCATTGCTCCAGCACCGCTTCCGTGGGGGTAAACTTAATCCGCAAGGTGTCAAACCCCAACCGATAGCCCGCATCTTGCAACCGTCCTTCAATCAGGTCGATCGCCTCGCCACTCCAGCCGTAGGAGCCGAATACCCCCGCCAGTTTACTCTTCACCGCACTGGAGAGCACTAAGCCCAGTGCCGTTTGGATCTGGACTGGGGCGTGACCACCCAAGGTGGGGGAACCCAGGATAAAGCCATCGCACTGCGCCACGGTTTCAGTGATGTCTGCCGGATCGGTGAAT
>CAYZWO010000235.1:0-2654 GCA_964482215.1 uncultured bacterium
CTTGAATTTGCGTTGTTTCATAACTATTCTAATTTGTCAATGCGTAACTCCTATTCTATACGGATCACTTGTTGAAAGGTCGCGTTTTGATTTTGTTAATGTGTAGCCTAAAGTCTGAAGACATCCTAAAACATCGGTGATCGCGCTTATAATAGTTTCGACAAAAATGGCAAGCGTTTAATACTGATGCTACGTTTTAAAAGTGTTAGCCTGCTTTAGACTTAAATATAGTAAACCTCCTTTTGCAATTATGAGCTATCACGACATTATTACTATTGAGCCTGATAAACGTGGAGGAAAGCCTTGTATTCGTCGAATGCGAATTACGGTTTATGATGTTCTTGGCTGGTTAGCGGCTGGGATGTCTATTTCTGAAATTGTTGATGATTTCCCTGAACTGACTGAGACAGATATCAGAGCTTGCTTGGAGTTTGCTGCTGATCGGGAACATCGTTTAGTTGCTTCTGTGAGTGCCGCTTGAAACTCCTTTTTGATCAAAACTTGAGCCGAAAACTGGTTACTCGATTGGCTGATATTTTTCCGAATTCTAGCCATGTACAGTTTCATGATTTGGCAGAGAAGACAGATACAGAAATTTGGGAATTTGCTAAGCTAAATGATTTTTGTATTGTGACTCAAGATGCAGATTTTGCCGAAAGAAGCCGATTATATGGTTCTCCACCGAAAGTGGTATGGCTAAGATGCGGTAATGCACCAACTCATCAAGTTGAAATTCTCATTCGCTCTGGGAAAGAAGCAATTGAAGAGCTTCTAGGAAATCCTAACTTTCATTGCGTTGAGCTTCATTAATTTCTTTTGGCTGATTCCATGTTTCTCTTTGATCCACTGTGCCGAACTCTGAACATTAAGCAACATAAACAAGGAAGACATCCTAAAACATCGGCGATCGCGCTAAAAACTTAATTAGATCAACAGTTAGGCTTCACAAGTTCTTAACGAACTCATCAAGGGAAATTCTTCTAGGGATAGTCTTGTGGCTTCTTTTAGCCCTGCGATCGCCAGTTCAATTGTTTCTCCTTGATCCACTGTGCCAACTTCTGGACACTCAGCAATATAAACATCGTCTTCTTTATAAACTATGGCAGTAAAACTGTGAGTTCTCATATCAGGAATCAACATTACTTGATCAATACAATACCCATCACTGATTGGCATTTTGAGCAGCCAGCATTGCGTTGATATGAGTAAAAATGCGATCTAGTTCTCCTATTGTTTCCAATTCGGCGATTTCGTCTAGAGATATCTGATCGGCTTTCTTTTTCTCTAGCAGGTTTTCCATCCGTAGTTGCAGAGATTCGTTAAATTTGAATAAATTCCAGTTACCAACTTTTTCAAGTTGAATTTCATGGATTAGGGATGAAGGTTTATTAAGAACTGTAACCATTTTTTCCTGTCTATGCCTGAATTTGTGGTCATTTAATCTTGTTATAAAGTGAAAAATCGTTACTGTGCTCTTTTCCCATTTTTTTCTATATTAAGATAAAAGATCGCGTTTTAATTTTGTCAATGTGTAGCCCAAAGTATTACAAATTAATCTTTATTTAAAAATGCAAAAGAACGTTAAGTAAGAAATCCCCAAAGATCGCTGATCGCACTAGAGCGAAGAAATACAGTCAGCTATTAGCTTATTCATAGGACTTGCTTTGGAAAAATATGTCAGTTTATGGTTCCTCTGAATATTATTTTCTTTGCGACAGCCCACTGCTGCTGACCAAGATAGCCAATCAGACTTTCCAGCACGAAGATGGTCAGATCTAAGTTCAGGTAAACCAAATCGATGTTCTGGAATCTCCAGCAGTTTTGCTTGTGTCAAACTTGTAGAGTGAGGATGATTGTATAGTAATTCAATGATTACACCATAGTTTTGAGAGTTAGCAAGGTATTCTTCTGTAATTTTAGTCAGCCAAAATAATTGATTTTCTGTCACATTTTTTGCTTGCTTTAAGAAATTCTCAATTAGATTAGATAGTTCAGTTTTATCATCTAAATATTTGCAAAAACTATAAACATTCTTGCTAAGACCAGGGAATCGCTCAAGAAACACTTGCATTCGCTCTAAAATATCGTTTCCATAATCGCGAAGTAGAATTAAAACTAATTCAGCATCCTCTTCATGAATATCGGGATCTTTCAAAATATTGAGTAGATATTCAACTTGCTCATCACTTAGTTTTTTATACTCCTCATCCTCATCTTCTAGTTCTACACCAGAAACTTCAAGAACATTTCTTCTAACCTGTAATAAACTTGCTTTAATATCATCAACTTGCTTTTCAATATTAATTTCATCTGCCTGACCGATCTTGGTTTTTGCAGAATTCAAAAATAGCCCTTTTTCTCCTAGCATTTTCTGAATTTCAATGAAATCAGAATTAACGACACTCTCATCATTATCAAAAATATAAAAATCATCCATAAAGCGAAGTATAAGCTGACTTTTAGTGATGATTGAGTTATCAATAAACTTTAGGAACTCTGCACCTATAACCTTACATGGATGCAATCCTTGAGGTAGACAGTCAATAGATCTACCCGCATTAATTTCTCTCAGGAATTGACCAAAAAACTCTGTATCATCTAGACTCAGTAGATCGAAAAAGCGATCAGGAAGTGGGTAAGAAGAGCGTGGTAGT